>JBBIJJ010000143.1:0-9177 GCA_037446035.1 Burkholderiales bacterium
GCGGTCGCGCAGCAGGCCTCGCAGCAGTTCGCGCCTTGGCTCGCTGATGGGTAGAGTCTGATCGCTCCGTGCGCCGCCAAACGGACGAACGGCTTGGCCGACTTCGACAGGGTGGGCGTGAAAAGAAGGTCGATCTTGCGCTCGCCCAGGCGCGCCTCGAGCGCTGCGCGCAAACGGCGTTCGAGCTTCAGCTCGGCGTCGAAGTCGATGCCCGGAACATGGATGAGTAGATCGATGTCGCCGCCCGCGGCGTTGCGGTCCGTGCGCGATCCGTACAGAAAGACCACCGCCCCTGCCGGCAAGGCTTCGGTGAACGCGGCGCGCAGCGCGAGTTGCTCGCGCGGTGTCAGACGCACGCGCGGATTGACGAGCGCCCGCTCCTGCGGGGTCAACGGTTGCGCGTCCGATGTGGAAGGCATGGCCGGCTGCGTTGCAGCCGGGATCGCACCCCGACCGGATACCGTGCGCGAGTGCGCGTCAGTTCGGCACGACCCGCCAGATCTCGCCGGCGTCGGTGGCGATATAGAGCGCGCCGTCGGGGCCTTGTACGAGCGAGCGGTAGCGCGCGGCGGGGAGGTTGTAGGGCGCGCTCGTCAGGTTGGTCGTTCCGGTGGTCATGCCGGTGGCGTCCAGCTCGAGGATCTCCAGCCGCTGGCCGCCCATGATGCCGACCGCCAGCCGGCCGTCCCAGGCCTTCCACTGCGCGCCGCTGAGGAACGTGCTTGGGCCCATGCCCTGCGAAGCGTTGCCGTTGGTCCAACTCGGCCGCATCGCGTTTGGAAAGCGGGCCGTATCGGTCATCGGCATCGTGCTCGTGTTGCCCGCATAGCCGCAGTAGTTGTCCGGGCAGTTGAGCCCCGGTCGATTCTGCGGATCCCAGCCGCCGTTGCCACCAGGGACCAGCGGCGTGACTTCGTCGCTGTGGTTCGGGCCGTGTTCGGAGGTGAACGCCTGGCCCGTACCGGGACGAAAAGCGATCCCCTGCACATTGCGATGGCCGTAGGTGTAGACGCGCGGATCGAATCCCGCGGGCGCATTGTTGCCGGGCGCGGCTCCGCCATTGCGATCCACGCGCAGCACTTTGCCGCCGAGGCGCTGCGGATCCTGTGGCAGCGTGGCGTTGTGGTTGTCACCGGTCGTGATGTACAGGAAGCCATCGGGGCCGAAACGGATGCGGCCGCCGCTGTGCGCGCCGGCGCCGCCCACGCCGTTAGCGGCGTCTTTGAATGCGATGTCAGTGACGATATCGGTGCGGTTCGACACCCCGGTCAGCGCACCGTTGACGGTCAAGCGCAGCACGCGGTTGGTGCGCGGGTTCGTGCTGAGGTTCGAAGCCGAGTACACGTACACGTAGCGGTTGTTCGCGAAGTCGGGGTCAATGGTCACCCCGTGCATGCCGCTCTGACCGAGGCAGAACAAGTCGCCTGCCGTGCTCGCATACCCGGATGATCCGCTCATGCCGAGCAGCCGGTTGACCGTGCCGTTGGGCAGCCGCACCGACAGACCGCGGCACTTCTCGGTGAAGAACATGGTTCCGTCCGGCAGGAACGCCATGTCCCACGGACTGCTCAACCCCGACATGAACACCGAGCGCGCCAGCGTCGGCACGACCGCACCCCCTGGCGGCGGAGGCGGCGGTGCCGGAGCGGGCGCGGGCGGCTGCACGGTGGTTGCGGAGTCGTTGCCGCCGGAACAGCCGGCTGCGGTCACGGCCGCGGCCGCACTCAGCGCACACGCGAACAGCAGGGCGAGTCGGTTCATGACGGCACTCCCGCAAGGGCTTCACTGCGAGGCAGTCTAGTGTCCGCCGTCTCCGCGATCACTCCACCGCCGAGACTAACTTCGCCTTGGTAGAGCACGGCCGATTGCCCCGGTGTCACGGCCCATTGCGGCTCGTCAAATGCGAGCTCGAAGGTGTCGCCCTCGGCGCGCGTGACCGTGCATGCCGCGTCGGCCTGTCGGTAGCGCGTCTTCGCCGTCAGACGCGCGCCGACAGCGGGCGGTTCACCCGCGATCCACGACGCATCGGCTGCCCGCAATCGATCGCACAGCAGCCACGGATGATCGTGGCCCTGCACGACCCATAGGGTATTGGTCCCGATGTCCTTGCGCGCGACGAACCACGGCTCGCCCGAGCCGCCTTTCGTTCCGCCCACGCCGATGCCCTTGCGCTGGCCGATCGTGTAGAAGGCGAGCCCGACGTGTTCGCCAATGGTGCGGCCGTCGGGTGTTCTGATCGGTCCCGGCTGCATCGGCAGGTAGCGATTGAGGAACGCGCGGAAGGGCCGCTCGCCGATGAAGCAGATGCCGGTCGAGTCGCGCTTGGCCGCGTTCGGCAATCCGATCGAGCGCGCGATCTCGCGCACCTGGCTCTTGCGCAGATGCCCCACCGGGAACAACGTCTTCGCGAGCTGCGCCTGATTCAGCCGGTGCAGGAAGTAGCTCTGGTCCTTGTTCGGGTCGAGCCCGCGCAGCAGCTCGTAACGGTCGCCGGCAGCATGCGTTTGCGCGCACTGCGCGTCGTGTGCGATGCGCTCGCCGCCGGTGACCAGGCGCACGCGCGCGTAGTGGCCGGTGGCGATGCGTTCGGCGCCGAGCCGCAGTGCGTGATCAAGGAACGCCTTGAATTTGATCTCCGCGTTGCACAGCACGTCAGGATTGGGCGTGCGGCCAGCCGAGTACTCGCGCAGGAACTCGGCGAACACGCGCTCCCGGTATTCGGCGGCGAAGTTCACCGCTTCCAGATCGATGCCCAGCACGTCGGCCGCAGAGGCCGCGTCGATCCAGTCCTGCCGCGTCGAGCAGTACTCGTCGTCATCGTCGTCCTCCCAGTTCTTCATGAACAGGCCGACGACCTCGAAGCCCTGCTGCTTGAGCAGATACGCGGCGACGGAGGAGTCCACGCCGCCCGAAAGGCCAACGACGACGCGCGGCTTCACCGCACCTCCGTTTCGCAAACGGGGGCCGGGCGGATGACTTCACGCTTGGCACAGAACGGCATCCTTCCCGGCGAACCTTTTTCGAAGAGCGCAGCCATGGACATACTGAGCATTACGAATCTGCGTGACACGTTCCGACCGCCCGGCGTGCCCGTCCCTCACCCATCGTCACTCCGAGCCAGCCACCCTTCGTCATTCCGAGCCGAAGGCGAGGAATCTCACCCGCTCGCAACGCCGAGATCCCTCGCGCTGCTCGGGATGACCGCAGGCTGTCCTTCCGAGCGCGCGCCCCTGTCTTCGAGGCGCCCGTTCCTTGTCCATCCGAGCCGCCCTTTCCTCGCCATTTTGATCCGGCCCTTCCTCGTCATCTCGACCCGGCCCTTCCTCGTCATCTCGACCCGGCCCTTCCTCGTCATCTCGACCCGGCCCTTCCTCGTCATCTCGATCCAGCCCTTTCTCGTCATTCCGAGCCGAAGGCGAGGAATCTCACCCGCTCGACGCCGAGATCCCTCGCTTCGCTCGGGATGACTGCCGGCCCCTACGATCGCACGCCCCTGACTTCAAGTCGCCCGCTTCTTGTCCATCCGTGCCGGCCTTTCTCGTCGTTCCGAACCTGCCCTTTCTCGTCATTCCGCGCCGCTCTTTTCTCGTCATTCCGCGCCGAAGGCGAGGAATCCCCATCTCTCGCAACGCCGAGATCCCTCGCTTCGCTCGGGATGACGGAACGATGTGAGCCGCGACGCCGCTGCGCCCGGCCGCCGAGAGTCCTCGCGCTGCTCGGGATGATGACGGAACCGGCGCCCGCAGGGGCGAAACGGAATCGCAGCGGGGCAGTGTCACGCGATCGGGAAACCCGCAGTCATGCATGCGGTCATCGCACCTCGCCCGTCACCGACGGGTGCGTGTACAGCAGCTCGATCGGGTAGCGCTGCCCGCGCAGGTAGTCCTCGACGCACCTCATCACCAGCGGGCTGCGATGCTCGTGGGCGCGGGCGCGCAGTTCGTCCACCGTGAGCCACAGCACGCGCAGGATGCCGGCATCGAGCGCGCGGCCGGCAATGCGTTCGCCGAGCTCGCCCACGAACGCGAAGCGCAGATAGGTCACGTCGTCGCCCGCGTCGGCGCCGCTCGTCTGGCGGAATAGGTAGACGCCGAGCAACTGTGTCGGCACAAACGGATGCGCCGTTTCCTCGAGCGTCTCGCGCGCACAGCCGGCGACGAGCGACTCGCCCGGATCGAGGTGTCCGGCCGGCTGGTTGATGCGAACGCCGTCGCGCGTGCGCTCCTCGACCAGCAGAAAGCGTCGCTCGCGCTCGACGATCGCGGCCACCGTGACCGCAGGTTTCCAGACGATGGACATGAGCGACGGTTTAGGATCGCGCGCCGGCAGGCGGGCGCGGCATTTTGGGCAACCGGGATAATATGCGCAGGCAGCCGCCAGCCCATTGCATGAAGGCCGCAGCCAGCGGCAACAAGAAGCGGGGGAGCATCCCAGATGAGAATCGGAGTACCGGCCGAAACACGCCCGGGCGAGACCCGCGTGGCCGCCACCGCCGAGACGGTCAAGAAGCTCGTCGCCGGCAAACACACGGTCGTCGTGCAGTCCGGCGCGGGCACCGGCGCGAGCCAGACCGACGAGATGTACGTCGCCGCCGGCGCGACCATCGGCACCGCAGCCGACGCCTTCGGCGCCGAAATTGTGCTAACTGTGCGGCGACCCGAGCCGCAGCAGCTCGCGTTGATGAATAAAGGCGCGGCACTCATCGGCATGCTCGAGCCGTTCAATGACGAAGGCATCGCCGCGCTGAACGCCGCGGGGCTGACGGCCTTTGCGCTCGAAGCCGCACCGCGCACCACGCGCGCGCAAAGCATGGACGTGCTGTCCTCGCAGGCCAACATCGCCGGCTACAAGGCCGTGATCCTGGCGGCCAACACGTACGGCCGGCTGATGCCGATGCTGATGACCGCGGCCGGCACGATCAAGGCGGCGCGCGTGGTGGTCCTCGGCGCCGGCGTGGCGGGGCTGCAGGCGATCGCCACCGCCAAGCGGCTCGGCGCGGTGATCGAGGCGAGCGACGTACGCCCGGCGGTGAAGGAGCAGGTCGAGTCGCTCGGCGCCAAGTTCATCGACGTCCCGTACGAAACCGACGAGGAGCGCGAGATCGCGCAGGGCGTAGGAGGCTACGCGCGGCCGATGCCGGAGAGCTGGATGAAGCGGCAGGCTGCCGAAGTGGCCAGGCGCGTCGCCGCCGCCGACATCGTGATCACCACCGCGCTGATCCCCGGGCGCAAGGCGCCGGCGCTGGTGAGCGAGGAGATGGTCAGGAGCATGCGGCCCGGATCGGTGATCCTCGACATGGCGGTCGAGCAGGGCGGCAACTGCGCGCTGTCCGAACTCGGCAAGACCGTGACCAAGTACGGTGTGCACATCATCGGCCAGCCGAACCTGCCCGCGCTGGTGCCGGCCGACAGCTCGGCGCTGTATGCGCGCAACGTGCTGGACTTCCTCAAGCTCGTCTTCGACAAGGACGGCAGGTTCACGGTCAACCTGGACGACGACATCGTCGCCGCGTGTCTGCTGTGCATGAACGGCGAGATCCGGCGCAAGAACGGGTGAGCGCAGCCCATAGGCTCGCGGGTGCGGACCCGACGCAGGCCGGGTCCCGGTTCGACGCGCGCACATGCGAGGGCCGCGCGACGTGAAGGCGAGCGATCTGATCCGCCGGCGCGCCGCGCGGCTGACGTCGCTGCTCGGCACCGAGCACGCGATCGTCGGCGGGCCGATGGCGGGCGTGAACACGCCGGAGCTGGCCGCGGCGGTGTCGAACGCCGGCGGGCTGGGCTCGATCGGCTGCGGGATGATGACGCCGGCGCAGATCGAGGCGGCCATCGCGCGCATCCGCGCACTGACCGGCGGGCCGTTCGCGGTCAATCTGTTCGTCACGCCGCAGCCCGCGCCCGATGCGCGACAGATCGAGTCGATGCAGGCGCGGCTCGCAACGTACCGCGCCGAACTGGGCCTGCCGCCGTTGCCGACGCCGACGAGCTTCGCGCCCGACTTCGCGCAGCAGTTCGACGCCGTGCTGGCCGCGCGCGTGCCGGTGTTCTCGTTCACCTTCGGCGCGCTCGACCGCGGCCGCATCGCCGCGCTGCACGCGCAGGGTGCGAAGGTCATCGGCACGGCCACCTGCGTGCGCGAAGCGAAGCTGCTCGCCGAACTCGGCTGCGATGCGGTCGTCGCCTCGGGACTCGAAGCGGGCGGGCATCGCGCCACTTTCGCGCTGCCCTCGGAGCAGGCGCAGGTGGGGTTGTTCGCGCTGCTGCCGCAGGCCGCCGCGGCGGTCGATGCGCCGCTGATCGCCGCCGGCGGCGTCATGAGCGCGCAGCAGGCCGCCGCCGCGCTGCTGCTCGGCGCCAGCGGCGTTCAGCTCGGCAGTGCGCTGCTGCGCTCGCCCGAGTGCGGCGCGTCGGACGCGTACAAAGCTGCGCTCGCCGGCGTCGAGGACACCGGCACCCGGCTGACGCGCGCATTCAGCGGCCGCCCGGCGCGCGGTGTCGTCAACCGCTTCATGCGCGAGATCGACGCCGCGGGCGACATTCCCGAATACCCGATCCAGAACCGCCTGACGCAGGACATCCGCGCCGCCGCCAACGCGCAGGGCAAGGCCGAGTACGTGTCGCTGTGGGCGGGGCAGGCGGCGGGGCTGGCGCGCGCCGAGCCGGCCGCGACGATCGTTCGACGCATCGCCGAAGAACTGGCAACACTGTAGGAGGCTGCCTTGGAAACCGTCAGTCCGACCGTCATCAACCTGATCATCTTCGTGCTGGCGATCTACGTCGGCTACCACGTCGTGTGGAACGTCACGCCGGCGCTGCACACGCCGCTGATGAGCGTGACCAACGCGATCTCCGCGATCATCATCGTCGGCGGCATGCTGGCTGCCGCCATGACCGAAACCACGCTCGGCAAGGGCATGGGCGTGCTCGCGGTCGCGCTCGCGGCGGTCAACGTGTTCGGCGGATTTCTGGTCACGCGCAGGATGCTCGAGATGTTCAAGAAGAAAGAACCGAAGGGGGAAAAGAAATGACGCTCGCCATCCGGACTGGCCTCGTCCCCGCGAAAGCGGGGACCCGGTGGCGTTCGTTTCAAAGACGCCGGATTCCCGCCGGAGCCTGCCCTCGACCGCGATCGGGGGCCGGAATGACACGCGCTGCGCGCGGACGCGGAGGCTGAACCATGACCCTCAGCCTCAACGTCGTCATCCTGCTGTATCTCGTCGCGTCGGTCTGCTTCATCCAGGCGTTGAAGGGCCTGTCGCATCCGACGACCTCGCGCGCGGGCAACGTGTTCGGCATGGTCGGCATGGCGATCGCGATCTTCACCACGGTGGCGCTCGTCTACAAGGTGCGGGCCGACATCGCCACCGCCGGCATGGGCTGGATCCTGCTTGGCATGGTCGTCGGCGGCGCGGTTGGAACGACGATCGCGTTCCGTGTCGAGATGACCAAGATGCCCGAGATGGTCGCCTTCATGCACTCGATGGTCGGTCTGGCCGCGGTGTTCATCGCGATCGCCACCGTCGCCGAGCCGTGGGCCTTCGGCATCGTCGAGCGCGGCGGCGCGATCCCCGCCGGCAACCGCGTCGAGCTGTTCATCGGCGCCTTCGTCGGCGCGATCACGTTTTCCGGCTCGGTGATCGCATTCGGCAAGCTGGCGGGCAAGTACAAGCTGCGCGTGTTCCGCAGCGCACCGGTCGTCTTTCCGGGCCAGCACATGCTGAATCTGGCGCTGGCGCTGGCGATGCTCGCCTTCGGCCTGTGGTTCGTGTTCACGCAGGCGTGGGCACCGTTCTGGGCGATGCTCGCCATCGCGTTTGTGCTGGGCGTGCTGATCATCATCCCGATCGGCGGCGCCGACATGCCGGTCGTGGTGTCGATGCTGAACAGCTACTCCGGCTGGGCGGCGGCGGGCATCGGCTTTTCGCTGAACAACTCGATGCTGATCATCGCCGGCTCGCTGGTGGGTTCTTCGGGCGCGATCCTGTCCTACATCATGTGCCGCGCGATGAACCGTTCGTTCTTCAACGTCATCCTCGGCGGTTTCGGTCAGGAAGGCGGCACCGCGGCGGCCGCCGCGCAGCAGCGTCCGGTCAAGAGCGGCTCGCCGGAGGACGCCGCGTTCCTGCTTGCCAACGCCGAGAGCGTCATCATCGTTCCGGGTTACGGCCTGGCGGTCGCGCGCGCGCAGCACCCGCTGAAGGAGCTGGCCGACCGACTGATCGAAAAGGGCGTGACCGTGCGCTACGCGATCCACCCGGTCGCCGGCCGCATGCCCGGGCACATGAACGTGCTGCTCGCCGAGGCCGAGGTGCCGTACGACCAGGTCTTCGAGATGGAGGACATCAACCCGGACTTCGCCAACACTGACGTGGTACTCGTGCTCGGCGCCAACGACGTCGTCAACCCCGCCGCCAAGGATCCGAAGTCGCCGATCGCCGGCATGCCGATCCTGGAGGCGTACAAGGCGCGCCAGGTGATCGTCAACAAGCGCTCGATGGCGGCGGGCTACGCGGGGCTCGACAACGAGCTGTTTTACATGGACAAGACGATGATGGTCTTCGGCGACGCCAAGAAGGTCGTCGAGGACATGGTCAAGGCACTGGACTGAACGGAGGGGCCATGATGCGCGCGGACGCCGTGCTGCTGATCGTCGACGTGCAGAACGACTTCCTGCCGGGCGGCGCGCTCGCGGTGCCGCGCGGCGAGGAGGTGATCCCGGTGGTCAACCGGATCGCGCGCGGCTTCGCCAACGTGATCCTCACGCAGGACTGGCACACGCCGCGCCACGTTTCGTTCGCCTCCTCGCATCCGGGCAGGAAGCCGTTCGAGACGATCCAGCTCGACTACGGCGCGCAGGTGCTGTGGCCCGACCACTGCGTGCAGGGCACGCGCGGCGCGGACTTCGCCGCCGCGCTCGACGTGCCGCAGGCGCAGGCGATCATCCGCAAGGGCTATCACGCGCACACCGACAGCTACTCGGCGTTCCTCGAAGCCGACCGCAAGACCCCGACCGGGCTCGCCGGGCTGCTGCGCGAGCGCGGCATCAGGACCGTCTACTGCTGCGGGCTGGCGACCGACTTCTGCGTGGCGTGGAGCGCGCTGGATGCGCGCGCCGCGGGCTTCGAGACCTACGTGATCGAAGACGCCTGCCGCGCGATCGACGCCGCCGGCTCGCTCG
>JBBIJJ010000144.1:0-9148 GCA_037446035.1 Burkholderiales bacterium
CGCAGGCTCATCACGGTCGCGAGCACGAACAACGCGTGCTCGAAGCGCGGCGCGTTCGGATCGGGTTCGTTGCGCGCGTAGTCGACGTCCATCAGCGCGAACGATCCCGGCTGCACCTCGTTGTAGACGCCGCTCGCCGCCTCGTAGACGAAGGTGCCGGTGCCGCCGCCGGTGATCACCTCGCACGGGATGTCGGCCGCGCGGAACGCCGCGCGCACCTCTTCGGCCTTGCGCGCGGCGGCGAGCACCGCGCTGCGACGCTCGGGCACGCCGCGCCGGTGCTGCGCACTGCCGGCGTACGCATGCAGCCCCATGAAGGTCAGCCTGGGCGAC
The DNA here is from genome assembly GCA_037446035.1 of Burkholderiales bacterium. Lineage (GTDB taxonomy): Bacteria > Pseudomonadota > Gammaproteobacteria > Burkholderiales > Burkholderiaceae_F > DSNY01. The sequence goes on from JBBIJJ010000144.1 coordinate 334, forward strand.
GCGACGACCGTCTTGGCGATCGCCACCGCGGTCGACGCGTCGATCACGCCGCAGCGGTTCTGGCCGACGTCGAGCTCGACGTAGACGTCGAGCCGCGCGCCCTCCTTCTGGCAGATCGCGCCGATCTGCCGCGCGTTGCCGGCGTCGTCGACGCATACGCCGATCCGCGCATTCGGATACCGACGCGCGAGGTCGGCCAGGCGATACAGCTTCTGCTCGCCGACGACCTCGTTGGTGATCAAGACATCGGGGATGCCTTCGGCGACGAACACCTCGGCTTCGGAGACCTTCTGGCAGCACACGCCGACCGCGCCGGCCGCGACCTGCCGGCGCGCGATGGCGACGCACTTGTGCGACTTCGCGTGCGGGCGCAGCCGCACGCCGGCGGCGCGCGTGGCGTTCGTCATCTGCCGCAGGTTGGATTCGAACTTGTCGAGATCGATGACCAAGGCGGGCGTATCGACGTCGGCGAGCGCATCGCCGACGCGTGCCGGCGCAGGCGGCATCCAGCGGGCGTCCATGCGCGAAGTCTAATCGGGCCCACGTAGAATCGCCGCCTTCGATTGCACCGTTGGCGTCCCACAACGCAATCCCCGATCCGCAATCCGACGATGACCATCAAGAGCGACAAGTGGATCCGCCGCATGGCGGCGCAGGGCATGATCGAGCCGTTTGAGCCGGCGCAGGTGCGCGAGGTCGCGGGCCGCAAGATCGTCAGCTACGGTACCTCCAGCTACGGCTACGACATCCGCTGCGCGCGCGAATTCAAGATCTTCACCAACATCAACAGCACGATCGTCGACCCCAAGGCGTTCGATCCCGACTCGTTCGTCGACTTCGAGGGCGACGTCTGCATCATCCCGCCCAACTCGTTCGCGCTGGCGCGCACCGTCGAGTACCTGCGCATTCCGCGCAACGTGCTGACGATCTGCCTCGGCAAGAGCACGTACGCGCGCTGCGGGATCATCGTCAACGTCACGCCGCTGGAGCCGGAGTGGGAAGGCCACGTGACGCTGGAGTTCTCCAACACCACGCCGCTGCCCGCCAAGATCTACGCGGGCGAAGGCTGCGCGCAGGTGCTGTTCCTGGAAAGCGACGAGGTCTGCGAGACCAGCTACCGCGACCGTGGCGGCAAGTACCAGGGCCAGCGCGGGGTGACATTGCCGAAGGCATGACGTCGCCCTGACGGCCCCTTTGCCGGGGGCAAGGGGGGCTGCCGATCGCGGCGCCACGGACCCGCGCTGCGGACGAGGGCCGCCACGAAGGCCAGGCTGCGCCACACGCCCGGCGCCTTGCGTACGGTGCCGTTGGGCGTTTGAGCGGTCGCGCAGCGCCATTTCGGGCCTTACCGCGCGCCGGCTTGTTCGCACAATCCGGGCACGTGCCCGCGCGGGCACCGTCGACTTCGATGCCCGACACCTCTGCCCGTCCCGATGCTGCGCCGCTCGACGCGGTGTTCGAGGCGCTGCGCGCGCACGACGCGCTGCCTTCGGTCGGGCAGACGCTGGCGCGCGTGGCGCGCATGCTCGAAAGCGATACCGAAGCGGTGCAGGAACTGGCCAACGTGATCCTGGCCGACGTGACGTTGACGCAAAGGCTGCTGAAGCTGGCCAACACGCTGCCGTACCGGGCAAGCAGCGTGCCGGTGACCACGATCACGCGGGCGATCATGCTGCTCGGCTTCGACCAGGTGCGTGCGGCCGTCGTGTCGCTGGTGCTGCTCGACGGCCTGCTCGGCGGCCGCAACGTCGAGCGGTTGCGCGGCGACTTCCACCGCGCGTTGCTCGCCGGCTGTCTGGCGCGCGAGGTGCTCGCCGGCGCCGGCAACGACGAAGCCGAGGAAGCGGCGATCGCGGCGCTGTTTCGCAGTGTCGGCCGCCTGCTGGTCGCCGTGTACGCGCCGGAGGCATTCGACGCGGTTCGGGTCGCGATGACGGCGGAGGCGCTCGGCGAGAGCGCCGCTTCGCGTCGGGTGCTCGGCCGCAGTTTCGACGAAGTCACGCAATCCGTGCTGAAGCTCTGGGCCGTGCCGGATCGGATCGCCGCTGCCGCGCAACCGGGGCCGCCGCGGCTGGACGCACCGCGCAGCGCCGCCGAACGCGTGCGGGCGGCCGCATTGTTTGGCGACGAGGTCGCCGGCATGCTGGCCGCGTACCGTGGTGCAGCACTCGAGCGCGCACTGGCGGACGTGCTCGCACGGTTTGCATCGGCCTTGCCGGTCGAACGCGAACGGCTGACCGAGCTGCTCGAGGCCGCGACCACGCGCACGCGCGAGATGGAAGTCGCCTGCGGGCTGAGCCCGACCACCAGCCCGGCGCGCGGCGTGCTCGATGCGCTGCCGGCCGACAGCCAGCTCGGCGTCGACGCCGTGCCGCCGGACAGCGCGCGCGATGCCGATGGACGACCGGTCAACGCGCGCGAGATCCTGCTGGCCGGTTTGGCCGACGCAAGCGAAAGCCTCGCGCGCGGCGCGGACCTCGGCGCGGTGATCCGCATCGTGCTTGAATCGATGTACTCGGGGCTGGGCTTTGCGCGCACCGCGCTGGTCGTGCGCGATCCCGCGGCCGGCGTGTTCCGCACGCGTGCAGCCTTCGGCGAGCCGCGCGCGAACTTCTCCTTCCCCGCGCGCGGTGCCGACCTGTTCCACGCCGCGCTCGCGCACGCCAGCGACCTGCTGATCGCCAACGTCGACGCGGAAAAGGTGCGTCCGAATCTGCCCGACTGGTTTGCGCGCGACTTCGCCGCGACGCGCAGTTTCCTGCTGATGCCGCTCGTGCTCAACGGCAAGGCGATCGGCTTCTTCTACGCCGACCGCACCGTGGTCGACGAGCGCGGGCTTGCCGCCGACGAGTTGAGCCTGCTGCGCACGCTGCGCAATCACGTCGTGCTGGCGATGCGAACGCGGTAGACGCGCGACGCCGACGTCTCCGAGTTGCCCAGCTGACCGTGCGCGCCGCCACGCGGCGTCGCTTCTTCGTTTTTCCGAGAGTGCACAGCCGCGCCGCGGCGCGCATTCACCCGCGACGACAGTCGATGCGACGCCCGCTCCTACAATTCGGCCATGGACGAAACCGTCGCAGAGACGTTCGCGGCCGACATCGCGCGCCGTTTCGGGGGCGTGGCGCGCCTGTACGGCGACGCGGCGTTCGAGCGCTTTGAGCGCGCGCGCGTCGCGGTGATCGGCATCGGCGGCGTCGGTTCCTGGACGGCGGAGGCGCTCGCGCGCAGCGCAGTCGGCACGCTGGTGCTGATCGATCTGGATCACATCGCCGAGAGCAACACGAATCGCCAGATCCACGCGCTCGGCGACGAGTACGGCAAGGCCAAGGTGCTGGCGATGGCCGAGCGCATCCGCGCGATCAATCCGGCCGCGCGCGTGCGCTGCATCGAGGAGTTCGTCGCGCCCGACAACGTGGCCGAACTCGTCCGCGACGTGGACGCGGTCGTCGATTGCATCGACCAGGTGTCCGCCAAGGTGGCGGTAATCGCGCATTGCCGCGCGGCGAAGATCGACGTGGTGACTTGCGGCGCAGCCGGCGGCCGGACCGATCCGACGCGCATCCGCAGCGACGATCTGGCGCGCGTGGCCGGCGATCCGTTACTCGCCAAGGTGCGCTATCGGCTGCGCCGGCACTACGGCTTTCCGCGCGAGGCGGCGGGGCGGATCCGCAAATTCGGCGTGGCCGCGGTGTATTCGGACGAACCGGTGCGGCTGCCGATCGGCGCGTGCGCACCGGAACCGGACCTCGCCGCCGGGCTCGCTTGTGCAGGCTACGGTTCGAGCGTTATCGTGACCGCACCGCTCGGCTTCGCGGCCGCTGCGGTGGCGCTGGATCGCATCGTCCGCGCCGCGCCGGGCGAGCACGCCTGCCCTTGACGGCTGTCAAGGAGTGGCGGGCCGGCGCGCATAGCATGTGCACAAAGAGCTTTCGGGAGGGCAGCGTGTTCAAGAACATCCTGGTTCCCACCGACGGAACCGAACTGTCGGCGAAGGCGATCGACGGGGCCGTCGGATTGGCACGGCAACTCGGCGCCAAGATCGTCGGCGTGACCGTCGTCGAGCCCTACTCCTATGCGTCCCTGTCCGAATACCGGCCCGAGTCCTTCGAGGACTACGAGGCCCGGATGGACAAGGTCGCGCGCGAGCGCCTGGAAAAACTTGAAAACGCCGCGAAAGCGGCTAATGTGACAGCTGAGGCGGTCATCGCGAAATCGTTCTCGCCGTACGAGGCGATCATCGAAACGGCCAAAGCGCGGGGCTGCGACGTGATCTTCATGGCGTCGCACGGGCGCCGCGGGTTAAACGCGATACTTCTCGGGAGCGAAACACAAAAGGTGCTGACGCACTCGAGCATTCCGGTCATGGTGTTCCGCTAGGACCACCATCAGCGAGCGGGCATCGAGCCCGCCTGAAGGGCCAAACGCCGAAGCGGCGCTTGGCCCTTCGTCATTTTCCAGCGCTTCAGATGCGCCGCTCGCGGCCGCGCCAAAACGGCTCGCGCAGCTCGTGCTTGCGCGTCTTGCCCGCTGCGTTGCGCGGAAACTCGTCCATCACGATGACGTGCGCCACGCGCTGATAACGCGCCGAAACCCGTTCGTTGATCCACTCGCGCCACTCGTTTTCGATGGCGGCGCCCGGATGCCGCAGTACCACCGTAGCCACCGGCGTCTCGCCCCACTTGTCGTCAGGAATGCCGAACACCGCCACCTCGCGCACCCGCGGATGCCGCGCGACGACTTCCTCGATGTTTTTCCGATAGACCTTGACGCCGCCGGAGTCGATCATGTCCTTCTTGCGGTCGACCAGGTACAAAGCGTCTTCGTCGACGTTGCCCAGGTCGCCCGAATACAGCCGGTCGTCGCGGATCGCCTGCGCGGTGAGGTCGGGGCGGCCGTAGTAGCCGTCCATCAACATCGGGCCGCGGCCGGCCGGCGCCTGCGGCGGACTTGCGCTGCATCAAGGCGGGCGGCGCGTGCTGTCTTAGCTTGCGGTTATCCGATTCCCGTTTGCGGAGGGGCGCGATGGCGGCAGCGCAGGCACATATCCGGCACGACGACATCTTCGTGGGCTTCAAGCCCATCGACGACCTGCACAAGGAGTTCCAGGCGATCCTGGATGCGCTGAACGACCCGCGCGAAGGCGACTACGGCGAAGATCTGCTCGCGCTGCACGAGCACCTGCTGCGTCACTGCGGGCTCGAGGAGCAGTGGATGCTGCAGGAGAACTACGAGCACTACGCGCGTCACAAGCGCGCGCATGAGCGGCTGCTCGAGTCGGTGTCCGACATCCGCCGCCGCTTCGACGGCGGCGACGTCGAAGGCGTGCGCCGCTACTGCGCCGACCTGATGAACTGGTTCGCGATCCACGCGCAGGAAGAGGACGCCCCGCTCGCCGAGTGGCTGAAGGGCACGCCGCTGCGATGAGCGGACCAGCCATCGCGCTCGGCTACGCGCCGATCGACGCGCTGCACGCGGAGTTCGACGCCTGCGTGGCGGCGTTGATCGACGCGCCGGCCGAGCGGCTGCCTGCCGCCCTGGCCGACTTGCGCGCGCATCTCGCCCGCCACTTTGGCGACGAGCAGCGCTGGATGCTAGACGCGGGCTTTCCGGCGCTCGACTGCCACCGGCGCGAGCATGACCGGGTGCTGGACGTGCTGGCCGAAGTGGAACGGCGCTTCGCAAACGGCGACGAAGAGGTCGTGCGTCGTCTCGCGGCCGAGCTGCCCAACTGGTTCGCCATCCACGCCACGACGATGGATGCCGCGCTGGTGGCCTGGCTGGGTGCCGGCGCCGCAACTGCTACTGCCTGACGCGATGCGTTTGCACCCCTTTTGAAAAGGGGGGCAGGGGGACTTCCCGACGCCGGTCAGGAGGAGGCGTCACCAGCACCGAGCTCGCGCCCGGGCGCGGCGAAATCCATTCCAATCTCCCTTTACGAAAGCGGGACGAAGAGCAACGCGCGCGACGCTCAAGCCGTCCGGCGCTGCTTCATCTCGCGCCGCAGCCAGTCGTAGAAGTGGATCATCCCGTCCTCGTGCGGCGAATGGAACGGGCCGGCGTCGTCTTCGCCTGCAAGCCACAACGCGCGGCGGCCGCGGTGTAGCCGGCCGCAGACCTCGGCGTCCTCGGCCGCACTTTCCGTGTACGCCGCCTGGTGCGCCTCGACGATCTGCGGCTCGAACGCCTTGATCTCTTCCGGGTAGTAGAACTCGACGATGTTGGTCGTGTGCTCCGGCGAGCGCGGAATCAGCGTGCTGACGACGAGCGCGTACGGATACCACTCGAGCATCACGTTCGGATACAGGATCGACCACACCGTGCCGTACTTGGGCAGTTTGCCGCCGGAGTAGGTGAGGATGGCGTCGCGGTACTTCCGGTAGTTGGGCGAAACCTGTGACTTGAACTCGTCCTTGATGCCGAGGATCTGGTAGCTCCAGCGATCGCCAAAGCCCCACTCGTAGTTGCCCGCATCGACGAACTTCTGCAGCCCCGGGTGCATCGCCTCGACGTGATACAGCTCGAGGTAAATCTCCAGGAAAGCCTTCCAGTTGAAAGGGCACTCGTCGACGATCATCCGATCGAACACATAGCCGGTGAAGTCGTAGTCGGCCGCCAGCGGGAAGTCCGCGAGATCCGCGCCCGGATCGCGCGGCCCGGCGAACAGCAGCCCGTGCCAGTGCTTCAGCGGCGTGCGCGGCAGCGAGCAATCCGGCGTGTGATCGAAGTCCGGCGCGCCGAGCAGCTTGCCGTCGAGGTCGTAGGTCCAGCGGTGCAGCGGGCAGACGAGGTTGTCCGCGCGGCCGCGGCCCTCCATGATCAGGCCCTGGCGGTGGCGACAGGTGTTCGACAGCAGCGCCACACCCTGCTCCGAGCGCACCAGCAGCTTGCCGTGCTCGGTCCACGGCAGCGTCATGTAGTCGCCAGTGTCGGGCACCATCAGCTCGTGGCCGACATAACCCGGTCCTTTGTCGAACAGCAGCAGCATCTCGCGCTCGAACCAGGCGCGATCGAAGTAGGCGGCGATCGGCAGCGGCGGCGTGCGCTGGATCAGCGTGGGGTCGAGATTGGAGCGGCGCGAGATCGTATCCGGGGCGTTCATGGTGGTGCGCGGCTTGCGCAGGCGAGACGACGAATGCGCGCGATCATAGCGACGCTGGCCAGCGGTGGCGCCTGACGCGGATCAACCGCGGACCAGCTGCGCAGCGCACGCAGAGACGTCGTTCGGCCGGCGTCCGCGGGCCTGCGGACTCGATCCGGCGCCGCCGGCCACGTGTGACGAAGTATCCCGGCTCGTCAGTGCTCGACGCCCGGCGGTCGGCTGCGGATCTGCTCGATGCGTTCGCGCAGCGTGGCCGCATCCGTGTACCCAGACGCGACGAGGTGCAGTTTGTCGTCGTGCACCAGCAGCAGCGCCGGAAAGCCGTTGATGCCCCAACGCTGCACGATCGCGAACTCCTGACGCGTCGCTTCTTTCAGTTCGTCCGAGGCGAAGGCGGCGGCGAACTCCTCGCGGGCCACGCCGATGTCGGCGGCGACATCGGCCAGCACTTCGGCGCGTGTGACGTCGCGGCCGTCGCGATAAAAGGCGTCCTGGGTGGCACGGAAAAACGCGTATGCGAGGGGACCGGCGCCGGCGCGCATCGTCACCACCGCGCGACACGCCGGCTCCGTGTCGTACACGAAGTCGGAACGCGCGGTCGCATCGGCACCGAAGGGCTGGCCGCTGACTTCGTGCACGCGCTTCCAGTGTTCGCGAATCTCTTCCTTGCGCGCGGCGTCCATCGGTTCGCTTTCGTACGCGCGCAGGCCGCCCATCACCAGTTCAAGCTCGGCATCCGGCATGGATTCGAGCAACTGCTCCAGCTGCGGTGTGAATCCGTAGCACCAGGAGCACATCGGATCGGCAACGTACACGAGCTGGGTCATGGCGGCAGCCTCTGCAGCAAAGAAAGGGGAGGGTACGGGACGAGTGTAGGCCTGTCGTGACCGCAGCGGTGAAGCGTGCGGTGACCCGGCGCAAGGGCCGGCGCTGCAGCCGTGCTAGCTTTGCGTCCGTACGCCGAGGCCGAGGACGTTCGGTCCCTGGCGCGAGAACCGCAATGAACTCGACAAGCACGAAGCCATTGCAGATGCTGCGCCGAGCCGTGGCGGCGGCTGGTCTGGCGCTTGCGCTTGCCGGTTGCCAGGCGCTGTTGCCGACCGCAACCACGCGCACGCCGTTCGGCTGGTCGAGCTACGCGGAGGCGGCGAGCGCGTTGGAAAAGGTCGTCCCGTACAAGACGCGGCGCGCGGAGCTGCAGGCGCTCGGCTTCGATTCCATGGACAACCCGGCGGTGACGATCCTGAACTTCGCCGACATCGCGCAGCGCTTTCCGGCGATCGCCGCGCTACCGTCCGACGAACTGGACCGCGGGTTGCGCGACTGTCTGATGGCCGGGCGGCGCTGCACCGGCTATTCGATCAACGTCAGGCAGGTCAGGCGCCAGCGCATCGGCAGCTTCTGGCTCGACACCTTCAACTTCAAGCGTCAGAGCGAGATCAACGGCTGGAGCTTCAACGCGCTGATCGTTCTGGTCGACGATGTCGTCGTCTACGCGCTGGCCGGTGGCCAGCCGGCGATCCGGGAGTATGAAACGGTGCGCAACCCGCTGGGACCGCTGCAGACCCTGGGCGACGCGATCCGTCCGCCGTCGCTGTTCTGACGCGCACGGTCGCTCGTCGCGGTGTCTCGCCGCGGCGCGATCGCGCGGCCAGCCGGCCCGGCAACGGCGCCGGCGCGCTGCCGCGCGCTGAGCATCGCCTCAGAAGGTGTGAG
>JBBIJJ010000145.1:0-9078 GCA_037446035.1 Burkholderiales bacterium
CGCCACGCCGAGATCCCTCGCTGCGCTCGGGATGACAACGTCGTCGCATCGGACGGCACCGTCGACGCATCGGACGGGACCGTCGACTCATCGGACGGCACCGTCGACTCATCGGACGGCACCGTCGACTCATCGGACGGCACCGTCGGCGCTCGGGTTCGTCGCGGCGGCGCACGGGTCGTCGCCGGCGTGGCATTCCGAGCTGCCACCTCGCGTTTGCGCGCGAGCACCAGGCCGATCGCGGCTTTACCTGCCGGGGGAGCGCAGTCCAAGCCGCAAACCCCGGCCGCACAACGCACTCGCGCGCAACTGCACGCGCGGGCTGCCGGATTCGGGATGAATTTGTATGGACGACGGACGGATGAACAAACCGGTGAAGTCGGGCTATGTGCGCCCGCTCGATCTGAAGCACGGGCGCGTCGATCTGACGCACGGCAGCGGCGGGCGCGCGATGGCGCAGTTGATCGAGCAGCTCTTCCACGAGGCGTTCGGCAACGAGATCCTCGCGCAGAAGAACGACATGGCGACCTTCGCACTGCCGCCGGGGCGCGTGGTGATGGCCACCGACAGCCACGTGGTGTCGCCGCTGTTTTTCCCCGGCGGCGACATCGGCTGCCTGTCGGTGCACGGTACGGTCAACGACGTCGCGATGGCGGGCGCGCGGCCGATCTATCTGGCCGCCAGTTTCATCCTCGAGGAAGGCTTTCCGCTCGCGGATCTGAAACGCATCGTCGAGTCGATGGCGCACGCCGCGCGCGCAGCCGAAGTGGCGATCGTCACCGGCGACACCAAGGTCGTCGAGCAGGGCAAGGGCGACGGCGTGTTCATCACGACGACCGGTGTCGGCGTCGTCGAGGACGGGCTCGCGATCGCCGGCGACCGCGCGCGGCCGGGCGACCGCATCCTCGTATCGGGCCATCTCGGCGACCACGGCATGGCGATCATGTCGCTGCGCGAGTCGCTCGCGTTCGCCACCGAGATCGTCTCCGACACCGCGGCGCTGCATGGGCTCGTCGCGCGCATGGTGGAGGCGGTGCGTGAACCGATGCGGCGCGATGCGGCGCGCGGGCTGCGCGTGCTGCGCGATCCGACGCGCGGCGGACTGGCGACCACGCTGAACGAAATCGCCGCGCAGTCGGGCGTGGGCATGCTGCTCGACGAAGCGGCGATCCCGGTGCGCCCGCAGGTGCAGGCCGCGTGCGAGTTTCTCGGGCTCGATCCGCTGTACGTCGCCAACGAAGGCAAGCTTGTCGCGATCGTCGCCGCCGAGGACGCCGATGCGGTGCTCGCGGCGATGCGCGCGCATCCGCTGGGACGCGATGCGTGCGCGATCGGCGAAGTGGTCGACGATCCGCATCGCTTCGTGCAGATGCGGACGAAGTTCGGCGGCCGCCGCATCGTCGACTGGCTAAGCGGCGACCAGCTTCCACGGATCTGCTGATGCGGCAATGCCGGTGGGGCGGCGCATCGTGACCGGACTGGCCGTCGCGCTCGGCATCGGCGCGGCTGCCGCCGCGATCGCGGCGTGGTTCGCGCAGTCGCGCTGGGACGAAGCCACGCGCGCGCTGCAGGCACGGCTGGCGGCGCAGGCCGCCGGCGCACCGCCGTACACCGAGGCGCAACTGCGCGCGCTGCCGGCGCCGGTGCAGCGCTGGCTGCGCCGTACGCTGGCCGAAGGGCAGCGCGCGATCGTCCGCGCGCGTGTGCACTGGGCGGGCGAGTTCAACCTCGGCGCGCCCGGCGCCGACCGCTGGGTATCTTTCACAGCGGTGCAGGACTTCGTGCCCGGCGCCCCGGGTTTCGTCTGGGATGCGCGGATGCGTATGGCCCCCGGCGTGACCGTGCGCGTGCGCGATGCGCTCGTCGACGGACGCGGCCAGATGCGCGGCGCGATCTTCGGTCTGCTGCCGGTGGTCGACAAGGCTGATACCGAAGCGCTTGCCGTCGCCTCGCTACGCCGGTATCTCGGCGAGGCGATGTGGTTTCCGACCGCGTTGCTGCCGCAGGCGGGCGTGCGCTGGACCGCGCTCGACGAGTCGCGCGCGCTCGCGACGATCGGCGCGGGCCCGCGCGAAGTCGCCGTCGAGTTCCGCTTCGGCGTCGACGGCAGGCCGACCGGGATGTATGCAGCGCGGCACACCTACGACAACGGCCGCGATCCGCCGTCGGAACATCCGTGGCAGGGCCGTTATCTCTCGTTCACGCAGGCCGACGGCATCGAGGTGCCGGCCGACGCGGTGGTCGAATGGCTGTTCCCGCAGGGCACCTACGCGTACTGGAAGGCGCGTGCGGTGCGGATCGAATACGAGTACGCCCGATGACGATGCGCATCCTGCTGTTGACCCGCAGCTTCAACAGCCTGACCCAGCGGCTGTTCGTCGAGCTGCGCGCGCATGGGCACGAGGTGTCGGTCGAGTACGACATCGCCGACAGCGTGACCGAGGAAGCGGCGGCGCTGTTCGCGCCGGACCTGATCGTCGCGCCGTTCATGAAGCGGGCGATTCCGGAGTGCGTCTGGCGCCGGTACACGTGCCTCGTCGTGCATCCCGGCATCGTCGGCGATCGCGGGCCGAGCGCGCTCGATTGGGCGATCGCCGAAGGCGAACGCGAATGGGGTGTGACGGTCCTGCAGGCCGAGGCCGAGATGGACGCAGGCCCGGTATGGGCGAGCCGGACCTTCGCGCTGCCTGGCGGTCCCGCACGCACGCGCAAGTCGAGCGTGTATCGCAACGAAGTGACTGAAGCCGCGACCGCCGCGGTGCTCGAAGCGATCGAGCGTTACGCGTCGGGCCGCTACGTGCCGCAGCGGATCGAGCAGGGTTCGCCCGGCGTTCGAGGACGAACGCGGCCGCCGATGAAGCAGGACAACCGCCGCATCGACTGGTCGCGCGATTCGACCGCCGACGTTCTGCGCAAGATCCGCGCGGCCGACGGCGCGCCGGGCGTGCTCGACGAGTTGTTTGGCGAACCTTGTTATCTGTACGACGCGCACGAGGCAGCCCCTCACCCCAGCCCTCTCCCGCTGGCGGGGGCGAGGCAGCCAAGTCTCCCTCTCCCCGCCAGTGGGGAGACGGGCCCTGCCACGCCAGGACAAGTCCTCGCCCGCCACCACCAAGCCATCCTGCGCGCGACCACCGACGGCGCGGTTTGGATCGGTCACGTGAAGCGGGCCGATGTCGAAGGCGCGTTCAAACTGCCGGTCGCCGTCGCCTTCCCCGAGCAGGTCGCCGCGCTTCCGCTCGCAGGCGATGGCTACGACGAGATCCGCTACGAAGAAGACGGCGCGGTCGGCGTGCTGCACTTCGCCTTCTACAACGGCGCGATGTCGACCGCGCAGTGCGAGCGGCTGCTCGCCGCGTATCGCGCGGCGCTCGAACGTCCGACGCGCATGCTGGTGCTCGCCGGCGGTCCCGACTTCTTCAGCAACGGGATCCATCTGAACGTCATCGAGGCGGCGGCGAGCCCCGCCGACGAATCCTGGCGCAACATCAACGCGATCGACGACGTGTGCGAAGCGATCCTGACGACGACCGATCGCGTGACGGTTGCCGCGCTGCAAGGCAACGCCGGCGCGGGCGGGGTCTTCCTCGCCGCTACCTGCGACGAAGTGTGGGCGCGCGCAGCCGTGATCCTGAACCCGCACTACAAGAACATGGGCAACCTGTACGGCTCCGAGTACTGGACCTACACGCTGCCGCGCCGCGTCAAGCGCGGCGATCCGCGCGCGGTGATGAACCACCGGCTGCCGATCTCGGCGCGGGAGGCGCAGTCGGTCGGGCTGGTCGACGCGGTGATCGGAGGCGATCACGCGGACTTTCTCGACGAGGTGCTCAGGCGCGCGCAGACGCTCGCGCGCAGCGCCTCGTTCGCCGCGCGCATCGACGCCAAGCGCGCGCGCCGCGCGCGCGACGAGGCCGAGCAGCCGCTCGCCAGGTACCGCGCAGAAGAACTCGCGCAGATGCGCCGCAACTTCTACGGCTTCGACCCGAGCTACCACGTCGCGCGCGCGTACTTCGTCCGCTACACGCCGCCTTCGTGGACGCCGCGCCATCTGGCGATTCACCGCGAGCGCCAGCGGCTCGCGGCGGCATAGAGGCTGCCGACGTCCAGAGAGCGCCGCGCACGGCAAGCACGCGAACGGGGCAGCGCTTCGTTCGGAACGGAGCGGCACTGAGAAGGTCCAGACGTCCTCTCTGTGCCCCCTGTGTCCTCTGTGGTGAGACCACGACTCTCGAAGGACGAAGGATTCACCACAGAGACACAGAGGAAACCAGAAGGGCTCGCCCTGACGCGATCGGGCGCTGCCGCGCCGCAATCCGGATGGCCGGGTCGGCCGTATTCTCTGAGCGATCCGCTGCGGATCGCGCCCGCAAGTTCCGGAGGGATCGCGATGAGAACCGTCATCCTAAATCCGGCAGTTCGCCTCACGTCGAAACGGCAGAAAGCCAGCATCCATGCGGGTTTCAAGCCAATTCCGAGGACTGCGGAGCAGTTCCAAATGGGTGATGGTCGTGGTCACTACAAGGCTTTGGCGCGAACGCGTTTCTCGATACTTCACGGACTTCAACTGCCGTTTCTAGGGTCATCGGCCGCTTTGTCGCGCGGCCCGACCAGTGCGACGCCTTGCGCCGCGTGTTCGACGAGCTGCTCGCGCCCACGCGCGCCGAACCCGGCTGCGTCCGCTGGGAGGTGTTCGTCCGCGCTGACCGTCCGAACGAATTCGTCACGGTCGAGCACTGGCGCGACGCCGCCGCGGTCGAAGCGCACATGGCGAGCGCGCACGTCGCGCGCGCGTTCGAGCGCGGCGGTCCGCTGCTCGCGGCCGCGCCCGAGATCGTCGCCTACGAGCGCATCGCATGAGCGCGGGCGAGGCGGCGTCCGACTTCGTCTGCCTCGTCACCGAGGTCGAACTGCCGTGCGCGGCCGAAGCGGCGTTCGCTTTCGTCACCAATCCTGCGCGCTGGTCGCGCTGGCATCCGGCGACGGTGTCGGTGCGCGGCGTGCCGGACCGGCCGCTCGCGCTCGGCGAAACCGTGGTCGAGACGATCGGCGCCGCCGGCCGGCGCTTCGAAGCGACGTGGACCGTGCGCGCGTGCGAGCCGCCGCGGCGTTGGGTCATCGAGACGACGAGCGCAGAAGGCGACGCGCGCATCGAGTATCAGCTCGAACCGGGCGCCGGCGGCTGCCGCTTCACGCGGCTGCTGTGGTTCCGCTCGCAGCGCGCGCCGTGGCGCTGGCTCGACCGCAACCTCACGCGCTGGCTGCTCGCGCGGCAGTCGCGCCGCGCGCTCGACAAGCTGCAGCGGCTCGTCAGCGCGCGCTGAACGCGGCGGCGTGCGGTGAGGGCGAGCGCAGCAGGAACAGCGCGCCGGTGTTGGTTCGCACCCATCGATGTTCCGAGCCGCGCAGCGCGAGCGTGTAGTCGCCCGGACCGTAAGCCGCACCGTTGACGACGACCGTGCCCTCGACGACGAGGCATTCCTCGTCGCCGTCGTCGTGCCGATGTGCGGGCAGCGCCGCGCCGGGCGCCATCCGCACGAGCCAGGTCATCGTGCGGCCGTCGTCGAACAGGATCTTGCGCTGCGCGCCGGCGACGAAAGGCAGCCAGCCGGCCTCGCGCGCGAGCCGGCGTGCGCCGGCCGGCGGCGACGCATCGAGCGCGATGCGCGCGGCGAGCTGCTGCACGCGCGCGACAACTGGCAAGCGCAGCGCGAGCCGGCCGACGTGCTGCTGCTCGCCGCTGCCGGCCGCGCGGCGGCCGACGCCGGTGCGCTCGCCGAGGTGCGCGCGTGGCTCGCCCGCACCGGGCTGCGCGACGTTCGCATCGAACGACTGCTCGCTGAGCGACGCGCCTGATGCGTCGCTGGCTGCTTTGCCTTCTGTTCGCCTTGCCCGGCTTCGCGGCCGCGCACTCGGCGAGCACCGCCTACCTGCGCGTCGACACGGACGAGCGCGGCGTCGAACTGCAATGGCGCGTCGCGCTGCGCGATCTCGATGCACTGCTCGATCTGGACGCCGACGGCGACGGCCGGCTCACCTGGGGCGAGGTGCTCGACCGCGCCGCCGACATCGACGCGCTCGCGCGCGAGCGGCTCGCGCCGCAGTCGACGGACCGACGCTGCGCAATTCGCTTCGCAGCGCCGCGCTTCGTGCGGCTCGACGACTTCGGCTTCGCGCAGCTCGACGGCCGCGCCGACTGCGCGCCGCGCGCGCTCGACTACCGGCTGTTCGAGGGCATCGATCCGTCGCACCGCGTGCTCGTGTCGATCGCCGGCGAGGCCAGGCCGCGCGTGCTCGCGCCGGGGACGTCGATCGGGCTGCAGGCCACGGCCGTCGACGCGCCGCGCGGCTTCGCCGCGTTCGTGGCCGAGGGTTTCACGCACATCCTCGGCGGCTTCGATCACGTGCTGTTCCTGATCGGGCTGATGCTGCCCGCGGTCGTTCGGCGCGAGCGCGACCGCTGGGTCGCGCGCGACGATCTGCGCGCGGCGCTGCTCGCGGTCGCCTGGATCGCGACCGCGTTCACGGCCGCGCATTCGCTGACGCTCGCCGCGGCGAGCTTCGGCTGGGTGCGCATCTCCCCGCGCATCATCGAGCCGCTGATCGCGGCGACCGTGCTCGCGACCGCGTTGAACAACCTGTGGCCGCTCGTCACGCGCCGGCTCGCGCTCGTCGCTTTCGGCTTTGGGTTGATCCACGGTTTCGGCTTCGCCGAAGTGCTCGCGCCGCTCGCGCTGCCGCGCCTCGAGCTGGCGCTCGCGCTCGCCGGCTTCAACTTCGGCGTCGAGCTGGGTCAGCTCGCGATCGTCGGCTCCAGCTTCGCGCTGCTCGCCGCGCTGCGCCGCTGGCCCGCGTATCCGCGCTGGATCCTGCAGGGCGGCTCGGCGGCTCTGGCGCTCGCCGCCGGAATCTGGATCGTCGAGCGGCTGTTCGACGTTTCGATCGTGCCGGCGTGACGGCCGGTGCGCACCGCCGGAATCCGCATGCTGCCGCCGTACCTATTACGGTCATACGCAGCGGCGTAGGCCCATGCTCGACGATCCGACCATCAAGCGGCTGCTGCTGACCGTCGCCGCGCGCCAGCCCGGCGCGGCCGAGGCGTTCGAGCAGCTGTACCGCGCGTGCGCGCCGCTGCTGCTCGGCGTCGCGCAGCGGATCGTGCGCCGGCGCGAGCTGGCCGAGGAAGTGCTGCACGACGCGTTCGCGAAGATCTGGCGCACCGCCGAGTCGTTCGATCCGCTCGGCGCGCCGAGCGGCTGGATGGTCGCGATCGTCCGCCATCGCGCGCTCGACCTGATGGAAAGCCACGATGTCGCGCGCGTCGATTCCTACCACGACGCGCTCGACGAAGACCCCGAGGGCGCGCTCGACCGGCTGTTCGACTGGAGCGCGCCGGCCGACGACGCGGTCGATCGCGACCGCATCGGCCGCTGGCTGCGCGACTGCCTCGCGGAGCTGGCCGCGGTCGAGCGGCAGACGCTGGTGCTCGCGTATTCGCAGGGACTTTCGCACGGCGAGCTGGCGGCGCATCTGCACAAGCCGCTGGGGACGGTCAAGACCTGGATCCGGCGCGGCATGGCGAACCTGCGCGAATGCGTCGAAGCGTGCATGGGGCAGCCGCGATGAGGCTTGCGCGGCAGCGCCATCTCGACGCGTTGTGCGGCGAATACCTGCTCGGCACGCTGCGCGGGCGCGCGCGAGCCCGTTTCGAGCGCGCGCTGCGCGACGAGCCGCTGGTCGCGCTGCGGCTGCAGTATTGGCAGCGCAGCTTCGCGCCGCGCTTTGCGCAGTCGATCGCGCTCGAGCCTTCGCGCGCGACCTGGCAGCGGCTGCGGCGCGAGCTTGCGCTCGACCGCTACCGGATTCCGTGGTTCAGGCGCGTCGGCTTCTGGCGCGGCTGGGCCGCGGCAGCGACCGCGGCGCTGGTGCTCGCGCTCGCGTTCGATCTGCTTTCGCCGCTCGTTGCACCGGGCTATGTCGAAGTGGCGCAGCTCGTCGGCAAGGAGCCCGCGGCGGCCGTAACCGCCGCGCTTTCGCGCGACGGCACCGCGCTGCGGCTGCGCGCGTCGCGGCCGGTGCTCGCCGGGCCGCAGCAAAGCTACGAGCTGTGGCTGATCCCGCGCGAAGGCGGTGCGCCGATTTCGCTCGCGGTGCTGGGCCAGCTCGATGCCGAGCTGCGGGTGCCGGCCGCGCAGGCGGGCCGCCTGCAGGCGGGCGCGAAGCTCGCGATTTCGGTCGAACCGGCAGGCGGCTCGCCGACCGGCGCGCCGACCGGGCCGGTGATCCTGATCGGCGAGATTTCAGGCTCGGTCTGAGCGGCCGCGTCACTCGCGCACGCGTGCCCGCAGCGCCTTGATCCGGCCGCGCTGCACTTTGCGCTCGACGCGCTCGCGTTGCGACGCGCGCGTGGGTTTGGTCGCGCGCCGCTCGCGCGGCACGCGGGCCGCGGCGTCGAGCAGCGCGCGCAGCCGCTCGAGCGCGTCGGCGCGGTTCATCTCCAGGCTGCGGTGGCGCTGCGCCTTGATGGTCACCACACCGTCGGCCCCGATGCGGCGGTCGGGCCACGCGAGCAGCCGCGCCTTCAAGGCGTCCGGCAGCGACGAGGCGCGGATGTCGAAGCGAAGCTGCACCGCGCTCGACACCTTGTTGACGTTTTGTCCGCCGGCGCCCTGCGCGCGCACGGCCTCGAAGCACACCTCGTCCGCTTTCAATTCGTAGCCAATGCGCGGCTGGGTCATGCGTCCGATGTTACGGGCGCCTGCCTGGCCCGGATTTCTCACAAGGCGCTCGCTTATTGACAATTACTCATCCTTGGGACACGCGCCAACCGCTCGGCGCCCGCATGCCTCAGCCCTCGTCATTCCGAGCCAACGGCGAGGAATCTGCGCTGCTCGCAGTGCCGAGATCCCTCGGCTTCGCTCGGGATGACGGAACCGGCGACAGCCAGCGCCAAGCGAACTCGCAAGGTGGGGGTGTCACGAGGTTGCGGAATGTTCAATGATGCGGGCGGAATCGTTGCTGCATGCCGCGCCGGGCGATCCGGCCTCGCGACAGGGGGCGCCGGGGTGCTCGCTGTCG
>JBBIJJ010000146.1:0-9033 GCA_037446035.1 Burkholderiales bacterium
GGCCGTCGCCGCAACAACCAGGACGCCAGCAAGGTGATCGCGACCCACACGCAGGTGCGCAGGCCGAGCGCATAGACGGTGCGCGTGTGAAGCGCGCCGCCGGCGGCGACGTAAAGGCCGAACGCGGTGAACACCAATGCGGTGGTCAGCGCCAGCGCCAGCGCGAGCGCGATCGACCAGCGACGCGCAAGCGCAAGCCCGAACGCGGCAGCGACGTAGACGAATCCCGCGCCGAAGTTGAACCAGACGACGAAGGGCACGATCGCATCCGGTTCGCCGCCTGCGGGCTTTCCGAAAAGCACGCTGCCCGCGGCCATGATCGTCGCGACACCGAACAGCCCCGCGAACAAGGCCGCCCCGCGCAGCGCCCAGCGCGCCGGCCGATTCGGTGCGACCACTTCGCTCATGCGCTTTCGTTGCGTTGCTGCCGTCGAAACGCAGCGCGGCGCAGGCTAGCGCGTCACACACGCGGCGCGATCTGATGCGAGTCAAGGAGGCGCGCACGCGCGCGTTGCTATGGTGCACCGATGAACCTCATCCACGCTGCCGGGCAGCGCATATTCCTGGCCCTCGACCGGATCTTCAATCGCGTCTTCGGCGAAGCGCTCAATCCGCTCTATTACCTGGGCGCGATCAGCTACTTCATGTTCTGGGTCGTGCTGGCGAGCGGCTTCTATGTCTACGCCTTCTACGAAACCGGTGTGCAGACGACCTACGCCTCGGTCGAGCGGCTGACGCACGCGCAGTGGTACGCGGGCGGCGTGATGCGCAGCCTGCACCGCTACGCGTCCGACGCGATGGTGCTGACGATGGTGCTGCATCTGGCGCGCCACTTCGTGTTCGACCGCTACCGCGGTTTTCGCGCGTTCTCGTGGATCACCGGCGTGATCGTGCTGTGGCTCGCGATGGCCTCCGGCGTCAACGGCTACATGCTGCCGTGGGACCGGCTCGCGCAGTACACGGTCGTGACGACCGCCGAATGGTTCGACGCGCTGCCGGTGTTCCGCGGCACGCTGGTGCGCAACTTCATCCTGCCCGAGGCCGTCAGCGACCGCTTCTTCTCGCTGCTGTCGTTCCTGCATATCGGCATTCCGCTCGCGGTGCTCGCCGCGCTTTGGATCCACACGCAGCGCGTGCCGCGCGCGCGCACGAATCCGCCGCGGCCGCTCGCGTTCGGCCTGCTGGCGATGCTGCTCGCGCTGTCGGCGCTGAAGCCCGCCGTCAGCCAGGGCCCGGCCGACTTCGCCACACTGCCGGCAACGATCGATCTGGACAGCTTCTATCTGATCGCCTATCCGCTCGTCACCGAAGGCGCGGCGCTCGCGCTGTGGGCGCTGGCCGGCGGCGGCACGCTGCTGCTCGTGCTGCTGCCATGGCTGCCGCCGGTGAAGCGCAGCGCAGCGCGCGCGTGGCGGATGACCGTACATCCGGGCCGTCGCAGCGTGCCGGTGCGCGCCGGCGAGACGCTGCTCGACGCCGGCCTGCGCGCGCAGGTTGCGCTGCCGTTCGAGTGCCGCTCGGGCGGCTGCGGTGTGTGCCGCGCGACCGTGCTGGCCGGCGAAGTCGATCCCGGCATCTATCAGAAAGCGGCGTTGCCCGACGAAGCGCGTGCGCGCGGCCAGGTGCTGCTGTGCTGCGCGGTCCCGCTGGCGGACGTCGAGATCGAGCTGGAGGAGGGTGCGGCGCTGCGCGAAAGCGCGGTGCCGGTGTACGAGGCCAAGGTCGCGCGCATCGAGCGGCTCGCGCCCGACGTGGTCCTGCTGGAACTCGCGCTGCCGGCGGGGCAGACGATCCGGTACGAGGCGGGCCAGTACCTGAACATCCTGCTCGAAGACGGCGCGCGTCGCAGCTATTCGTTTACGGCGCCGTCGGGCGAGACCGACCGCATCGAACTGCACGTGCGTCGCGTTCCGGGCGGACGCTTCACGACGCGCGTGTTCGAATCGCTGAAAGTGGGCGACAAGCTGCGTTTCGAAGGGCCGCTCGGCGAGTTCGTGCTGCACGAGCCGAGCGAGCGGCCGCTGATCTTCGTCGCCGGCGCCACCGGTTTCGCGCCCGTGAAGAGCCTGCTCGAGCAGGCGTTTCGCATGGGCATCACGCGGCCGCTGTACCTGTACTGGGGCGTGCGCAAGCGGCGCGACTTCTATCTGTTCGACCTGCCGCAGCGCTGGGCCGAACAGCATCCGAACTTCCATTTCGTGCCGGTGCTGTCGGAGCCGGGGCCGGACGACGAGTGGACCGGTCGTACCGGCTTCGTGCACGAGGCGATCCGGGAGGACTTTCCGGACTTGTCGGGCCACAGCGTCTACGCGTGCGGATCGCTCAACATGGTCGCGGCCGCGGTGCCCGACTTCATCGCGCACGGGCTCGACGAAACGCATTGCTTTTCCGATGCGTTCACGCCGCAGGGCGGCGCGTCGGCGTCCGCGCAGGCACCGGTGGCCGCGCGGCCGCAGCCGGCCGGCCCATGATCCGCGCGGCGCCGGGATGATGGCGACGACGCTGCACTACGACGCGGACGCGGCGACGCAGCTCGTCGCGATTTATCTGACGCCCGACATGGTTGCGCAGCGCGCGGCCGTGCTGCGCGCGCTCGTGCCCGGTCCGGGCGAGCGCGTGCTCGACGTCGGTTCGGGCCCCGGTCTGCTGGCCGCGGCGATCGCCGAACGCGTCGGTGCCGCCGGCCGGGTGCTCGGTGTGGACATCAGCGCGCCGCTGCTCGCCTACGCGCGCATGCACTTCGCCGCGCTGCCGTGGCTGCGCTTCGTCCGGGCCGACGCGGCGCGGCTGCCGTGCGCCGACGCGTCGTTCGACACGATCGTCTGCACGCAGGTGCTGGAATACCTGCCCGATGTCGACGCGGCGCTCGCCGAGTTCGCACGCGTGCTGCGGCCCGGCGGGCAACTGCTCGTGATCGACACCGACTGGGACTCGCTCGTCTGGGCGAGCGGCGATGCGGCGCGCATGGCGCGCGTGCTCGCGCTGTGGGACGAGCACGTGGTCGACCCGCACCTGCCGCGCACGCTCGGCCGGCGGCTGGCGCGCGCCGGTTTCGAGCGCGTGTGCGTGCGCGTTGTGCCGCTGCTGAACCCGGCGTTCGACCCCGACACGTACAGCAACCGGCTGATCGACCTGATCGCGTCGTTCGCGGTAAGCCGCGGCGCGGACGCGTCCGAGATCGACGCGTGGGCGCGCGAACTGCGGGCGCGCGACGACTACTTCTTCAGTCTGAACCGCTACCTGTTCTTCGTGACGCGCGCGGGGGGCGGGACGCACGCTCCTGCTTGACCGTACGTCCGTGAGCCGGGCGCGCCGCATTGGCGCGAACCCGCATTCGCCCAATCGCATCATGCGGCTGCGTGCCAGGCGGCACGCTGCTGCGGTTTTCAGCGCGTCATTCCGAGCCGTAGGCGAGGAATCTCGGCCGCGCGCAACGCCGAGATCCCTCGCTTTGCTCGGGATGACAGGACCGGGTCCGATGCTCGGGATGCCGAGACCGGGCACTGCGTCATTCTCCGAGCCGTAGGCGAGGAATCTCGGCCGATCGCAATGCCGAGATCCCTCGCTTTGCTCGGGATGACAGGACCGGGCCCGATGCTCGCAATTCCGAGATCCCTCGCTTTTCTCGGGATGACAAAACTGGGTCCGATGCCCGCCATGACGAGACCTGGCCCGATGGTAGCGAAGACGGGACCGGTAGTGATGCCGCGGCCGGCGCGGGGCGGGCTGCGTGCAGCGTTCCGTGCCGCCGCCTCTCACCGCGTCATTTAGCGCTGAAGGCGAGGAATCTCGGCCGACCGCAGCGCCGAGATCCCTCGCTTTGCTCGGGACGACAGGACCGGGTTCGATGCTCGCAATGCCGAGATCCCTCGCTTTGCTCGGGACGACAGGACCGGGTCCGACGCTCGGGATGCCGGTGCCGACGCTCGGGATGCCAAGACCGACGCAAGGTGACAAAAACGGCGCGCAATAGTGGCGCTGGCGCGCGAGGCGAGGCGAGCAGCCGCTCGGACATGCGCCGCGGCGCGGTCACGTTTTGGGGCTCGACCCGGCTGCGCGTTCGGATGCGAGAAACCGCTCCACCAGCCGCGTCCAGTACGCCGCGCCGACCGTGAGGTTGGCGTCGTCGAAGTCGTACTTCGCGTTGTGCACCATCGGACTGCCCTCGCCGTTGCCCAGGCGCAGAAAGCAGCCGGGCTTGTGCTGCAGGTAGTACGCGAAGTCCTCGCTGCCGGTGACCGGGCCGAACGGATACACCACACGCTGCAAACCGACCAGTTCCTCGGCGACCTGCCGCGCGAACTCGGTCTCGGCCGTGCTGTTGACGACGACCGGGTAGCCGCGCTCGTATTCCATTTCGACGCTGCCACCGTAGCTCAGCACCTGCGCGTGCACGAGCTCGGTGATGCGCTGCTCGAGCTTGGCGCGCACGCCTTCGTCGAACGAGCGGATCGAAAGCTCCAGCGTGGCCGACTCTGGAATCACGTTGGCCGCGGTGCCGGCGTGCACGGTGCCGATCGTGACGATCGCCGTCTGCGTCGGGTCGATGTTGCGCGACACGACCGTCTGCAGCGCCATGATCAGGCTGCCGGCGATGACCACCGGATCGACCGCCAGATGCGGCCGCGCCGCGTGGCCGCCGCGGCCGCGGATCGTGATCTTCGCGGTGTCGGAGGCCGACATGAACGGCCCCGCGCCGAACAGGAACGTGCCTGTCGGCAGCCCCGGATGGTTGTGCAGACCGAAGATCGCATCGCACGGAAAGCGCTCGAAAAGGCCATCGGCGATCATCTGCTGCGCGCCGCTCGCGCGGCCTGCTTCCTCGGCCGGCTGGAACACGACATGTACGGTGCCGGAGAAGTTGCGCGTCCTCGCGAGCTGCCGCGCAGCGCCGAGCAGCATCGTCGTATGGCCGTCGTGACCGCAGGCGTGCATCACGCCGGGCACACAGCTCGCCCACGGCTTGCCGCTTTCCTCGACGATCGGCAGCGCGTCCATGTCGGCGCGGATCGCGACGCTGCGTTCGCCGTCGCCGCTGTGCAACGTGCCGACCACGCCAAAGCCGCCGACGTTGCGCGTCACCGTCCAGCCCCAGCTTTCGAGCCGTGTGGCGACGAGCTCGGCGGTGGCCGCTTCGCGAAACGACAGTTCGGGGTTGCGGTGCAGTTCATGGCGCGTGGCGCGCAGATCGTCGGCGGCGTCGAGCAGGTCGGTCAGCTTGCACAACGATGCGTAGCGCGTGTTCATCGATCGGTATCCATGGATGCGCGGTGTCGCAGGACACCGACTTGCTTCGGCGTCTTCGGCGGCAAGGTCTCGACGAAGTCCAGGCAGCGCTTCACCCACTCGGCCAGATCCGCGTCGCGCGCCAAACCCCGCGGATCCACGAAGACGTAACCTTTCATCGGGCGTCCGGTGAAGCCCATCTTGCGCACGTGCGGCTGCGCCAGCGCCTGCACGTAGCGCTCGGCGCCGACGCGGGCCATCTGCGTCTCGCCGAGGATGCCGACAAACATGTGGCCGTTGCACATGTACGCCAGGCCGCCGAACATCGTGCGCTCGGCGATGTTGCGTGTCGACCCAAGCGCTTCACGGATCCGCTCGGCGAGTCCCTCGTCGTAGGCCATCGTCGCCTCGACGCGCGGCTCAGGAGGCACGCTTCGGCGTGCCGCCCGCGCCCAGATCCCAGTACAGCCCGGTCATCACCGCCAGCCCTTCGCGCAGCAGCTCGGGCGGCAGGTGTTCGTTCGGCGCGTGCTGCGAGCAGCCGGGATACGAATGCGGCACCCACACCGTGCGCAGACCCAGCACGTCGGTGAAGATGTCGTTCGGCAGCGAGCCGCCCAGGTTCGGCAGCAGCGCGGGCTTCTTGCCGCTGGTGCGGGCGATCGACGCCATCGCCCGCTGCACCCACGCATCGTCGGGGTCGATGCGCGTGGCGTGGAACATCTCCTCGCGCGTCGGCTCGATTCTCACCATCGGAAAACCCTGCCGGTTGAGATGACGGCGCAGCGCCGGCAGGATCTCGCGCTCCTCGATGCCGACCACGAAGCGGAGCTGGCAGCGCGCCCACGCGCGCGGCGGAATCGCGTTGACCGGCGCCTCCGGATTGCCGGTCTTGTACGCGAGCACTTCGAACGAGCACCAGCCGAACACGCGCTCGGCGGGCGAAAGCCCCGGCTCGCCCCACCACGGCTCGATCGTTGGGCCGTCGGCGCCGCCGTCGACTTCGCAGTCGGCGAGCGCGCGCCGCACCGACGCTGGAAGTTCCTTCGGCACCCACTCGGGGATGCGGATCTGCCCGGTCGGTCCGACGATGCTGGCGATCGCGTGCGCGAGCTGGATGCCCGGGTTGGAGATCAGCCCGCCCCAGTTGCCGGAGTGATGGCCGCCGGCGCGCGCCTCGATCGTCAGATCGAAGTTCATGCAGCCGCGCGAGCCGAGAAAGATCGTCGGCCGGTCGGCGCGCAGCCGCGGGCCGTCGGAGGCGATCAGCAGATCGGCCTCGAACAGCTCCTTGTGCTGTTCGCACAGTTCGCGCAGGCCGGGCGAGCCGGTTTCTTCGCCCATCTCGATCAGGAACTTGGCGTTGAAGCCCAGCCGGCCGCGCTCGGCGAGCACGTTGGCCAGCGCCTGCATGTTCACCGAGTGCTGGCCCTTGTTGTCGGCGATGCCGCGGCCGTACCAGCGGCCGTCGCGCTCGGTGAGCGTCCACGGCGATAGCCCCTCTTTCCACTGCCCTTCGAGGCCGCGGATCACGTCGCCGTGACCGTAGCCGAACACGGTCGGAAGGCGCGGGTCCTCGATGCGCTGCGCGAACAAAAACGGCGCCTTCGCGCGCGGCGCCGTCAGCGTGCGGCACTGAAAGCCCATCGCCTCGAACGCCGGCTGTATCTCGTCGCGCAGGTACTGCGCGAGCACTGGCGCGCGCTCCGGGTTCTGGCTTTCGGTGGGCATCGCGATGCGGCGCGCCAGGACGGCGCGAAATTCGCCCGAGTCGAACTGCCGCTGGGCGCGGGCGATGGCGGCGGTGCGGGTCATTGGTCGGTTCCTCTCAGGCGGTGCTTGCGCGAACTATGAGGTCATCCCGAGGAACACCCCCAGCCCTCGCCATTCCGAGCCGCTTCTTTCTCCTTGTCATTCCGAACGGAACGGCTTCTTCCCCCTTGTCATTCCGAGCCGCCTCTTTCCCGCGTCATTCCGGGCCGAGTCTTCCCCTCGTCATTCCGAGCCGCCTCTTTCCCTCGTCATTCCGAGCCGCCTCTTTCCCTCGTCATTCCGAGCCGAAGGCGAGGAATCTCAGCCGCTCGCAGCGCCGAGATCCCTCGCGCCGCTCGGGATGACGAACCCGATCAAGACGAGGGCGAAGCGAACATGCGAGGCAACGGTGTCACGAGGTGGGGTAATCATCGATAGTTGCTTTTACGAGCTTGTTCAGCGTCGAGGACCGGCGGCCTTGCGGACGAGCCGGTCAAGCGCGCGGGCCTGCGCGAGCAGATCGGCGACCTCGGCCTGCGACGGGGACATCGCGGCGTGGTAGGCGAGCGCGTTACGGCGATCGTGCGCGGCGGCGAGCGCCGACCACAACTCAAGCGGCGCGCCGACCGTATGCGGCAGCGTTTGAAAAACGATCGCGCGATGGCCGCGCGCCTGGTCCGGCCGATAGCCGCGCAGTCGAAGCGCCGCTGTTGCCAGCGCGAACGCAGCATCGTAGGCGAGGCTGAAGCGGCTCGCGGGCGCCAGCGCCGAATTGCCCGCATCGGTGAGCAAGGTGGCAGCCCGTTGCAGCAGCGTTGCCACTTCCGCCGCCGACGCCGGCTCAGCCTTGAGCAGCCGCGTGGCGACGAGATTGTCGAGTTCCCTGGTCATCTGCAAGCGCAAGGGCGGTATCCGAACCGATCAGCCAGATCTTCGGCTGCCGCATGACGTTCACGGTGAAATGATCGCGCTCGGCCAGCCGCTTCCTCCATTCGACGGGTGAAAGCACGACGAACTGCACGGGCCGGCCAAGTCTTGCGCCCAGCGCGAGCTTCGCGGGAGCGAGCGCGGCGGGTCGCAGCTTTCCGATCACCAGGACGTCTACATCGCTCGCCGCGTCGTGCTCGCCGCGCGCCACGGATCCGTAGACGAACGCGGCCCGGATCTGCCGCGCGAAAGGCTCCAACTCCGCCCGCAGCACGTCCGCAATGCCGGCGGTCTTCGAGATGAGCGACTTCAGTTCGCCGAAGACCGGGCTCCCGGGATTGGCCCGGAACCACACCTGGCGTCCGCGCGGTTCGCGTACGACCAGCCCGGACTCGGTGAGGCGCGCGAGCTCCCTCTGCACCTGGCTGATCCCACCGCCCGACGCCGAAACCAGTTCGCGCAAGTAGAAGCTTCGCTCGGGCTGGCCAAACAGCAATCCGAGCACGGCCCGTTGCGTCTTGCCGAAGAGAGCGTCGG
This sequence comes from Burkholderiales bacterium, assembly GCA_037446035.1. Classification (GTDB taxonomy): domain Bacteria; phylum Pseudomonadota; class Gammaproteobacteria; order Burkholderiales; family Burkholderiaceae_F; genus DSNY01. Next base: position 8,443 of record JBBIJJ010000146.1, read on the forward strand.
AGATGGAAAGCGGCATCGTCGAACCGGTTTTCGGTACGATTGTACCGCAAAAGGGTACAGCGCCAAACCGCGGGCCGAGTCGGCCATCAGGGTCGCGTGCGCCAGTAGCCGGATCGCCCGCTCTAGTGTGCAACGGCAAGCACGTTCAGAGCGTCGCCGACGAGGCTGTAGATCAACGAATATGGGGATCGCTCAAGCGGCAAGCATCCGAGACCGAACTCGATCTCGGCCCCAATCTCCGGGTGTTCGAGCAGCGTCGCGGGGTGCGATCGATGGCGTGGGCAACGCGTTGCCCCAGCCCGGCAACTCGCGTCTTCGTGGTGGGCCGCCGCCTCGGCGTGTCGCCCGATCGCGCCTTACAAATCCCTGTGACACGTGCCAGCGGTCCGGCGCTCGCAGCCCCGAGCCCTCGCCATTCCGAGCGGCTTCTTTCCCTTGTCATTCCGAGCCAATTCTTCCCCTTGTCATTCCGAGCCAATTCTTTCCCTTGTCATTCCGAGCCAATTCTTCCCCTTGTCATTCCGAGCCGAAGGCGAGGAATCTCAGCCGCTCGCAGCGCCGAGAAGGTGTGAAGATTTCGTCGCGAGCGGG
>JBBIJJ010000147.1:0-9015 GCA_037446035.1 Burkholderiales bacterium
CCACCCCTTGTCATTCCGAGTCGGCCACCCGCACGTCACTCCGAGCCGGCCATCCCTTGTCACTCCGAGCCGGCCATCCCTTGTCACTCCGAGCCGACCACCCTTGTCATTCCGAGCCAAAGGCGAGGAATCTCCGCACCTGCTGCGCCGAGATCCCTCGCTTCCGCTCGGGAGGACGGGCTCTGACGGTTTCGCGCCGACGCCCGCCGTATCGAGCGACCTCTCGTCACATCGAGCGACCTCGCGTCATGCCGAATCGGCACGCCCTGGTCATTCCGCGCCATCGTCACCACCCCAACGCAAGCGTGCCGTCGGCTCGCCGCTGCACCCGCGTGCCGAGCGCGCGGCCCTCGCGGTTCAGCGTGTCGGCGAGCCATTGCGCTTCCTCGTCAGCGGCGCGCCGCACCCTAAAGCGGCGCATGCGGGTGGGGGTCATGTCGAGCGCCGCGAGCGCGCCGGTGGAGGCGTCGAGCGTCGCAAAGTACATCAGCGCCAGATCGCCGCGCCAGCGCTCGTGGCCGCCGATGCCTTCGTAGTCGTTGATGAAGTCGCCGCACCCGTACAGGATCAGCTTGCCGCGGTGCACTTCGATGCCCTTGATGTGATGCGACGAATGGCCGTGCACGAGGTCCACACCGGCTTCGTCGATCAGCCGACGCGCGAATTCGCGTTGCGCGGCGGGGATCGCAAAGCCCCAGTTGCCGCCCCAGTGGATCGACGCGACGACCACATCGCCGGCGCGCCGAACCGCGCTCACCTGCGCGGCGATGTCGGCGGCGGCCTGCGCGTCGAGCCTTTTGAGCAGCGCCACGCCGGGGCGCGACGCGGTCGCGGCCCATTCGCGCGGCACGCCGCTGTCTTCGGTGCAGAAGCCGAACACGAGCACGCGGCGGCCTGGCGGCAGGTCGATCACCGCGGGCGTTGCCGCCTGCGCGGCGTCGCGGCCGGCGCCTGCCGTGCGGATGCCGGCGCGCGCGAGCGTGTCGAGCGTTTCTGCAAGCCCCGCGTGTCCCCAGTCGAGCACGTGGTTGTTGGCGAGCACGCAGCAGTCGAGCCGTGCGGCCGTCAGCGCGCGCACGTTGGCCGGATGCATCCGGTAGTGGATGCCCTTGCCGGGCCAGGCGTCGTCGCTCGTCGTGACGGCAGTCTCCAGGTTGACGATGCGCGCATCGGGTCGCCGGCGTTCGAACTCGGCGAGCGCGTCGCCCCACAGGTCCGCAGAGTCCATCGGCCGGCGGATCGGACCGCTGGCGGCCGCGGCCAGCTCGACGTAGCCGAGCGCCGAGTGCACGTAGTCCTCGTACAGCTGCGGGCGGCTCGGATGCGGCAGCACCTGATCGATGCCGCGGCCGGTCATCACGTCGCCGCACAGAAACAGCGCGATCGTGTTGGCACTCATCGCTGCGGCTCGTCGCACCAGTCCAGGGCGCGGAAGCGGCGCACGAAATCGTCGAGCCGATCGGCCGGCAATCGATCGATGCCCGCCGCCGTGCTGCGGCCGCCGCCGCGCGCAAACCGCCGGCACAATGCATCGGCACCGCGCGGCGCACGCACGCTGATCGTGAAGCTGCCGTCGGCGTTTTGGCGCACGACGGCGAACGCGCGCCGCGGATCGTCCGCCGCGAGCCGATGCGCGAAGGTGCCGATCACGCGTCGCGCCCACGGCTCGTCCGGCAGCCGGTACAGCGTGCAGCGCGCGTCGGCGTACGCGGGCTCGACCGCGCGCGCGGCGGCGAGATCGGCGCGGCAGCGTTCGATCAGGCCGGCGGCGATCGGCTCGCGCGCGCGGAACTCGAACGGATCCTCGTACGCGTGCAACACGCGATACAACTCGCGCGGATGGATCAGAACGTCGGCCTCGGTCTCGCCGTACCCGCTGTAGTTCAGCGCCTCGCCCAGCTCGCGCAGCGCTTCCGTGCGGGCATCATCCAGGCCCAGCGCGGCGGCCAGTTCGAGCGCGGGCACGCGCAGGTTGTCGCCGAAGGCGGCGACGACGGCCCAGCGGCGGAATCTGCCTTCCAGATACCGGTCGACGAGGATGCCGGTGCAGACCGACGGCGCGAAATCGATGTGCAGTTCGAGCCGCGGATGCACCAGAACGTGGCCGGCGTAGTGGTGGTCGAACCAGCGCACGCGCGCGCCCGCGGCCAGCAGCCGCTCGAGCGCGGCACGGTTGCGGTCGAGCGAGATGTCGAGCACGGTGAGCGCGCAGTCGGCATCCGCCTGCACGCGTTCGAGCAGCTCGACGTCGCGTTTGAGCCCCGTCACCCGCTCGGCGTCGGCAGGCTCGGCGAGCCGCAACTGATGCAGCGCGCACAGCCCGTCGGCGTCGCCGTTGAACACGTCGATATGGCGCATGGCCGTTTGCCGATTCGCGAAGCACTATTGGGGATGGGCCGATCTCGTGACGGCGCCACCTTGCGAGTGAGTATCGCCCGCGCGGGCGCCGGTCCCATCATCCCGAGCAGCGCGAGCGATCTCGGCGTTGCGAGCGGGAGAGATTCCTCGCCTTCGGCTCGGAATGACGAGGAAAGTGCGGCTCGGAATGACGAGTTCCACCGGCTCGGCTCGACGAGTGTCGCGGCACCCGAATAACAACGCCACCGCTCGGCATGGCTGTTCGTCATCCCGAGCACAGCGAGGGATCTCAACGTTGCGAGTGGTGGAGATTCCTCGCCTTCGGCTCGGAATGACGAGGGTGATGAGCTCGGAACGACGAGCGGCGGCCGGCCCGAAATGACGAGCGGCGGCCGGCCCGATATGACGAGCGGTGGCCGGCCCGGAATGACGAGGGTTGTCCGGCCCGGAATGACGACGAAACGGCGACACGGAATGACGACGAAAGTGCGGCACGGGATGACGAGGAAACTGCGACACGGAATAGCGACGGCTGAAAGATGCGGATGCCAGGCGGCCGGCACGTCCCACCAGGATCGGTAACGGTCAGTAGCATGCCCCAAAGCAGATTTGGCCGGGTGTCACAGGTCAAGCGCGCGCGTCCGCTGATCGCGGTCAAGGCGGCCGGGTTCGGGCGGTGCGATGGTGCTCATCCCGGGATCCAACAACCGTGAAGGAGCGCAGATGGTCAAGAGGAAGATCGCCCAAGTCGACGCCCCCGACCCCGAACGCAGGAACTCGCCGATCATCGACGAGGAGGACGAGGACGCCTTCGACCTCGATCAGGGGCCCGGCGTGTGCTACTTCAACGACGTGCCGTACGAGATCGGCACGTACGTGCTGAGCGGCAACGAACTGCTGAAGTGCGAAGGCGCCGGCGTCTGGGTGCGGCGCGGCGAGCTGCGGACGGATTGAGCCGGGCGGTGATGGGTTGGTCGGACTGCCGAGACCGAGAAAGCGCCCCTACGCCCCTTTGCGAAAGGGGGTTCGCACGTCGCTGAACGCGAAGCGTCCGGCGCGTTGAGGCCCGGTCATCCCCCTTTGAAAAACGGGGACCGGAGGGGTCATCCCATTGCGCATGCACCGTCCACTGCCGGTCATCCCCCTGTGAAAAGCTGGGACCGGAGGGGAGTTGACGATCGTCGCAGTAAGCGGCGCGTCGCACAGCAGGACACGCCGCAGAAATTCCCCTGCCCCCTTCGCGAAAAGGGCGGGCGAGCGAACGCGGAGCTGCGTGCATGCTCTCGAAACTCATCCCTTTTGGTAAAGGGCGACCGGAGGTGGATTTCGAATCGCATCCAGGCCTTCGATCCATGCTCGTGCGCGCCCTCACGCACACCCCGCGCAACCGATCTGCGTCCACCGCTCGCGCCGCTCGATGCTGAAACGCACCGGCAGGAGCCGCTCGGCAAGCCGGATCGCGGTGGTCGTATGCAGGCTCGCCTCGGCGGTGGTGAACGATGCCGTGCCGCCCGCCGCGCACGCGAGCGCGAGGTAGACGATCACCTGATCGGCCGCGTGCACGTCGAGCGCCACGCTCAGCGCGAGGTCCCGCGCCAGCTCCTTGGCAGCCGCCTCGCCCAGCGTCTCGGCACGTACCCCGCGCTCGGCCACGCGGCCGGCGCCGAGCGTCGTGCCCGCGCAGTCGGCTGCCAGCACGATCGCCCCGCCCGCACCGGCGCTTTCGCTCTGCGTTTCGATCCTCGCTTCGATCGGCAGCCCGGCGAGTTCCGACAAGGCGGCCGCGCGCATGCGTAGCGCGACGTGCTCGGGCAACCTGGCCGTGTGCACGAACGCGCGCACTTGCCGCAACGGGCCGGCAACGATATGGCCAGGCGACCGCAGCGGCGACGGTTGCACGGCGAGCACGACCTCGCCGCCGCCGCGCGGGTAGTACCCGCGCCGGACCACGTCGATGCGCGCATCGACACCGCAGCGCGCGAGCAAAGGCAGCAGCACGAAGCGCAGGTAGTCCAGCGGCGGCGCGCCACGCACGTCAGTGCCGCCGATGAGCCGCACGGTCGACGGCTTTCGTGCGTGCACGAGCGCCGGCAGCAGCGCCTGCACCAGCAGCGTGATGCTGCCGGCGGTGCCGACATCGAAGCGGAAGTCCCCGCCCTCGATCGGACCCGGGCGGAATGCCACCTCGGTCGCGCCGAGCGCGAGCCCCTCGATCGCGCCGCCGGCCAGCATGGCGACGGCGCGCAGCGCCGTCAGATGCTGCGCGGCAAGCCCGGGCTTCGGCCGCCTGGCGCGAATGCGCGTGAGCCGGATCGGCGTACCGGTGACCGCCGCCAGCGCGACGGCCATCCGCGCGATCTGCCCGCCGCCCTCGCCGGTGTCGCCGGGGATTTCGACCAATGACTTGCTCCCGCTAAGACGTTGCCGCTTGCGCCGCGCGCGGCGGATCACGGCCGATCGCGCCCTCTCCGCCGACAGCGGGGCACAGCGGGCGTCAGGGCACGTTGACCATCGCCGCTGACCCCTGCGGCGTCCTCTCGACGAGCGCCGAGAATGCGCTGGCCGAGCCACGCCGCCGGCGCACGAGAATCGACCCCCGCCCCCGAACCACCGATACCGGCAGCGGCAGCGCAGAATGCCGCGCGGCAGGCGGCCCCGACCCTCGCTGCGGACACGGACTGCCCGCCCGCACAGGGTGGCCGCCAACACGCGCAGCGCCTCACCGGATGCCTCCGCCCGTGACCGTGGACGCGGTGTCGTTGCGCCATGCCGCCTGCACCTCGGCCTGCAGTTCGGCGGCGCGGTCCTCGTAGCGCGGCGAAAAGTGGAACGGCACGACCGCCCTGGCGCCGAGCCGGCGCGCGATCGCGCCGGCCTGCCTGGCCGTCAGGTGGTTCTTGCGCGCCGCGTGCTCGGCCTCGCTGTCGAGGAATACGCTCTCGATGAACAGCAGATCGACGCCGGCGAGCAGCTCGTCGAGCGTGCGCAGGTTCGCTTCGGTGTAGCGGATGTCGGTCACGTAGCCGATGCGGCGCCCTGGCACGAACTCGAGTGCCGGCCGCAGCTCGCCCAGACGCCGCGTCAGCGCGTGCTCGCCGTCGCGATCGCGCCAGCGCACCTCGATCGGCGTGTCGTCCGGCGCGCCCGCGGCGGCCTTGCGCTTGAGCGCATGCAGCCAGTGGCCGGTCGGCAGCCCCATCGCGGCGAGCCTGTTCTTCCAGACATTGACGTGCGTCGACTCCTCCAGCGCGAAGGCCAGGCAAAGTACGTCGTGATCGAGGAAACGCGCGCGCACGCGAAACGACTCCTCGGCGAGCAGCAGGTCGTCATGCCGAACCCACGATTCGCCGTCCACCCGCGCGAACCGCGCGCGGCTGCAGAAGCGCGCGCTGCGCGCGCCGCTGCCGGGATCGATCTCGACCGCTTCGATCGTCAGCGCGACGTCGTAGCGGTGCACGACGTTCCATGTGTACGCGGCGAGCTTGTGCTCGACCTGCGCGATGAAACCGGGCCCGCCGTACAGCGTGGCGCGCTCCTTGCGGCCGAGCACGACGCGCAGCCAGCGGTCGAAGCCGACGAAGTGATCGATGTGTGCGTGCGTGACGAACGCGTGCGAGATGCGCAGCAGCTTGCGCGGCGGCAGCGCCGCCAGGTCGCCGAAGTCGAACAGCAGCGCGCGCCGCTCCTCGCGAAAGTCGACGTACAGCCCCGGGTCGCCGAAGGCGTCGTTGACCAGGGCGGGCTCGAACAGCGGGCGCATGACGCGGGGCGCGGGGATGGCGGCGTCACTTTACCCGGCCGCGGCCGGATCGAGAGGTCGTTGTTCATTGAGCGTGGCCCAATCTCGTTACAACGCCGCCGTGCGACTGCGGTTCGCCCTCGCGGGCGTCGCTTCCGTCATCCCGCGCAGAGCGAGGGATCACGGCGCTGCGAGCGGCCGAGATTCCTCGCCTTTCGGTTCGGAATGACGAAAGACCACCGTCATCCCGAGCGCGCGCGGCGTTGTTCCGGTCACGGTCTTCTTCGCCCCAGTCACGGCCTTCGTCGCTCTAGCCGCGGGGTACTTCGCCCCAGTCACGGCCTTCGTCGCTCTAGCCGCAGGGTACTTCGCCCCAGTCACGGGCTTCGTCGCCCCAAGCGCGGGCTTCGTCGCTGCGGTCCTGGCTTTGTCATCCCGAGCGAAGCGAGGCACCTCGGCGTGGCGAGCGCTGAGATTCCTCGCCTTCGGCTCGGAATGACGAAATGCTTCGGCTCGGAATGACGAAATGCTTCGGCTCGGAATGACGAAATGCTTCGGCTCGGAATGACGAGGTGGTCGTTGGCTCGGAATGACGAGGAGGGGCCGGTTCGCAATCGCGCCATGGCGTCATCCCGAGCGACGCGAGGGATCTCGGCGTTGCGAGCGGCTGAGATTCCTCGCCTTCGGCTCGGAATGACGAGGTGGTCGTTGGCTCGGAATGACGACGGCGATGAATGCGGACGCCGGACCGGGGGCCGTGTCACGCGGATTGGCAATGGGCAAGAGAAGCAGACGGATGGGCCGTTCGCCTCGAGCCGGTCAAACGGCGCGCGCGGTATACGAGCTGGCCCGGCGCCGGGTCCGATTCGATGGGCCAGCGACGAACGGGTGACTTGAGTTTTTGCGGCAGGAGGATCGTCATGGCACACAAACAGGTTCTGTTCCGTTCGGCCGCGCGCGAAAAAGTGCTGCGCGGCGCCACCCAGCTCGCCGACGCGGTGCGCGTCACGCTGGGGCCGAAGTCCAAGTCGGTGCTGATCCAGAAGAAGTGGGGCGCGCCGATCGTCTGCAACGACGGCGTGACGATCGCCAAGGAGTTCGACCTGAAAGACCCCGAGGAGAATCTGGGCGCGCAGATGCTGCGGCAGGCAGCCGAGAAGACGGGCGACGCGGTCGGCGACGGCACCAGCACGTCGACGCTGCTCGCGCATGCGATCTTTGCCGAGGGCGTGCGCAACGTGGTGGCGGGGGCGAGCGCGATCGACATCAAGCGCGGGCTCGATCGCGCCTGCAGGCGCGCGGTCGAGGCGCTGCGCGCGGCATCACGCCCGGTGGCCTCGCGCAAGGAAAAGGCGCAGGTGGCGACCATCTCCGCGCACAACGATCCGGCGATCGGGGAACTGGTTGCCGACGCGATGGAAAAGGTCGGCGGCGAAGGCGTGATCACCGTCGAGGAGTCGCGCACGACCGACACCACGCTCGACGTCGTCGAAGGTATGCAGTTCGACCGCGGCTTTCAGTCGCCGTACTTCATCACCAACGCCGAAAAGATGGAGGCCGTGCTCGAGGACGCCTTCGTGCTGCTGGCGGACCGCAAGATCGGCGCGCTGGCGGACTTTCTGCCGCTGCTCGACCAGGTGGCGAAGTCGGGCCGTCCGCTGCTGGTGGTCGCCGAGGAGGTCGAGGGCGAGGCGCTGGCCACACTGATCGTCAACCAGATCCGCGGCACGCTGAAAAGCTGCGCGGTCAAGGCGCCGGGCTTCGGCGACCGCAGGAAGGCGATGCTGCAGGACATGGCGATTTTGACCGGCGGGCTGGTGCTGTCGGAGGAAACCGGCATGAAGCTCGAGCACATGACGCTCGACCAGTTGGGACGCGCCAAGCGCATCGTCGCCGACAAGGACAACACCACGATCATCGGCGGCGCCGGCGATCGCAGGCAGATCGACGCGCGCATCGCGCAGATCCGGCGCGAGATCGACAAGGCAACCAGCGACTACGACCGCGAAAAGCTGCAGGAGCGGCTCGCCAAGCTGGCCGGCGGCGTGGCGGTGATCCGCGTCGGCGCACCTTCCGAGGCCGAGATGAAGGCCAGGCGCGAAGCGCTCGACGACGCGATCAGCGCGACCAAGGCGGCGGTGGCCGAAGGCATCGTGCCCGGCGGCGGGCTGGCGCTGCTGCGCTGCACGGGGGCCGTCGAAGAAGTGGAGCAGACACTTGTCGGCGACGAACGCACCGGCGCGGCGATCTTGAAGCGTGCGCTGCAGGCGCCGGCGCGGCAGATCGCCGAAAACTCGGCGGTGGACGGCGGCGTGGTCGTCGCGCGCATGCTCGACGGCACCGGCAACTTCGGTTTCGATGCCGCGCGCAACGCGTATGTCGATCTCGTCGACGCGGGCATCATCGACCCGACCAAGGTCGTACGCATCGCGCTGGAAAACGCCGTCTCGATCGCGAGCGTGCTGCTGCTGACCGAAGCGACGATGACGGAGATCGAGGAGGAAAAACGCGAAGCACCGGGCGAGCGCGAGATGGGGCTTTGAGCGGCGCGACGGCTTCGCGCCGAAATCGCTTCCGGTTTCACCTTGGCAAAGGGGCACCCGAGGGGACTTCACGGTCTCGTCGCATTCATGCTGAGCCACGAATGCGCCGCTGGCCGCTTCGCCCAAGCGCATTGCGTCCACGGCTTCGTCATCGCGACGCTGACGTCGTCATCCCGAGCACGGCGAGGGATCTCGGCGTTGCGAGCGTCGCAGCTTTGTCACTCCGGGCACCGGCTTCGTCATCGCGAGCGGCAGCGTTGTCCTCGGGGTCTCGCGTCGTCATCCCGAGCACAGCGAGGGATCTCGGCGTTGCGAGCGGCTGAGATTCCTCGCCTTCGGCTCGGAATGACGAAATGCTTCGGCTCGGAATGACGA
>JBBIJJ010000148.1:0-8977 GCA_037446035.1 Burkholderiales bacterium
GCTACAGAAGCAGGCCGGACAGATCGACCGTCACGCCCGGCAGCATCGGCACCGGCGTGGGGCCGGGGGTTTCGGTCGCGGTGATGTCGGTATAGCGATCGCCCTGCGGCGCGCGGTAGAAGCGCACCAGCGAAAAGTCGAGATCGACGATCCATACCTCCGGCACGCCGTGCTGGGCGTACAACGGCACCTTGACCTGGCGGTCGAAGGCGGCGGTCGCCTGGGAGACCTCGATGACGAGCAAGGTGTCGGCCGCCGTGGGTATGGCTTCCGCATAGAAGTCTTCCCGCGGCCACAGCAGCGCGAGGTCGGGTTGCGGTTCGGAGCGATCGCCGAGACGGATCGGATTCTGGATCGAAACGATCGCGCGCGTGCCGACCGCAGCGGTTAGAGCGCGTGTCAGCCGGTTTACCGTCGCCGCGTGCCTGCTACCGATCGGTGCCATATCGACGATCACCCCTTCGATCAGCTCGACGCGGGCGTCGTGCGCGAGGACACCCGTCGCCGCCATGCGGTGGTATTGCTCGACCGTCAGCCGATGCCGCTGCACGCCCAGTTCGGCGGGAAACTCTTCGATCACACCCATGTCACAGCCGTCCGCCAGCTCGCTCGCGGGCAGTATATCGGGTGGACACGCCGACCGCGCGACGCGCCGCGGCGGACCGCCCCGCAAGAGCGTTGACCGGTCACGGCACTCGCAGCACCTTGCCCGGATTCAGGATGTTCAGCGGGTCCAACGCGCGTTTGATCCGCGCCATCAGGTCCACCGCGTCGGCGCCCAGTTCTTCGACGAGGAAGTCCATCTTGTGCAGCCCGATGCCATGCTCGCCGGTGCAGGTACCGTCCATCGCAAGCGCGCGCGCGACGATGCGGCGGTTCAGGCGTTCGGCTTCTTGCAGTTCGCGCGGATCGTCCGGATCGACCAGGATCGCGCAGTGGAAGTTGCCGTCGCCGACATGGCCCAGAATCGGCGCGGGCAGGAAGCTGTGCGCCGTATCCTCGATCGTCGCGGCGATGCAGTCGGCCAGCCGCGAGATCGGCACGCACACGTCGGTGGTCACGCTGCGGCAGCCGGGCTTCAGTTGCAGGCAGGCGAAGTAGGCGTTGTGCCGTGCGGTCCACAGCCGCGAGCGGTCTTCCGCTTTGGTGGCCCACTCGAAGTCCCGCCCGCCATGCTCGCGCGCGATCTGCTGCACGATTTCGGCCTGCTCCTGCACGCCCGCCGCCGAGCCGTGGAACTCGAACAGCAGCAGCGGCAGCTCGGGCAGGCCGAGCCTGCTGTGCGCGTTGACCGCTTTCACGGTCAGCGCGTCGAGCAGTTCGCAGCGCGCGATCGGCACGCCCAGCTGGATCGTCGCGATCGTCGTCTTGACCGCGGCGTCGACGCTCGGGAACGAACAGATCGCCGCCGAGATCGCCTCGGGCTGCGGATAGACCTTCAGCGTGATCTCGGTGACGATGCCGAGCGTGCCTTCGGAGCCGACGAAAAGCCGCGTCAGGTCGTAGCCGGCGCTGGACTTCTTCGCGCGGCGCGACGTGCGGATCACCTTGCCTTCGGCGGTGACCACCGTGAGCCCGAGCACGTTCTCGCGCATCGTGCCGTAGCGCACCGCGTTCGTGCCGGACGCGCGTGTGGCGACCATGCCGCCGATCGTGGCGTCCGCGCCCGGGTCGATCGGGAAGAACAAGCCCGTGTGCTTGATCTCGTCGTTCAACTGCTTGCGCGTGACACCCGCTTGCACGCTGACCGTCAGATCCTCCGGATTGACCGCGAGCACCTTGTTCATCTGCGAAAGATCGACGCAGACGCCGCCGGCGATCGCGAGCAGATGCCCTTCGAGCGAGGAGCCGACGCCGAAGGCAATCACTGGCACGCGCCAGTCCGCGCACAGTTTGACGAGGGCGGCGACGTCCTCGGTCGACTGTGCGAACACGACCGCGTCGGGCGGCACGGGAGCAAACGGCGACTCGTCGCGGCCGTGGTGTTCGCGCACCGCGGCGGCGGTGGAGCAACGGTCGCCGAAGCGCGCCTGCAGCGCTGACAGGAAAGCCGACGGCAACGGCCGGCGCAGCGCGTTCGTCGAAGTCGGTGCGTTCATAATCCACTCCGATCCGATGGGTCCGCCGCGGGCGAATGCCAGCGGCAGCCGATCACTGCCCTCGCCCCCGACAGGGCAAAGGGGCGGGGTGAGGGGTCAGGCGCCTGCGTGAGAGTTCCCGGGCGCTCGACCAAACGCCGAAGATTCTAGGACAGCACCATGGGCAAGCGCCTTTCGAAGATCGCCACGCGCACCGGCGACGACGGCACCACCGGACTCGGCGACGGCACGCGCACGCGCAAGGACGCGCTGCGCATCCAGGCGATCGGTGAAGTCGACGAGCTGAACTCGTTCATCGGCCTGCTGGTGACCGAAGCGCTGCCCGACGAGGTGCGCGCCGATCTGCTGGATATCCAGCACGATCTGTTCGACCTCGGCGGCGAGCTGTGCATTCCCGGCTATTCGATGCTCAAGGACGTGCAGGTCGCCCGTCTAGACGAGCGGCTCGAGCAGTACAACGCCACGCTGCCGCGGCTGGCGGAGTTCATCCTGCCCGGGGGCTCGCGGGCGGCGGCGATCGCGCACGTGTGCCGCACCGTGTGTCGCCGCGCCGAGCGCGCGATCTTCGCGCTGGCGGCGCACGAGGCCGTCAACGACGCGCCGCGCCAGTACGTCAACCGGCTGTCCGACCTGCTGTTCGTGCTCGCGCGCGTGCTCAACCGCCATGCCGGCGGCAGCGACGTGCAGTGGCAGCAGCGGAAGAATCAGTGATTCGTGGGGCGGTATTCACCACCGAGGCACCGAGAACACCGCGAAAAGGCAAGGGCTGTTGTCTGTGCTCCCTGTGTCTCTGTGGTGAATACAGCGGCCTTCGCGGGAAACCGGTATCACCAAGAGGCACGGAGGCACGGAGAAATGCTTCACTCGGTGTTCTCCGCGTCCGGTGATGAATCGGTTTCTTGCCGCAGGCACTTCGGTCGACGCGGTGCGCGGTCCGTCCGCTGCATCGTCGGTTCGTCGCCCCGGGGCTGAAGCGGTGGCGGCGCTTGCCTACACTGCGCGCCACACAAGTCCGGGGGTAAGCCGAATGAAAATCCTGATGGGCCTGGCTGCGGCGCTGGCACTGGCCGGCGCGCTCGAAGCTTCCGCGGAGCCGGCGCGCCCGCTCATTGCCGTGCTCGACGCGGCGACGATCGACGCACGCTGCGACGCTGAGCTCGCCAGGTTGCGTGCGCGCAAGACGGAGATGGAACGCACCCGCGGCGCGGGTCGAATTCTCGCCGAGTGGAACCGCCTGTCGATCGCGGCAGGCGATTTCGTCAATCCGGTCTACCTGCTCGCCAACGTCCATCCGGATCAGGCCACACGCGACGCAGCACAGCGCTGCGTCGAGAAGCTCGTTGCGTTCGAGACGGAGCTGTTTCAGAGCGAGGCGCTGCATGCGCGCGTCAAGGCGCTCGCGCCGCGAGATGCGGTCGACGCGATCTACCGCAGCGAACTGCTCGACTCCTTCGAGGACAGCGGCGTGGCGCTGCCGCCGGCCAAGCGCGCCCGCGCCAAGGCCTTGCGCGACGAGATTGAAAGCCTCGCGCTGAGGTACCAGAAGAACGTCAACGAAGACCGGACCACCGTCGCAGTCGCGCCGGAAGAGGCGCAAGGCATGCCGCAGTCGTGGATCGACGCGCGCAAGCGTGACAGCGAGGGACGGCTCATCGTCACGCTCGACTATCCGACTTATCTGCCTTTCCTCGAAAACGCGGTGAACGAGGACGCACGCCGCCGCGTCTGGACCGCCAAGCTGCAGGAGGGCGGCGCGGTCAACCTCGACCTGCTCGACCGTGTGCTGCAATTGCGGCACGAACTGGCCCGGCTCTACGGACTGCCGGATTACGCGACCTTCGCGCTGCGCCGGCGCATGGCGCGCACGCCCGCGGCGGTCAACGATTTCCTCGCGAGCGTGAAGCAGGCGGTCGACGAAGTCGAGGCGCGCGAGCTCGAAGAGCTGCGCGCCGACAAGGCCGCGCTGCTCGGCAGGCCGCTCGCGGAGGTGAAGCTCAATCGCTGGGACGTCGCGTTTCACCAGGAACGCGTGCGACGCAGCCGTTTCAACGTCGATCAGGAGGCGCTGCGTGCGTACTTCCCGACCGAGGTCAGCATCCGTTACGCGCTCGCGCTCGCTGAGACGCTGTACGGCATCCGCTTCGTCGAGCGCGAGGTGCCGCGCTGGCATCTGGACGTGCGCTACTTCGACGTGCGCGAAGCCGGCGCGAACGGCCGGCCGGGCGAATTCATCGGCGGCGTCTACCTCGATCTGTATCCGCGCGAAGGCAAGTACAACCACGCGGCCGCTTTCCCGGTGCGCGCGGTGTCCACTCTCGCGCAACGCACGCCGATTTCGGTGCTGGTCACCAACTTCGACCGGCGCGGGCTGAACCACGACGAACTCGAAACGCTGCTGCACGAGTTCGGCCACGTGCTGCACGGCGTGCTGTCGAAGACGCGCTACGCGGACCTCGGCGGCACCTCGGTCAAGCGCGATTTCGTCGAGGCGCCTTCGCAGATGTTCGAGGAGTGGGCGCGCCGGGAAGAGCCGCTCGCGCTGTTCGCGCAGCTTTGCCCCGAGTGCCCGCGGCTGGCGGCCGAGCAGGTCGAGCAGTTGCGTGCGGCGCGCCGTTTCGGCAACGGCATCCGCTATGCGCGCCAGTGGCAGTTCGCGACGTACGACATGCGGCTGCATACCGGAGCGCCCAAGCCCGCGCTCGCGACCTGGATCGAGATCGAGCGGGCCTCCAGGCTCGGCCACGTCGAAGGCACGATGCTGCCGGCGAGCTTCGGGCACCTCGTCGGCGGTTACGCGGCGGGCTACTACGGCTACATGTGGTCCGAGGTGCTCGCGCTCGACATGCTGTCGGGCTTCGGCGGCAAGCTGATGAACCCGGAGGCCGGACGCAAATACCGGCATGCAATCCTCGAGAAGGGCGGCGAGCGGACGCCGCAATCGCTGGTCGAATCGTTCCTCGGACGCGCGCCCGCCAGCGGCGCGTTCTATGCCGAAATCACCGGACAGCGGAAGTAGCCGCGGCGCGCGACGCACCGACCAGGCCTAGCGCAAGCGCGGAGCCGATCAAAATCAGCGCGCCGCCGGCCGCCATCTGTACGGTGATCGCCTCGCCGAGGAACAGCCCACCCCATAGCACCGCGAACAGCGGGAGCAGGAAGGTGACCGACGCCGCGCGCATTGCGCCGACGCGATCGATCAGTCGGAAGTACAGGATGTAGGCAAGCCCGGTGCACGCCACGCCGAGCGCGAGCGCGCCTGCCCAGTCGCGTACGCCGACCGGCGCGGTGGGCCACGTCGCCAACGCGAAGGGCGCGAGTGCGAGCGCGGCGGCGATCTGGCTGCCGGTGGCGACCGCGAGCGTGTCGACCCCGGCGAGGCGGCGCCTCGTGTAGTTGGCGGCGACCCCGTACGACAGCGAGGCGAGCAGCGCCGCGGCGATCGAAAGCGTGGCCGACCACTGCGTGCCGCCCGGATCGAATTCCACCCTGCCACGGACGAGCAGTACCACGCCCACCAGTCCGATCGCCAGCCCCAGCGATTGCGCTGCGCGAATTCGCTCGCGCAGCCACAACCACGCGACCAGCGCGGCCCACATCGGGACCGTGGCGTTCAAGATCGACGCCCAGCCGGCGGTGATCGTCAGCGTCGAATACGTGAACAGCACGAACGGGATCGCCGAGTTCAGCACGCCGACGATGGCGAGCGTCGGCGCGCGTGCGCACAGCGCGGCCAGGCCGCCGCGCCACGCGAGTAGCGGCAGCAGGATGGCCGCCGCGATCGCCACCCGCGCCTCGACCAGAGCGAACGGTCCGAACGCGGGTGCCGCCACGCGCATGAACAGGAAGCTCGCACCCCACAACGCGGCGAGCAGCAGAAAGTCCGTGAGGTCGCGTGGCCTCATCCGGCACGCTCGATGCGGCACTGGTAGCAGTTGTACTGCGCCGTGCGGACGTGCACGTAGGCGACCGCCGGATGCGCCAGGATGTCGGCAGCCGCCACCTCGAGCGCGTCCGCGCGGATCTGCCCGCCGGTGCCGTACACGATGCGGTCGTCGGCGCCGTAGCCGCCGATCAGTAGGTGCAGCCAGTTGCGGAACATGCGCGGCGGCGCACTTTCGTGCGCGTAGCGCGCGCAAGGTTCGGCGTGCAGAAAGATCGGACCGCATTCGGCATATGGCTGCAACGTCGGAAACGGCCGGTGCGCGAGCACGAGATACGGCTCGCCGACGGCGATCTCGGTCAGACAGTGCCGGCACGGAACGTAATCACCGTCGGAGATCCGCAGTTCGGGCTTGTGCCCGTGCGCGTCCGGCGCGCCGGACTGGTAAGCGCGGACGATCTCGGTCGGCAGGGCGATGAAGCGCAGCGCGGTGCTCATCGGGCTGTCCTGACTGCGTGCGCGCCTTCGAGTGCGAGCAACTTGGTCTTGCGCGCGAGCCCGCCCGCGTAGCCGGTCAGCGTGCCGTCGGCGCCGATGATGCGATGGCACGGCACGACAATGGCGAGCGGGTTGGCGCCAACCGCGGCGCCGACCGCGCGCGCGGCGGTGGGCCGGCCGATCGCGGTCGCCAGCGCGCCGTAGGTCGACGTCTTGCCGAACGGAACCTTCGACAATGCGCGCCAGACGCTCTGTTGGAACGGCGTGCCTGCAGGGGCCAGCGGCAGATCGAAGCGCGTGCGCCGTCCGGCGAAATACTCGGCGAGCTGAGAGCGCGCCTGCACGAGCACCGGCGCGGCATCGCCGCGCTGCCAGGCGCGCTCGATGGCGGGTCGACCGTCGCGGCGCGGGAAGTGAATGCCGGTCAGATGTTTGCCGTCGGACGTGAGCGCGAGCTTGCCGAGCGGACTGTCGAGCAGCGTGTAGATCGTCATCGAGGTTTCTCCAGCGACTTCCAGAGGTGAATCACCGCGTAGGCGCGCCACGGCCGCCAGCGTTCGGCCCGCGCGAGCGACTCCGCGCGGCTGCAGCCCAGCGCCTTGAGCACGGCGACATCGCCCGGCGGAAACGCGTCGGGCCAATGCAGCGCGCGCATCGCGATGTATTGCGTGGTCCATTCGCCGATGCCGGGAAGCGCGCTCAGCGCGGCGAGCGTGCTTTCGACGTCGGCCGCCGCATCGAGCCGCACGCGGCCGTCGGCCACCGCCTGCGCGAAGGCCACAAGCGCACGTGCGCGCTGCGCGACGATGCCGAGCGCGGCGATCTGCGCCGGCTTCGCCGCTGCGAGTCGGGCCGCGTCCGGGAACAGGCGGTCGAGTCCCGCAAACGGCGTCTCGACCGGTGCGCCGAACCGCTGCGCGAGCCGCCGCGCGAGCGTACGCGCTGCCGGCACGGTGACCTGCTGGCCGAGGATCGCGCGCACGCCCGCCTCGAACGCGTCGAATGCGCCGGGCAGCCGCAAGCCGGGGCGCGCTTGCGCGAGATCGCCGAGCGCCGCGAGCACTTCGTCGGGCCGGCAATCCAGGTCGAAGGCGTGCTTGCACGCGGCGAGCACGCGCGGAATCGCCGCGGCCAGGCGCGCGTCGACACGCACTTCGATACCGGCGCCGCGCCCGGCGCGGCGGACCTCGATCCAGCCGGCGGCTGTGCGCTCGGCTGCGACCGGTAGCGCGAGCGTGCGGCGGTACGTCCTCGCGTCGGCCGTCTCGACACCCGCAACCGCGCGGTCGCCATGGAAACGCAGCAGCGCGGCGAAATCGAACGGCAGACGCGCGTGCAGCCGAAACACATGGTGATCGAGCGGCCGCAACGCGCGCTCGCTGCGCAGCGCCGACGGGCTCATCCTGTAGCGCTGCGCGAACAGCGTGTTCAGCCGCCGCAGGCTGCCGAAGCCGGCTGCCATCGCCACCTCGGTCACCGGCATCGCGGTGTCGGTCAGAAGTCGCTTGGCGAGCAGCAGCCGCGCGGTCTGCGCATAGGCGATCGGTGTCACGCCGAACTCCGCTTCGAATACGCGCCGCAGATGCCGATCGGTCACGCCGAGTCGCCGCGCCAGCGACGCCAGATTCGCGTCGGTCAGCGCGCCGTCGTCGATCAGGCTCGCGGCCGCGCGCGCCAGCCGCGCCGACGCGTCCACGCTCGCCAGTCCCGGCGCCAGTTCGGGCCGACAGCGCAGGCAGGGGCGATAGCCCGCCTGTTCGGCCGCCGCCGCGCTCGCGTAGAAGCGGCAGTTCGCGCGCTTCGGCAGCGGCGCGGTACACACCGGCCGGCAGTAGATGCGCGTGGAGCCGACTGCGGTGAGGAAGCGGCCGTCGAAGCGCGCATCGCGCGCGCGATGCGCGCGGTAGCAGATGTCGGGATCGAGCTGCATGGCGCCAATATGAACGAAAGTGGCGGCGCCCGCTCGCCGTTTTCGGACATCGGCGCGGGGACGTCGGGTTCAGCGCCGCGGCCGGCCGCTGGCAGCCGACTTGGGCAGGCGGCCGCGCTGCGCGAGCGCCTCGCGCAGCAGGTACTCGATCTGGCCGTTGACGCTGCGCAGCTCCTGTGCCGCGAGCCGTTCCAGTTCGGCCCACAGTTGCGGGTCGATGCGCAGCAGGAAGGCTTTCTTGTCCGGGTTCGCCACGTGACTACATATTCCGCTTCGCGCTTTCGATCGCGGCGACGAGCTTGCGCGGTTCGTCGGTGCCGAGCAGAAACGTCTTGCCGCTCGTCTTGCGGATCAGAACGGCGTCGAAGCCGGAGACATTGAACAGCCAGCCGCGCCGCGTGTAGCGGATGCCCCAGCCTTCCCGGAACGTCGTGCGCGTCGGCGTCGCTTCGGCGATGTCGGCGAGCGCGATGCGCCCGCGCGGGAAGCCGAACACCCCGAACGCCCAGCGCAGTTCGCCGCCGGCGACGCGGATCGTCAGGCCGTCGAAGGCGAGGAACACCAGCGCAA
>JBBIJJ010000149.1:0-8900 GCA_037446035.1 Burkholderiales bacterium
GTTCATCTGTTCCACGCCACCGCCGCGTCGCGCCTGTCGTGGAATCCGCACCCAACCTTAGCCCGCGTCGCGTGTCGGCCGCATCGGGTAATGCGCTTATGGCATCACCGATACGCGAATCATCGCAATTCGAGCGCAGCGCTGCAAACCCACGACGCCGCGCCGAATTCGAGGGTCGACCGACTGAAGATGGCCCAATCGCGTAACACCGCCACCTTGCGAGTGCGTTTCGCCCTCGCCAACGCCGGATCGGTCATCCCGAGCAGCGCGAGGGATCCTGGCATTGCGAGCCGCTGAGATTCCTCGCCTTCGGCTCGGAATGACGAGCGATGCCTGACTCGGAATGACGAGCAGTGGTTCGCTTCTCTCGTGACACCGCCGCCTTGCGAGTGCGTTTCGCCCTCGCCAACGCCGGATCGGTCATCCCGAGCAGCGCGAGGGATCCTGGCATTGCGAGCCGCTGAGATTCCTCGCCTTCGGCTCGGGACGCCGAGCGGTGGCGGGCTCGGAAAGATGAACCTGAATCCGGCAGTCCACCGATGCAGTTTTGCGCAAGTGCGTTGTTCGGCCGGCGTTTGCGGCTTCGACTGCGCTCACCCAGCGGGTGAAGCCGCGATCGAGCGGGTCATCTCGCGCTGGCGCAGGGCGCAGGCCCGGAACGCCGCGCGGGCAACGACCCACGCGCCGACGCGACGACCCCACGCGCCGACGCGACGACCCCGAGCGCCGACGCTGCCGCCCGCAGCGCCGACGTTGTCATCCCGAGCGAAGCCGAGGGATCTCGGCGCAGCGAGCGGGCGAGATTCCTCGCCGTCGGCTCGGAATGACGAGGGACTGCGGCTCGGAACCACCAGCGACTGCGGCTCGGAGTGACGAACGACTTCGGCTCGGATTGCCCAGAGGTGGCGCAGCGACTGGACTAAGAATGGCGAACTGCCGGATCTGGGACGAAGGATGGCAGGCTCGGACTGCCGACCGGTAGTGAATGCGGACGCCGCACGGTTGGCACGTGTGAGGATGAGTAACGCTCTTCAATCACGCCTCGCCTGTGCAGGCAGACACCCACAGCGCGCCGGGAAAGCCCGGCCACGCGGCGGCCAGCGCCAGCGTCGCGCCCAACTCGCCCGCCGCGCCGCTCAGGTGTTCGACCATCGGCGGCAGCGCACCGAGCGGCGATAGATCGACCGCGGTGTCGCCCCAGACCGCCGTGCCGAGCGGCAGTTCGCCCGGCGCCGCGCCGAGGCCGGCGAACAGCCGGCCGGCGATCACGATCGCGCACTCGCTGCCGTGCCGGCGCGCGAACGCCACCACATGCTGCGCGCGGGCGCCGCTGACCGGCAGCGGCACGTATTCGCCGCGCTCGAACAGCGCGCGCCGCTCCCGCCGCAGGGTGAGCGCGCGCCAGGTGACCCAGAACTTGGCCAGCCCGTCGGTGAACAGTTCGTGCAGCGGCCGCGGATCGCCGTCGAGCCGCGCGGCCAGCGCCGCCAGCCGCGCCAGCGCGGCGCGCAGCGCCGCGAAGTCCACCGGCGCGCGGTTGTCGGGATCGACCAGCCGCAGCGTCAGCGTCTCGTTGCCTTGATAGAGGTCGGGCACGCCGGGCGAGGTGAATTTGAGCAGCGCCATCGACACGCTGTTCAACTGGCCGAACCACGCCAGCGGCGCGGCCGCCGCCCGCAGCTCGTCGAGAAACAGGTTGCCGTGCGCGCGCGCCAGCGCGCCGGCGACGAACTCCTGCAGCGCCGCTTCGTACTCGGGGTTCGGATGGATCCAGCTCGTGTGCAGCTTCGCTTCGCGCGCGCCTTTCAGCCACGCCGCCGCCACGCGCTCGCGCCAGGCGGCGAGTGCGGCGTCGTCCAGTTCGCCCGGCGGCAGACTGCCGGCGAGCAACTGGTAAAGCGCGTATTCGTCGTTCGCCGACGGTGCGCGCGCACCGTCGACCGTGCGGCGAAAGCGTCGGTTCAGACGGCTGAAGCGCCGCACCGCCAGGCGCCAGGCGGCCGGCAGCTCGGAGATCACGTTCAGCCGGTTGCGCACGTCTTCCGAGCGCTTGGAATCGTGCGTGCTGGTCGCAAGCATCGTGTGCGGCCAGCGCGCGGCGCGGTCGCGGCTGGCGGCGTGCCAGGCCGCCACGCGAATGCCGAGCGTTTCCGGATCGGCGCCGACGTCGTTGGCCGACAGCAGGCGGTTGAAGCGATAAAACGCGGTGTCTTCGATGCCTTTGGCCGCCACCGGCGCGGTGAACTGCTGGAAGCGCCGCGCGAACGCCAGCGCGTCGGCGGCCAGCCCGTCGGCGGCCTGGCCGAGCAATGCGGCGCGCACGAAATCGAAGATGCTCGGGTCGGCGGCGCGGCTGCGGGCGCGCGCCTGCCCGACCGCCCACTCGACGTAGCGGCGGTCGGACGGCGCGGGCCGATCGACGATATAGGTCCGGTACACCGGGAACGAAGCCGCCACGGCGGCGAGCGCCTGCCGCAGCGCCTGCTGCGTGAAGTCGCGCGTGCGCGTATCGGCGCGCGCCAGCCGCAACAGGCGGTTGGCGAGCACGGTGAGCTCGCCGGCGAGCGCACCGGCCATCACTTCGTGCCGGCTCGCGTACGCGACCTCGGGCCAGTCGAGCGCCTCGGCGCCGACGAACGCGCGCCAGGCCCGATCGACGCGCTTGCGCTGGGCGCGGTCGACGAACAGTCCGTTGACGAGCGTGGCGAACCGATACCCGGTCGTGCCATACACCGCCCAGTCGGCCGGCAGCTCCTCGTGCGCGGCGAGGACCTTTTCGGCCACCACGTACAGCGGCGGCGGCCGCTCGCCGAGCCGCGCATCGACGCGGCTGTCCGCCAGGTGCGCCGCGCGCAGATGTGCGCGCTGCAGCCGCTCGAAGTACTGGCACGGATCGAGCAGCCCGTCCGGGTGATCGACACGCAGTCCGTCGATCGCGCCGGCCGCGGTCCACGCGAGCAGCCGCGCATGCGTGGCGTCGAACACCGTTTCGTCCTCCATGCGCAGCGCCGCCAGATCGTTGACGTCGAAGAAGCGCCGATAGTTGATCTCCTCGGCGGCGACGCGCCACGAGGCGAGCCGATACGCCTGCCGCTCCAGCAGCGCGTGCAGGGCGTCGGCGCCGTTGTGCGCGCGGCAGGCGGCTTCGAGCGCCGCGCGCAGCCAGCGATGGCGCACGACCCGTTGCGCCAGCCGCCGCTGCAGGCGCGGCACGTCGGCGCGGCGCGCGGCGACCGCGTCGGCGTCGCGCGCATCTCGCGGCGCCAGTTGCGCGAACGCCGCCGCCAAATCGGCCAGCGCCGCGCGCGCGGCGGGACTGGCGCGCGGATCGTCTGCGGCGGCCGTCAGCAGCGGCGGATACGAGCGCGGATCGAGCGGAAAGCGATGATCGAAATACAGGACCGCGAAGCTGCCGGCGCCGGCGTCGAACACCAGCCACAGCTCGCCGCGCTCCAACACCCGGCCATAGTGGTCGGCGAGCACGGGCAGCAGGACCTTGCCGTGCTGCCCCGGGTCGAGCGGGGTCCAGTCGATGTCGAAGAAGTGCGCGAACGCGGACGCGGGGCCGTTTTCCAGCACGTCGAGCCACCACGCGTTGTCCGCCCGCAGCACCCCCATGTGATTGGGCACGACGTCGGCGATCTGCCCCATGCCGTGCGCGCGCAGCGCGGCGACGAAGCCGTCGAAGTCGGCCGCCGTGCCGATCTCGGGATTGAGCGCGCCGTGATCGACGATGTCGTAGCCGTGGCTGCTGCCGGGCCGCGCGCGCAGATACGGCGAGCAGTACACGTGCGAGATCCCGAGCGCGGCCAGATACGGCACGAGCGCGGCGGCGTGCGCGAACGTGAAAGCGCGGCTCAGCTGCAGCCGGTATGTGGCGCGCGGAACCACGGTGGGCGGCGGCGCGGCCGCCGCCGCCGTGCGGGGGCGTGCGGCGGCGAATGCGGCCGCGCAGGCGAGAAATCGCTCGTCCTGCGCCCACCGCTGCAGCGGCACCTGCAGTTTGCGCTGCCAGTTCGGATGTGCGGTGGTCGTTCCCGGCAGATTGGCCTGCTCGCGCTGCAGGAAGACGTCTTCCGGCTGAACGACGGCGATCGCCGCGCGGCTGCGCGCGACGTGCGCATGGAGCGCGCGCGCCAGCGGCTCGTCGAGCGTCTCGGGCGGCGCGTTGCCGGCAGGCACGAGCCCCGCGCGCGTCAGCGCGCGCCAGAGCGCCGCGCGATCGCGCGCCCGTTGTGCGCGCTGCGCCGCTGCCAGCTCCGCGCTCGGCCACAGATGCAGGGATTCGCGCAGCGCCAGATCGCGCTCCTCCCACCAGCCGGCCAGCGTCGGCAGATCGTGCGTCGAGGCGGTCACCAGCGCCTGCGCCGGAAAATCGGCGGCGGCGCGGAAACCGCCGTCGGCGTCGCGCTCGAAATACAGCACCCGGTACGACAGCACGCCGGCGGCAGCGAGCGCGGCCCGAATCGCGTCCGGCACGGTACCCAGGTCTTCGCCGATCACAACGCAGCGGTTGCGGTGGCTTTCGATCGCCACCGCGGCCAGCAGCTCGTCGAACGCATAGTGCACGTAGGTGCCCTGCGTCGCATCGGTCGCGGGCGGAATCAGGTACAGCCGCATCAGCGCCATCACGTGATCGATGCGCAACGCGCCGGCGTGCCGCATGTTCGCGCGCAGCACCGCGACGAAAGGCGCGTGCGCGGCGTCGCGCAGCCGCTCGGGCTGCCATGGCGGCAGGCCCCAGTCCTGACCCTGCGGGTTGAACTCGTCGGGCGGCGCACCGATGCGCAGCCCGTGCGCATACAGCCGCTGCTCGGCCCAGCTTTCGGCGCCGCCCGCGTCGACCGACACCGCCAGATCCGCGTACAGGCCGACGGCCATGCCGAGCGCGCGCGCGCGCTCAGCGGCGGCCGCCAACTGTTCGTCGGCGAGCCACTGCAGATAGGCGTGAAAGTCGATGCGTTCGGCGTGCGCGGCGGCGAACGCGGCCACTGCCGGCGCCTGCGGATCGCGATACGCCGCCGGCCACGCCGGCCAGCCCCAGCACGCGGCATCGCGCGCGTAGAAGTGTTCCTGCAACGCCTCGAACAGCGCGTGCCGGCGCAGATCCTCGCCGCCGCGGCGAACGAACTGCGCAAACGCGCGCGCGCGCGCACCGTCGGCGCGCACGAACGCGCGAAACAGCAGCTCCAGGATCTCGAACTTGGCGGCGCGAACGCCCTCGTAGTCGACGTATTCGGCGGCGCGCAGCCGCGCCAGGCGCGCCTGGAAGTCGGGCGCGGCCACGCGCGCGCGCGCCGCTTCGCAGTGCGCGAATTCCGGCACCGCCTCGACGTCCAGATGCAGCACGTTCAGGAACCGCCGGCTCGACGGGCTGTAGGGGCTGCAGTGCCGGGCATCGTGCGCAAACAGCGCGTGCAGCGGATTCAGCCCCACCAGGTCGGCGCCGTGCCGCGCCGCCAGCTCGATGACAGCGGCCAGATCGGTGAAGTCGCCGATGCCCCAGTTGCGCTCCGATCGCAGCGCGTACAGTTGCAGCGCCAGGCCCCACAGGCGATGACCTCGTTCGAGCGCCGGCGGCAAGTAGCAGCGCGGCGGCGCGACCCAGAGCGCGGCGGTCGCATCGGCGCGCGCGGCGAGCACCTCGAGCCGGTGATAGCCGACCGGCGGCACGCCTTCGATGCGCACCGCGCGCGCGACGTACGCCTCGCCGTCGAGCCAGGCGCGCTCCACCAGCGGCCAGTCCGCCGGCGTGAACGCGCCTTCGCGCCGGCCGCCGTCTTCGGTCAGCAACCGCCAGGCAATCGGCGTGCGCTCGTCCGACTCGCGTACGTTGACGCGCAGCTCGAACGCCGGCCGCGCCGGCATGGCGAGGATCACCGGCTCGACGCTGCGCTGCCAGCGCGCGCGGTGGCGCGCGGCGAGCGCCGCGGCGGCGTCGCCGGCGTCGACCCCGAACGCGGCGAGCAGTGCACGCAGCGTGTGCTCCGGCGCCTGCTGCGCGCGGCCCCAGATGTCGTCGTACGCGAGCTGGATGCCGCAGTCGTCGGCCAGGCGGGCGAGCGCGTCAGTCATGCACGTCTTGCAGCGACCAGCGCACGCTCCACGGCGCCAGCCGCTGCGGGGCCGGCGCGGTCGAATGGATCACCGTGCCAGCGGGCGGCGGCACCGCCACCGGCGGCGCCGGCTCCGCACCCGCCGGCAGGTACGCGTGCAGATGCAGGCGCGCCGCCTGCAGCGGCCAGGCCACGTGCAGCAGCCCCGCTGCGGCGATCTCGCAGCGGCCCGCGCGCGCCTGCGCCAGCCGCGGCACGATCCAGCGCCGACGCAACGCGAGCAGCTCGCGATACAGGGCCAGCCACTGCGCGTGCGGCGCGCGCTCGCGCTCGGTCCAGTCGAGCTTGCTGGCGGCAAACGTCTCGATCGCGTTCGGATCGGGAATGCGCTCGCGCGCGGCCGCATCGGCGAACGCGGCGGCATGGCGAAACTCGGCGCGCCGCCCGTTGCGTACCGCCGCGGCCAGCTCGGCGCCGAAATCGCAGAAGAACAGGAACGGCGTGCTCGCGCCCCACTCTTCGCCCATGAACAGCAGCGGCGGCGCCGGCGCCAGCAGCACGCACGCGGCGAGCGCGCGCAGCCTGGCGGCGTCGGTCAGCGCAACCAGCCGTTCGCCGAACGCGCGGTTGCCGACCTGATCGTGCGTCTGCAGGAAGTTCACGAACGCCGTCGGCGGCAGATGCGCGCTCGGCTCGCCGCGCGCGCGCCTGCCGCGAAAGGCGGACGGCTCGCCCTGATAGACGAAGCCTTCGGCCAGCGCGCGGCCGAAGGCGGCCAGCGCATCGTCGGCGTAGTCGACGTAGTAGCCGTCGCGTTCGTTCGTCGCCAGCACGTGCGCGGCGTGATGGCAGTCGTCGTTCCATTGCGCGGTCGCGCAGCGCGGCGCGCCGCGTCCGTCGCGCGCGAGGTAGTGCGCCTCGTTGCGATCGTTTTCCAGGATCAGGTGGACGTGACGGTCGCGCCCCGGACCGGCGGCGATCGCCTGCGCAATCTCCTCGACGATGTCGGGACGGCGCGCGTCTTCGATCGCGTGCACCGCGTCGAGCCGCAGGCCGTCGCAGTGGAACTCCTCCAGCCAGTACAGCGCGTTGTGCACGAAGAACGCGCGCACCGCGTCGGCGCCGAAATCGATCGCCGCGCCCCACGGCGTGTGCCGCGTCCGATCGAAGAACGGCTGCGCGTAGGCGTGCAGATAGTTGCCTTCGGGGCCGAAGTGGTTGTAGACGACGTCGGCGAGCACCATCAGGCCGCGCGCATGCGCGGCGGCGACGAGTCGCTTCAGTTCGTCGGGGGTGCCGTAGGCGGCGGCCGGCGCGAACGGCAGTACGCCGTCGTAACCCCAGTTGCGCGCGCCGGCAAACGCCGCCACCGGCATCAGCTCGAGCGCGGTGATGCCGAGCGCAGCGAGCTCGTCGAGCCGCTCGATCGCGGCGGCGAACGTTCCCTGCGGCGTGAAGGTGCCGACGTGCAGCTCGTAGATCACCGCCTCGTGCCAGGGGCGGCCGCGCCAGTTCTCGTCCGGCCAGTCGAAGGCGCGCGGATCGGTGACCTGGCTCGGCCCGTGCACACCGTCCGGATTGCAGCGCGACGCCGGGTCGGGCACGACACGTCGGCCGTCGATGCGGTAGGCGTAGCGCGTGCACGCATCGGCCTGCGCGCTCGTGGCCTCGTACCAGCCTCCCGCGCGCGGCTCCATGGCAAGCGCTTCGGCGTCGAGCAGCAGCAGGTCGACGCGCCGCGCGCCGGGCGCCCACAGGCGGAAGCGCACGCCGTCGCCGGCGAGCGCGGCACCAAACGGCATCGCATGCGCGCGCGTGGTCATCCGACCGGCGTCTTCAACAGCGTCAGCACCGCGACCGCACGGCCGGACACGGTGTAGGCGCCGCCGACCTCGACCGTGCCGTCCTCGTACAGACCGTCGCCGCCGGCGGTGTCGAGCACGACCAGCCAGCGGCCGGCGCCAAGCCGCGCCGGAATGCGGAACTCCACCGCCTCGGCGTGCGCGTTGAACAGCAGCACGAAGTCGTCGTCGGTCAAGCTCTGGCCGCGCGCGTCGACTTCGGCGAGCCCGGCGCCCGACAGATACACGGCGAGCGCGCGCGCATGCTCGGATTCCCACGCCTGCTGCGTCATCTCCTCGCCGTCGGGCCGCAACCAGACGATGTCCTTGATGTCGCTGCCGTAGATGGGCCGGCCCTGGAAGAAGTCGCGCCGGCGAAACGTCGGGTGTGCGCGCCGCAGTGCGATCATCCGCCGCACGAACGCGAGCAGCCGTTCACGCTCGCCGTCGAGCGACCAGTCGAGCCAGCCCGTCTCGTTGTCCTGGCAATAAGCGTTGTTGTTGCCGTTTTGCGTGCGGCCGATCTCGTCGCCGGCGGTGATCATCGGCACCCCCTGCGACAGCAGCAGCGTGGCGATGAAGTTGCGCTGCTGGCGCGCGCGCAGGCGGTTGATTTCGGGGTCGTCGGTCGGCCCCTCGACACCGCAATTCCACGACAGGTTGTGGTCGTGACCGTCGCGGTTGTCTTCGCCGTTCGCCTCGTTGTGCTTGTGGTTGTACGAAACGAGGTCGCGCAGCGTGAAGCCGTCGTGCGCGGTGACGAAGTTGATGCTTGCGTACGGGCGCCGGCCGCTGCGGCCGTACAGGTCGCTGGAGCCGGTGAGCCGGCGCGCGGACTCGCCGATCAGGCCGCCGTCGCCTTTCCAGAACGCGCGCATCGTGTCGCGATAGCGGTCGTTCCACTCGGCCCAGCCCGGCGGAAAATTGCCGACCTGATAGCCGCCTGCGCCGAGGTCCCACGGCTCGGCGATCAGCTTCACGCGGTTCAGCACCGGGTCCTGCA
>JBBIJJ010000150.1:0-8818 GCA_037446035.1 Burkholderiales bacterium
AGCGGTCAACGCCGCGCCAGCGCAAGCCCCCGACTCCAGCGGTCGTACAGGCGCGCAGCCAGCGCATTCATCGCGGCCGTGCGCGCGTGCGCGTCGCGCAGCATCTCGGCAGCGTCCTGGACGGCCGGGCCACCGTTGGCGCGGCGCTCTTCCTCGACCTCGGCGATCCAGCTCGCGTCGGCGACCCACGCGCGCACGAGCGCCGGTGTCATCTCGCAATGAAACTGCATGCCCAGATGGGCATAGCCGCCGCGGTCGATCACATAGGCCTGGTATGCGCAGAACTCGCTCGCGAGAAAGTTGCGCGCGCCTGGCGGCAGATCGAACGCATCGCCGTGCCACTGGAAGAACTCGACACCGGCGAGCGACTCGACGCCCAACCACTCGGCCGCCAGCTTCGTGTCCGTCACGCGCAGCGCGCCCCAGCCGATTTCCTTGACCGCGCTGCGCGTCACCCGCGCGCCGAGTGATTTCGCCAAGAGCTGCCCGCCGAGACAATGCCCGATCACGGGCACGCCGGCGGCATCGGCGGCGCGAATCAGCGCGCATGCGGGTTCGATCCAGGGCAGCGGATCGTTGACGCTCATCGGACCGCCCATGAAGCACAGCCCGGAGAAGTCGCGCGCATCGCTCGGCACGAGCTCGCCGCGGTCGATGCGGACCAGCGTGTACGGCAGCGCACGCCTGCGCAGCCAGTTCTCGAAGTACCCCGGCCCGACGTCGTGATCGTGCTGAAAGATCGCGATCGGCCGCGCCACCCGGCCCATCGCCGCGGTCACGCCGCCGGCCGCACGCGCCGCGTCGCGCGCAGCAGTCCGCCGAAGCGCGCGCGGATCGATGCCTCGATGCCGGCGGCGTCCAGCCCCACGGAAGCGAGCAGCCTGGCCGGATCGCCGTGGTCGACGAATCGATCCGGCAACCCCAGGTGCAACAGCGGCCGCTCGATGCCGAGTTCATCGAGGACCTCGCGACATGCGCTGCCGGCGCCGCCCAGTACGACGTTTTCCTCGACGGTGACGAGCGCATCGTGCGAGCGCGCCAGCCGCTCGACCAGTGCGCGGTCGATCGGCTTGACGAAGCGCATGTCGGCGACCGTGGCGTCGATCGCTTCGGCGGCGGCCAGCGCCGGCTGCACCATCGAGCCGAACGCGAGGATCGCGACTTGCGCGCCGGGATGCGCACCCGATTCGCGGCGGACGATGCCCTGACCGATCGGCAGCGGCTCGAGCGTCCGCTCGATGGCAACGCCGGGGCCGGTACCGCGCGGATAACGGACGGCCGCCGGTCCGTCGTAACGAAAGGCGGTCGTCAGCAGGCGGCGGCATTCGTTCTCGTCGCTCGGCGCCATCACGACGAGGTTCGGGACGCAGCGCAGATACGACAGATCGAACGCGCCGTGATGGGTGGCGCCGTCGGCGCCGACCAGCCCGCCGCGATCGAGCGCGAACATCACCGGCAGGTTCTGGATCGCCACGTCGTGGATCAACTGGTCGTACGCGCGCTGCAGAAAGGTCGAGTAAATGGCCACCACCGGCTTCATGCCCTCGCACGCGAGCCCTGCCGCGAAGGTGACCGCGTGCTGCTCGGCGATGCCGACGTCGAAGTAGCGGTTCGGAAACTCCTGCTCGAAGCGCACCAGCCCCGAACCTTCGCGCATCGCCGGCGTGATGCCGACGAGCCGCGGATCGGCCGCGGCCATTTCGCACAACCAGTCGCCGAAGACCTGCGTGTAGGTCGGCTTGCCCGGTGCAGCCTGCTTGACCCCTTCCCTCGGGTCGAACTTGCCGGGGCCGTGATAGAGCACCGGGTCGGCTTCGGCGAGCTTGTAGCCCTGCCCCTTCTTCGTCACCACATGCAGGAACTGCGGGCCGTCGAGCGCACGCAGGTTCTGCAGCGTCGGGATCAGCGAATCGAGATCGTGGCCGTCGATCGGGCCGATGTAGTTGAAGCCGAACTCTTCGAACATGGTCCCCGGCACGACCATGCCCTTGGCGTGTTCCTCGAACTTGCGCGCCAGCGCAAACAGCGGCGGCACGGGCTTGAGCATCGTCTTGCCGACCTGCTTGGCGGCGGCGTAGAACCTGCCGCTCATCAACCGCGCCAAGTAACGGTTCAGCGCTCCGACGGGCGGCGAGATCGACATGTCGTTGTCGTTCAGGATCACCAGCAGCCGCACGCCCTCGGTGACGCCGGCGTTGTTCAGCGCCTCGAACGCCTGGCCCGCGGTCATTGCGCCGTCGCCGATCACCGCGATCGCATGGCGCTTGTCGCCGAGGTTGCGTGCTGCCACCGCCATGCCGAGCGCGGCCGAGATCGACGTCGACGAATGCGCCGTGCCGAAGGTGTCGTATTCGGATTCGCTCCGGCGCGGGAAACCCGAAATGCCGCCGAACTGGCGCAAGGTTCTCATCGCTTCGCGCCGGCCGGTCAGGATCTTGTGCGGATACGTCTGATGGCCGACGTCCCAGACGATGCGGTCGTTCGGCGTGTCGAACACGTAGTGCAACGCGATCGTCAGTTCGACCGTGCCAAGGTTCGACGACAGATGCCCGCCGGTCTGCGACACCGACTCGAGCACGAACGCGCGCAACTCGTCGGCGAGTCGCCTCAGTTGCGCACGCTCGAGCCGCCGCAGGTCGGCGGGCGAGTCGATCGTCGGCAGGAGCGCTTCCATCGCTGGACTCGCGCCACGCTCAACGCGAGCGCAGCACCACGAAGTCGGCCAATTGTCGCAGACGCTCGGCCCGCCAGTCCAAGCCGGCGATCGCCTCCAGGGCTACCGTGCGCAGTCGCGCGGCGCGCGCCTTGGCTTCGGTCAGTCCCAGCACCGACACGTAGGTCGGCTTGGCCTGTCGCGCATCCTTGCCCGCGGTCTTGCCGAGCACCTCGGACGAGCCTTCGACGTCGAGCACGTCGTCGACGATCTGGAAGGCCAGTCCGAGCGCGCGGCCATAGGCGTCGATCGCCGCCAGCGTCGCGTCGCTCGCCTCGCCGGCGAGCGCGCCCATGCGCACCGAGGCGCGCAGCAGCGCGCCGGTCTTCATGCGGTGCATTCGCTCGAGGTCTTCGGCGTTCATCGCCTGCCCGACCGCGGCCAGATCGATCGCCTGGCCGCCGCACATGCCTTCGGTCCCGGCCGCGTGTGCGAGCTCGCGCATCAGCGCGGCGCGCGCCGCTGGCGCCAGCGGCGCGTCGGCGAGGACCTTGAACGCCTCGGCCTGCAGCGCATCGCCGGCGAGCATCGCGGTGGCTTCGTCGAAGGCGATGTGCACGGTCGGCTTGCCGCGCCTGAGCACGTCGTCGTCCATGCACGGCAGGTCGTCGTGGATCAGCGAGTACGCGTGCACGTACTCGACCGCCAGCGCCGCGCAATCGAGCGCAGCGGTGTCTGCGCCGCTGACTTCGCCCGCCGCATAAACCAGCAGCGGACGCGCGCGCTTTCCGCCGTCGAGCACCGCGTAGCGCATCGCCTGGTGCAAGCGCGTCGGAACCCTATCTGCGGCGGGAAGCTGCGCGTCGGCCGCGCGCTCGAAACGCGCGAGCGCGGATCGCATCCACTCGTCGAAGGAAAGCGGCTCGCCCGCCGGCCGCCGCGCCGCGGCAGGGTTCACTGCCCGCCGCCTCGCAATTCGGACGGATCGAGCGGTTTGAGCACGTCGCCGTCGAGCTTCTTGATCTCCTGCTCGGCGACGGCGAGCTTGCTCTGGCAGTAGCGCGCAAGTTCGGCGCCGCGGCGGTATGCAGCGATCGAATCGTCGAGGCCCAACTCGCCCGCCTCCATCCTGCGTACGATCGCGTCGAGTTCGTCGAGTGCCTGCTCGAAGGACAGTTCGGCGACGGGTTTCGGAGTGGACGCGCGCGCCATCATGGGTTCGGTTGCGCAGATCTCGCGGTGCGGGCAACGGCGAGATTGTAGAGCCGATCCGGATCCTCCGATGGTCGCGCTGCGACTGGAAGCGCCCGAATGAGGACCGCGGTTGGCCGGCCGCGACGGCCAACCCGCCCGCTGTCCGCATCGTGGTCCCTCATCGCGGCGCACGGAAACCGCGCCGCGATGCGCAGCGAACGGTGTTCCTCATTCCGAGCCGACACCGTCGTCATTCGGCGCCGACACTTGCGTCATTCGGCGTCGAGGCCCTGTTCTCATTGAAACGACACCCTCGTCATTTCGGGCCGACATCCTCTTCATGCCGAGTCCACACCTTCACCATTCCGCGCCGATACCCTTGTCATTCCGCGCCGATACCCTTGTCATTCCGCGCCGACTCCCTTGTCATTCCGCGCCGACTCCCTTGTCATTCCGCGCCGACTCCCTTGTCATTCCGAGCCGACTTCCTTGTCATTCCGAGCCAAAGGCGAGGAATCTCACCCGCTCGCCACGGCGAGATCCACGGCGAGATCCCTCGCATGCGCTCGGGATGACAGCCCAGGGTCATTCCGAGCCGTAGGCGAGAAATCTCCGCCGCGCGCAGCGCCGATATCCCTCGCGCCGCTCGCGATGACGCTGTCGCCGCATCCCGCACAAGCCCTCCGTCATGCACTCACGGCGTCAGCCAGATGCCAGCAAGCAAGCATGGCGAGCCAGCACCCTCGTGATTCGGACCTGCCACGCGCATCGCTTCGAGCGGACGCGCTCGCCCTTCGGGGCTGACAGCGCTCGGCCGCTGGCGACACCGCGCCCCTGTCACGGATCCCCGCACGCATGCGGGCGCAGCGTCGCCAGTCGCACACGAGCGATCGATTAGACTGCCGGCGCCTATGCAGTCGCTCTGGATGGTGCTCGCATCCGCCCTGTTTGCCGTGATGGGGGCGTGCGTCAAACTGGCCTCACAGCACTACGGTGTCGCCGAAATCGTCATGTACCGCGCCGCCATCGGCGCGGCGATCCTGTTCGCATTCGTGCGCGCGAGCGGCGCATCGTTGCGCACCGAAGTGCCGTGGATGCACGCCAGCCGCGGCGCGGTCGGCACGCTTGCGCTGTCGCTGTGGTTCTTCGCGACCGCGATGCTGCCGCTCGGCACCGCGATGACGCTGAACTACTCTTCGCCGCTGTTCCTCGCCGCCTTCGCCGTGCTGGCCGCACGCCTTGCCGGCCGGCGCGTGCAGTGGCCGCTGGCCATCGCGGCGGCAGTCGGATTCATCGGCGTCGTGCTCGTGTTGCAACCGAGCTGGCGCACGGACCAGACGGTCGCCGGCATCGCGGGACTGGCTTCCGGGTTGCTGTCGGCGGCCGCGTACTGGCACGTCAGGGAACTCGGCAAGCTCGGCGAGCCGGAGTGGCGAACGGTGTTCTACTTCTCCTTGTCGGGTGTGGCGCTCGGTCTGGCCGGCGCGCTCATCACCGGTTTCTCCGCGCACACGTGGCACGGCGCCGCCCTGCTTGCCGCCGTCGGCATCACCGCAACCGCCGGTCAACTTGCGATGACGCGCGCGTACGCCAAGGGCCGCACGCTGCTCGCCGCGAACCTGCAGTTTTCCGCGGTCATCTTCGCCGCCTTGCTGGGGGAGTTCGTGTTCGCCGATCGGATTGCGCCGGTCGGCTATGTGGGCATCGCGGTGATCGTGGCCAGTGGCGCGCTGGCTACGTTCGTCGCCGCGCGGCCTGCGCGCGCGCCACTGCGCGCGGCCGCAGCGCTGGCGCAACCGAGTGCAGAAAAATGAAGACGACGCTGGTGACCGTCGAAGAACTCGAAGTGCATCTGCGCGACCGCAACTGGTGCGTCATCGATTGCCGGCACGACCTGATGGACGTGACCGCCGGCAGCAACGCGTATCGGGCCGGGCACATCCCGGGTGCGGCCTTCGCCCACCTCGACGAGGATCTGTCCGGCGCAAAGTCTGGTCGCAACGGGCGTCATCCGCTGCCGCAGCGCGAAGACCTGGTCGAAACCTTCCGCGACTGGGGCATCGACAACGACACGCAAATCGTCGCGTACGACGCGCACGGCGGCCAGTTCGCCGTGCGCCTTTGGTGGCTGGCGCGCTGGCTCGGCCACGCGAAAGTCGCGGTGCTCGACGGCGGCTGGCAGACGTGGCTAGCGCATACCGGGCAGTCGAGTGCGGTGCTGCCGGACCGGCCCCGCGGCACCTTCGTGGCGCGTGATCCGCTGGTCGCGGTCGCGCGCGTCGACGAAGTGCTCGCCGCGCGTGCCGACCCGGCGGCGCTGCTCATCGACGCGCGCGCGCCGGAGCGCTTCGAGGGCCGCATCGAGCCGATCGACCCGGTCGCCGGGCATATTCCGGGCGCGGTCAATCGTTTCTGGCAGGCAAACCTCGCCGATCCCGCAAGCGGCAAGTTCAAGTCACCGCAGCGATTGCGCGCCGAGTGCGAGTCGCTGCTCGCGCAGCGCGCGGCCTCGCAAGTCGTCGTGTACTGCGGTTCGGGCGTCACCAGCTGCCACCACCTGCTGGCCATGGAGATTGCCGGGCTTTCCGGCGCGCGTCTGTATGCGGGCTCCTGGAGCGAGTGGATCGCCGATCCGACCAGACCGGTGGCAACCGGCGGCGCCGATCGAACTTGACGAACAGCCGAGCGTGTCGGTGTGCGCGAGCGTCGCGCCACGGCCGCACCGATGTCGGTCATCGCTAGCCCGGATATTTCGCGCGGGACGCGGGAAAACAAGCCGCGCCTGGGCGCGGCGATGTTTCGAGCGCAGCGGCCATTGCGCAAGCGGATGCGGGGTGCGGATTGGCCGAGAGGGGCGCCGCGCAAGCCCGCGTAGCCGCGGCGGTACGAATGGGATCGTCAGTCCGCGGGCCGACAGCGCGGGTTCACCGCGACAGAACGCATGCAAACGGGGGCGACCTCGTGAGACATCCGGGCTAGCGAAACGCGGCGTGCAGTCGGCGCGCGGCATTCGACAGCGGCAAGTCGGTCGTGCGCGGGATGGCGAATCTCGCATGCCGGATCGCGGTCAATGCAGCGCGCCCATCACGAGCGCGGCGATCACGACCCCGACGAACACCAGACCCACTTCGGGCAGCGAACGCGCCAGCGACTGACGGCGCATCATTTCGGGCAGCAGATCCGATAGCGCGATGTACATGAAGCTCGCGGCCGCGACCGCGAGCGCGTACGGCAGCAGCGCCTGCACGGCTTCGAGCACGAAATAGCCGACGACGCCGCCGGCCACCGCGGACGCCCCCGACAGCAACTGGAAGACGAACGCGCGCCGCCTGGTGAAGCCGGCGTTCAGCAGGATCATGAAGTCGCCGACCTCGTGCGGGATCTCGTGCGCGAGCACCGCCAGCGTGGCGAGTACGCCAGCGGCCGGATCGAGCAGGAACGCGCTGGCGATCACGACGCCGTCGGCGAAGTTGTGGAACGCGTCGCCTACCAGGATCGGCACACCGCCGCGCCGCGCCTCGTTGGCATCGTGCCCATGGCCATGGTGGTGCGCGTCGCCTTCGTGGTGGTGCGTGTGGTGGATCAGCGCCATTTTTTCGAGCAGGAAGAACCCGAGCACCGCAACCAGCAGCACCCATCCGAGCGTCACCGGATCGGCGTCGCTGTGAAAGGACTCCGGCAGAAGATGCGTCATCGCCACCGTCAGCAACAGCCCGGCGGAGACGCACACCAGCTTGTCGACGATCGACGACAGCAGACGGAAGCTCAGTACGGCCGCCAGCACGATCGACACGACCGTCGACACGACGTTGGCGATGACGATGTAGGTCAGCGTCTGCACGGTTTGGGCTCGTCGCGTCGCGCGGCAAAACAAAGGGGCGCGGCGATCACCGCGCCCCCGATGCAACCGAGGACAGTTTAGCGACGTCGTCAAGGCCCCGGCATCCGGGCCGCACACCTTGCCACGCCGGGGGCGAGCCCGCGGACGCCGCAGCGACCCATCGCCTCGCCCACGCCTGTCCCGTGGCGGGTCTGACGCGGCCTGTGCTCAAGCCGCGCGGTAGCGCCGCTTACGCGACGCCGTGCTGCTTGAACCATGCGAGCAGCCGCTTCCAGCCGTCTTCGGCCGCCTCCTTGCGGTAGCTCGGCCGGTAGTCGGCATGAAACGCGTGCGGCATGTTCGGGTAGATGACGAATTCGCACTTCGTGTTGCCGGCGGCCTTCAGCGCGTCGCGCATCTTCTCGACCGTGTCGTTCGGAATGCCGCCGTCGGCGCCGCCGTACAGCCCAAGCACCGGCGCCTTGATCTGCGCGACCACGTCCAGCGCCGTCTTGTCGCCGGCGTGATAGGCGCGCGCCACCGGCCCGTACCAGGCCACTCCCGCGGTGAGTTTGGGGTTGTGCGCCGCGTACATCCAGACGATCCGCCCACCCCAGCAGAAGCCGGTAATGCCGAGCTTGCCGGGCGCGCCGCTGTTGTTCGCCGCCCACGCCGCGGTCGCGTCCAGGTCGGCCATCACCTGCGCGTCCGGCACCTTGGTGACGATTTCGCCGATCAGCTTAGAGATGTCGGTGTACTTGGACGGATCGCCCTGCCGCGCGTACAACTCCGGCGCGACGGCGAGGTAACCCTGCTTGGCGAGTCGCCGACACACGTCCTTGATGTGCTCGTGCACGCCGAAAATCTCCTGCACGACCAGCACGGTGCCCAGCCCCGACTTGCCCGCCGGCATCGCGCGGTACGCGGGCATCTCGCCGTCCTTGGTCGGGATCTTCACTTCGCCTGCGGTCAGGCCCTGGGTGTCGGTCGTGATCATGGTCTGCGCCACAACGGGAGTGACGGCGGCGGCGAATCCTGCCGCCAGCGACGTCTTGACGAAACCGCGCCGCGACAGTTCGAGCGCGGGGTTCAGGCTGTCGAGTTCTTCGCGCGCGTCGCGCACGGGCGTCTTCGCATCATCCATAGAGCCT
>JBBIJJ010000151.1:0-8785 GCA_037446035.1 Burkholderiales bacterium
GGTTGCGGTAGTGTCGCTCTGGCGCTTGTCATTCCGAGCCGAAGGCGAGGAATCTCGGGGCGGCTCGCACTGCCGAGATCCCTCGCGTTCGCTCGGGATGACAAAGCGGTGTGCGTCGAAGCGAGGCGGCTGCCGGCGCTGCTGACTCAAGGGTGAGGACGGGTTGCGGTAGTGTCACTCTCGTGCTTGTCATTTCGAGGTTGCGTCGCTGTGGCGCTTGTCATTCCGAGCCGAAGGCGAGGAATCTCGGCGGTTCGTCGTGCAGCGAGCCCTCGCGTTCGCGCGGGATGACGAGACGGAGTGATTCGACGGGACAACGGGACTTTTTGTCGTGGACGGGGAGATGACGATGAAGCGATGGTTGATCGCGGTGGGTGCGGCTGCGTTGGCGGTGTCGGTGCAGGCGCAGACGATCAAGCTGGGTGAACTGAACAGCTACAAGGCGCAGCCGGCGTTTCTGGAGCCGTACAAGAAGGGCTGGGAGCTGGCAGTCGAGCAGATCAACGCCGCCGGCGGCGTGCTCGGGCGCAAGCTCGAAGTCGTTTCGCGCGACGACAACGGCAACCCGGGCGACGCGGTGCGCGTGGCCGAGGAGCTGGTGTCGCGCGAGAACGTGAACCTGCTGTTTGGCACCTTCCTGTCGCACATCGGTCTGGCGGTGACCGATTTCGCCAAGCAGCGCAAGATCCTGTTCGTCGCTGCCGAGCCGCTGACCGACAAGATCACCTGGCAGAACGGCAACCGCTACACGTTCCGGCTGCGGCCCTCCACCTTCATGCAGGTGGCGATGCTGGTGCCGGAAGCGGCCAAGCTGAAGAAAAAGCGCTGGGCCGTCGTGTACCCGAACTACGAGTACGGACAGTCGGCGGTCGCCAGCTTTAAGCAGTTGTTGAAGGCGGCGCAGCCGGACGTCGAGTTCGTCGCCGAGCAGGCGCCGGCGCTCGGCCGCATCGACGCCGGCGCAGTCGTGCAGGCGCTGGCCGACGCCAAGCCGGACGCCATCTTCAACGTCACGTTCGGCGCCGACCTCGCCAAGTTCGTGCGCGAGGGCGCCACGCGCGGGCTGTTCAAGGATCGCGCGGTGTTTTCGCTGCTGACCGGCGAGCCCGAGTACCTCGATCCGCTGAAGGACGAAGCGCCGGTCGGCTGGTGGGTGACCGGCTACCCCTGGTACGCGATCCAGACCAAGGAGCACGACGCGTTCCAGCGCGCATATCAGGCCAGGTACAACGAGTACCCGCGGCTCGGCTCCGTGGTCGGCTACGCGACGGTGGTGGCGATCGCCGATGCGATCAAGCGCGCCGGCAGCACCGACACCGAAAAGATGATCGCCGCGTTCAAGGGGCTGAAGACGACCTCGCCGTTCGGTCCGATCACGTTCCGCGCGTCGGATCACCAATCGACGATGGGCGCGTACGTCGGCCGCACCGCCGTGCGCGACGGACGCGGCGTGATGGTCGATTTCCGCTACGTCGACGGCGCCGCCGTGCTGCCGTCCGATGCGGAGGTCGCCAAGCTGCGGCCTGCGGATTGAGCGTCATTCGACGGGCGACGCCCGCAGGATCGCGCCGTCGCCGCGCTCGTTACGCGTTGCCAACCCGAGCGCAGCGAGGGATCTCGGCGGCGCGAGGCGGCGAGATTCCTCGCTTGCGGCTCGGAATGACCGAACAGTTGTCATCCCGAGCGAAGCGAGGGATCTCGGCATTGCGAAAGGCTGAGATTCCTCGCCTGCGGCTCGGAATGACAAGGTAGGCAGCTCGGAATGACGAGGCAGGCGGGCGCGGAATGACGGGGCAGGCGGGCGCGGAATGACGGGGCACGCAGGCGCGGAATGACGGGGCACGCAGGCGCGGAATGACGAGGCAGGCGGGCGCGGAATGACGGGGCAGGCGGGCGCGGAATGACGAGGGAGGCGGGCGCGGAATGACCGAATGGTTGTCATCCCGAGCGCAGCGAGGGATCTCGGCGCCGCGAGCGGGCGCGGCTTCTCGCCTGCGGCTCGGAATGACCGAACGGTTGCCATCCCAAGACTCCTCGCCTTCGGCTCGGAATGACCGATCAGTTGTCATCCCGAGCGAAGCGAGGGATCCCGGCACTGCGAAAGGCTGAGATTCCTCGCCTGCGGCTCGGAATGACAAGGTAGGCAGCTCGGAATGACAAGGTAGGCAGCTCGGAATGACGAGGCAGGCAGCTCGGAATGACGAGGCAGGCAGCTTGGAATGACGAGGGAAGCGGGCGCGGAAGGACCGAATGGTTGTCATCCCGA
The DNA here is from genome assembly GCA_037446035.1 of Burkholderiales bacterium. Lineage (GTDB taxonomy): Bacteria > Pseudomonadota > Gammaproteobacteria > Burkholderiales > Burkholderiaceae_F > DSNY01. Next base: position 2,267 of record JBBIJJ010000151.1, read on the forward strand.
GCGCAGCGAGGGATCTCGGCGCCGCGAGCGGGCGCGGCTCCTCGCCTGCGGCCCGGAACGACGATGAGTGAATGACGATGCTCTCCGGCTTCGCGGTTCAATTGCTGAACGGGCTGGCGGGCGCCTCCGCGCTGTTTCTGGTCGCGGTCGGACTGTCGCTGATCTTCGGCGTCACGCGCATCGTCAACTTCACGCACGGCTCGATGTACATGATCGGGCTGTACGTCGCGTACTCGCTGGTGCAGGCCTTCGGCGTGACCGCGCTAGGCTTCTGGGGCGCGGTACTGGGCGCCGCACTCATCGTCGGGCTGCTGGGCGCGGTCGTCGAAATCAGTGTGTTACGCCGCGTTTATCGCGCGCCCGAGCTGTTTCAGTTGCTGGCCACGTTCGCGGTCGTGCTGATGCTGCGCGACGCAGTGCTGTATCTGTGGGGACCGGAGGATCTGCTGGGACCGAAGGCGCCGGGCTTCAAGGGCGCGGTCGAAATCCTCGGCCGCAGCTTTCCGACCTACGATCTGTTGCTGATCTTCGTCGGCCCGGCGGTGCTGGCGCTTCTGTGGCTGCTGCTTAAGAAAACGCGCCTGGGCATTCTGATTCGCGCCGCCACCCAGGACCGCGAGATGGTGGGCGCGCTGGGCGTCAACCAGAAGTGGCTTTTCACCGGCGTGTTCGCGCTCGGCTCGGCGCTGGCTGCCCTGGGCGGGGCGCTGCAGATGCCGCGCGAGCCGGCCAATCTGGGACTGGATCTGGTGGCCATCGGCGAGGCGTTCGTCGTGGTCGTCGTCGGCGGCATGGGCAGTATTCCGGGCGCGTATCTGGCGGCCTTGATCATTGCCGAGATCAAGGCGATCTGTTACGGCATCGGCACGGTGTCGATCTTCGGCACCAGCTTTGCGTTTTCCAAGCTCACGCTGGTGGTCGAGTTCCTGGTGATGGCCGCCGTGCTGATCTGGCGGCCGTGGGGCCTGCTGGGCAAACCGCAGGGCGCGGTGCGCACGGCGGCTCCGCCCGAGGCGCCGATCCGTCCGCTGCCGCGCGCGGGCACGATCGCCGTCGTCGCTGCGCTGGCGCTGCTGGCATCGTTGCCTGTGATTGCGCGCGACTACCCGTACGCGACCGTGCTGGCGATCGACATCCTGATCGCGGTGCTGTTCGCCGCCAGCTTGCACTTCATCATGGGCCCCGGCGGCATGCATTCGTTCGGCCACGCCGCGTATTTCGGCCTCGGCGCCTACGGCGCGGCGCTGCTGTTAAAGGGCGCCGACTTGCCGATGGAACTTGCGCTGCTCGCCGCGCCGCTGTTTGCCTTGCTCGGCGCGCTGCTGTTCGGCTGGTTCGCGGTGCGGCTGGCAGGGGTGTATCTGGCGATGCTGACACTCGCTTTGGCGCAGATCGTCTGGGGCATCGTGTTCCAGTGGGACGAGGTGACCGGCGGCAGCAACGGCCTGGTGGGGATCTGGCCGTCGGCGGCGTTCTCCTCCAAGGTCGCGTACTTCTACCTGACGCTGGCGCTGGTCGTGGTCGGCCTGTACCTGCTGCGACGCATGTTGCTTGCGCCGTTCGGCTACGCGATGCGCGCCGGGCGCGATTCGCCGCTGCGCGCCGAAGCCACCGGCATCGATGTGATGCGCGTGCACTGGATGGGTTTTGCGATCGCCGGCACGGTGTGCGGGCTGGCCGGCGCGCTGTTCGCGTTCGCCAAGGGCACGATCTCGCCGGAGACGATCTCGGTCGGCCGCTCGATCGACGGGCTGGTGATGGTGCTGCTGGGCGGCGTGCAGTCGCTCACCGGACCGATCGTCGGCGCGGCGGCCTTCACCTGGCTTTCCGACACCATCATCCGCGCCACCGACTATTGGCGCGCGCTGCTTGGCTTCGTGATCCTGGCGCTGGTGCTGGCGTTTCCGCAGGGGCTGGCCGGCGGCGCAGCGGCGATCGCCGCGCGGCTGCGACGGAGCACGGCATGAGCGCGCTGCTCGAAGTGCGGAATCTGCGCAAGGCCTTCGGCGGCGTGGTCGCGGTGGACGACGTGAGCTTTCTGCTCTCGCGCGGCGAACTCCTGGCGATGATCGGCCCCAACGGGGCGGGCAAGAGCACGTGCTTCAACGTGATCAACGGCCAGTTGCCGGCCGACGCCGGCGATGTGTTGCTCAACGGCGCGTCGATCGCGGGGCTGAAGCCGCGGCAGATCTGGCGGCTCGGCGTGGGGCGCACGTTCCAGGTCGCGGCCACGTACGCATCGATGACGGTGGCGGAGAACGTGCAGATGGCGCTGCTGGCGCGCGAGCGGCGCCTGTTCGATTTGTGGTCGCGCGCTGCGCGCACGTACCGCGACGAGGCGCTCGAGCTGCTGGCGGCGGTGGGTCTGCGCGAGCGCGCCGACGAGCCGGCGAGCGCGCTCGCCTACGGCGACCTGAAAACGCTGGAGATCGCGATCGCACTGGCCAACCGGCCGCAGTTGCTGCTGATGGACGAGCCGACCGCGGGCATGGCGCCGCGCGAGCGCGCCGCGCTGATGGCGCTGACCAGGCGGCTGGTGCGCGAGCGCAATCTGGGCGTGCTGTTCACCGAGCACAGCATGGACGTCGTGTTCGCGCACGCGGATCGCATCGTCGTGCTGGCGCGCGGGCGGCTGATCGCGGCTGGACCGCCGGCGGCGATCCGCGAAGACGCGCGCGTGCGCGAGGTCTACTTCGGAAGCGGCAGGCTGCTTGGCGCCGCGCACGCGGCGTGAACCCGATGCGAGGCGAGGTACCCGGATCGACTCCGCTGCTTTCGGTGCGGCGGCTCAACGCCTGGTACGGCCGCGCGCACATCCTGTTCGACGTCGATCTGCAGGTGCGGCGCGGCGAAGTGGTGGCGCTGATGGGGCGCAACGGCGCCGGCAAGAGCACGACGCTCAAATCGATCATGGGGCTGGTGGCCGCGCGCACCGGCTCGATTCTGTTCGACGGCGCGCCGATCGAGCGGCAGCAGCCGTTCGAGATCGCGCGCGCCGGCATCGGCTTCGTGCCCGAGGACCGGCGCATCTTCACCGAGTTGACGGTGCGCGAGAACCTCGAAGTCGGCCGCCGTCCGCCGCGCGCCGATGCGCCGGTGTGGACCGAGGACAAGCTCTTTGCGCTGTTCCCCAACCTGCGCGAGATGCCGGATCGCCTCGGCAGCCGCATGAGCGGCGGCGAGCAGCAGATGCTGACGGTGGCGCGCACGCTGATGGGCAACCCGCGGCTGGTGCTGCTGGACGAGCCGTCCGAAGGCGTGGCCCCGCTGATCGTCGAGCAGATGGCGGCCATGATCGTCGAGCTAAAAGCGCTGGGCCTGAGCGTGCTGCTGTCCGAGCAGAACCTGCCGTTCGCCGCCGCGGTGTGCGACCGCGTGTACGTGCTGGAGAAAGGGCAGGTGCGGTTCGCGGGGACGATGGACGAACTGAATGCCGACGAGGCGGTGCGGCGGCAGTATCTGACGGTGTGATGCCGGGCCACATGAACGTGCGTGTTGCTCGTTTCGATCAGGCGCTTCCCGGTCGCTGCGCGCCGCCTTGCTGCGGACATTCCGCGCCGTCCGACCTCGATCATTCCGAGCTGCTTCTTCCCGGTCAAGCCGAGCCGTTTCTTCTCGATCAATCCGAGCCGCTTCTTCTCGGTCATTCAGAGCCGTTTCTTCTCGGTCATTCCGAGCCGCAGGCGAGGAATCTCAACCCGATCGCACAGCGGAGATCCCTCGTCACTGCTTTCCTCGGGATGACAGCGGGGTGTCAGTCCGAGTCGAGCGCAAGGAGTCCCAACCCGCTCGCAACGCCGAGATCCCTCGTCACTGCGTTCCTCGGGATGACAGCAGTGCGTCACTGCGGGCCGAAGGCGAGGAATCTTTGGTCGAGATCCCTCGTCACTGCGGCAGCATGTCATCCCGAGCCGACGGCGAGGGATCTCGGCCGCTCGCAGTCGTGCAATCCCGCGCAGCGCGCGCGATGACGATCGACTCAGTGGAGGACGAACATGGCAGCACCAACGACGACGGAAAGTTCGGGCAAGGTGGTGATCCGCAACGTCGGCTTGATGCTCAGTGGCGACATCGACCGCCCGATCCTCGATGCGGACACGGTGGTCGTGAACGACGGCGTGATCGTCGCCGTCGGCAAGGAGCGCGATTGTGACACCGGCAACGCGCGGCGCGTGATCGACGCGCGCGGCACGGCGCTCGCGCCGGGGCTGATCGATTCGCACTGCCATCCGGTGTTCGGCGACTGGACACCGCGGCAGAACCAGCTCGGCTGGATCGATTCGTGTCTGCACGGCGGTGTGACCACGATGATCTCCGCCGGCGAGGTGCATCTGCCGGGCCGGCCCAAGGACGTGGTCGGTGTGAAGGCGCTCGCGATCACCGCGCAGCGCGCGTTCGAAGGCCAGCGCGCTGCCGGTGTGGGCGGCGGCGTGAAGGTGCTGGCGGGCGCGCCGGTGATCGAGAAGGGCATGCAGGAGGAGGATTTCGCCGAGCTGGCCGCCGCCGGTGTCAAGCTGCTCGGCGAAGTGGGGCTGGGTTCGGTCAAGGCGGGCGACGAAGCGCGGCAGATGGTCGCGTGGGCGCGCAAGCACGGCATCCAAAGCACCATCCACACCGGCGGGCCGTCGATTCCCGGCTCGGGCCTGATCGACGCCGACGTCGTGCTCGAAGCCGATGCCGATGTCATCGGCCACATCAACGGCGGTCACACGGCGCTGCCGTACGCGCAGGTGTGTCGGCTGTGCGAAAAGAGCCCGCGCGCGATCGAGATCGTCCACAACGGCAACGAGCGCATCGGCATCCTCACCGCGCGCCACGCGATGGAGCTGAAGTGCCCGCACCGGGTGATCCTCGGCACCGACGCGCCGGCCGGCTCCGGCGTGCAGCCGCTCGGCATCCTGCGCCTGATCGCGCTGATTTCGTCGCTGGCCGAGATCCCGGCCGAGATCGTGTTCGGCTTCGCCACCGGCAACACCGCCAGGCTGCGCGGGCTTCGGCAGGGCCTGATCGAAGTCGGGCGTCCGGCGGATTTCGTTTTCATGGACCGCGCGCAGCACTCGGCTGGCAAGGATCTGCTGGAATCGGTGCGGCTGGGCGACATTCCGGGGGTGGGCATGGTGATGATCGACGGCATCGTCCGCTGTCAGCGCAGCCGCAACACGCCGCCGGCGACCGAGGTGCCGGCGATCGTGCAGTGAACGATCGTTCGCCGCGGCCGCCACGCCGCGCAGCACCCGTGCGGCGGCGCGACGCCGAGGCCACGCGCGCGCGCATCCTGGCGGCCGCCACGCAGGAGTTCGCCCGTCACGGACTGTCGGGTGCGCGCGGCGACCGCATCGCGCGCGCGGCGCGCACCAGCGAACGCATGGTCTATTACTACTTCGGCAACAAGGACGGGCTTTATCGCGCCGTGCTCGAAGCGGCCTATCTGTCGCTGCAGCGGGCCGAAAGATCGCTACGGCTCGACGATCTGCCGCCGGCGCAAGCCCTGGATGAGTTCTGCCGCTTCGTCTGGCGCTATTACCTGGAGCACCCGGAATTCATCGGGCTCGTCAACACCGAAAACCAACACCGCGCCGTGCACCTGAAGCGCTCGCCGCAACTGGGCGAACTGGTGACGCCGATCGTTGGCCTGTTGCGCGATCTGCTCGCGCGCGGCGCGGCCGCCGGCGTGTTCCGGCGCGGCATCGACGCGGAGGAGCTTTACATCGCGATCGCCGCGCTCGGCTACTTTTATCTGTCGAATAGCGCCACGCTGTCAGCCGTGCTGGGGCGCGAACTGCGCGCGCCCGAGAATCTCGAGGCGCACTGGCGCGCGGCGGCGGAGATGATCCGGCGCTACGTGAGCGCGTGATTCAGACGACCCTGGGTGGTTGGCCGCGCGCGGCTATTCCGATCCGACGCCGCGGCCTACACAGTGCCGAAAGCGCGAAACGCTCTCGGCAGCGCGAAAGGGTCCGGGATGATCCGCCCTGTCATTCCTCGTCACTCCGAGCCAGCCACGCCTCGTCGATCCGATTGAGCGACCCCATCGTCATACATTCCGAGCCGCTTCTTCCCTTTGTCATTCCGAGCCACAGGCGAGGAATCTCAGCGCCTCGCAGCGTCGAGATCCCTCGCTTTGCTCGGGATGACACCGCGAGACGGGCAATGACACCGCGAGACGGGCAATGACAACGCGAGACGGGCGATGACAACGCGACACCGGGAATGAGAAGGCGACACCGCGGATGAGCGACGCCCTCGTCATTCCGAGCCACAGGCGAGGAATCTCAGCGCCTCGCAGCGCCGAGATCCCACGCTTTGCTCGGGATGACACCGCGAGACGGGCAATGACACCGCGAGACGGGCAATGACAACGCGAGACGGGCGATGACAACGCGACACCGGGAATGAGAAGGCGACACCGCGGATGAGCGACGCCCTCGTCATTCCGAGCCACAGGCGAGGAATCTCAGCGCCTCGCAGCGCCGAGATCCCTCGCTTTGCTCGGGATGACAACGCGAGACGGGTAATGAC
>JBBIJJ010000152.1:0-8691 GCA_037446035.1 Burkholderiales bacterium
CGCTCGTCATCCCGAGCCATCCACCCCTGGTCATTCCGAGCCGAAGGCGAGGAATCTCGGCGGCTCGCAACGCCGCGATCCCTCGCGCTGCTCGGGATGACATCCTCCTGCCATTCCGAGCCGCGGCCTGCGCGTCCTGCCGAGCCCACACGTGCGCGTCCTACGGAGTCGACACCTGCTCGTCATAAGGAGCCGATCCTTGCGCTTCGTTCCGAGCCAACTGCCCCCTGGTCATTCCGAGCCGAAGGCGAGGAATCTCGGCGGCGCGCAGCGCCGCGATCCCTCGCGCTGCTCGGGATGACGGAACAGGCGACCGCGACAAGCCAAACGCACTCGCAAAGAGGCGGTGTCACGAGATTGGGTAATCCTCAATAGAATCCGCGGGGATCGGAGAAGGACGTGGTCTGGCTTGCGCTTGTTCTGACGTTGCTCCTCGAGCAGTTGCGCGCGCTGCCCGCGCAACATCCGCTGGCGGGCACGGTCGAGGCGATCGCCGACGGGGCGGAACGCAATCTGAACGCCGGGCGCCGCCGCCATGGGATGTACGCATGGCTGCTGGTGGTCGGCGGCGCCGCGCTCGCGGTCGGTGTCGTCTACTGGATCGCTGCCTCGATCTCGTGGATCGTCGCGCTCGCTGTCAACGTCGGCGTCCTGTATCTCACGCTCGGCTTCCGCCAGTTCAGTCATCACTTCACCGAAATCCAGATCGCGCTCGACAACGGCGACCTGGCCACCGCGCGCCGTGAGCTGACCGCATGGAAGAGCCCGCACGAGGAAGGCTACAACGCTGCCGACCTCGACGCCGCCGAAATCGTGCGGCAGTCGATCGAGTTTGGGCTGCTGCTGTCGCACCGCCACGTCTTCGGCGTGCTCGTGTGGTTCGTGCTGCTGCCGGGCCCCATCGGTCCGGTCATGTATCGGCTCGCCGACTACCTCGCGCGCCGCTGGAACCGACCGCCGGCCGGCGCGCTGTCGCCCGACCGCTTCGGCAGCTTCGCACGCAGTGCTTTCGCGTGGATCGACTGGCTGCCGGCGCGGATAACAGCGCTCGGCTTTGCGATCGTCGGCGACTTCGAAGGTGCGATCTACTGCTGGCGGCAGATCGCGCGCGTGCCTTCGGCCGCTGGGGTGCCCGGCCCCGACTCGCGCACGCTGATCCTCGGCGCCGCGAGCGGCGCGATCGGCACGCGCATCATGAGCGCGGCCGAGACTGCGCGCTACTTCGACGAGGCAGGGCAGCAGAGCGCGGCGCTGGCCGAACCCGAGCCGCGCACGCTGCGCTCGGTGGTCGGACTCGTCTGGCGCACGCTCGCGCTATGGCTGACCCTGCTGCTGCTGCTGACCCTGGCGGCGTGGTTGTTCTGAGCCGCCGGCATCAGAGCGGCCGTGCGGCGCCGCACTTCCAGCAGGCGCCGAACTGCGGTTCGAGCAGCTCTGCGCACGAGGCGCAGCGCCACGGCGGTCCTACGACCTGGCGCGCGAGGTCCGCGAGCAACTCGCGCGCACGATATTCGTCCAGATCGTCGAGCAGCCAAAGCTGCGGGGCGCACTCCAGCCACGGGATGTCGCCGATGGCACCCGCCAGCGCGGTGTTGCGTACCTCGCAGCGGATGCCGGCGGCGGCGAGCGCGTTGGCCAGATGCGCCGCCTGCAGCGCGTGATCGCAACGCACGAGCAGCTTCATCGCGCGATCTCGGCCGCGAGTTGCCGATAGAACGTATAGCGCGCGGGCGCGATTGCGCCGGCGTCGACCGCCGCGCGCACCGCGCAGCCCGGCTCTTCGAGGTGGCCGCAGTCGCCGAAACGGCAGCGACCGAGGTGCGGCGCGAACTCAGGCAGGCAGGCGGCGAGCTGCGCGATCGACAGGTGCGCGAGTCCGAACGCCTGAAAGCCCGGCGTATCGACGATCGCGCCGTCTTCGCCGAAGGCGAACCAGCGCGACGCCGTCGTCGTCTGCTTGCCCTGGTTCAGCTTCACTGAGAATTCGCGCGTGCGCGCGTTCGCGTCGGGCACCAGCAGATTCAAGATCGTCGACTTGCCCATCCCCGACTGGCCGATCAGCAGTGTCGCGCGATGCGCGAATTCGACGCCGAGCCGCGCGCGCGCGTCCGCAGACTGCGCCTTGGCGGACACGGCAATCGTCCGTTCGCCGAGCGCGGCCAGTTCGTCGAGTGCGGCGCGCGCCGCGCCCGCGTCGGGCAGATCGGTCTTGTTCAGCACGACGAGCCGTCCGATGCCCGCAGCGTGCGCCGCGATCAGCGCGCGCCAGACGAAGTGCAGGTTGAAGGCAGGCTGCGGAGCGAACACGATCGCCACCTGATCGACGTTGGCGGCGAGCTCTTTCGTGCGCAGCGCCTCGGCGCGGAACAAAAGACTCGCGCGCGGCTCGATCGACTCGATCGCCGCGCTGTCCGCGCCGGCCGCCGTGCAACGCACCCGATCGCCGACGACGACGTCGCTGCGCTTACCGCGCCGGATCGCGAGGCGGGTGCGGCTTGTCGCATCCTGCACCAAAAAGCGGCGGCCGAAGGCCGCCACGACGCGCGCTTCGAACGTGCCGGCGGCGGGCGCCGGACTCATCCGTTGCGCCGGCGCGCGCACTGCGCGTAGGAATCGCCGGGCTCGGCCGCGCGGACGGAATCGTTCGCCGAGGTGATGCTGACCGAAGGCGTGTCGAAGCGCACTCTGCAGCGCTTGCAGTTGACGACGAGCGCCGGGTGCCGGTCCGCGCGACGGGCCATCGCGGCGAGCGCGTTGACAAAGGCGATCATCCGATGATCGCCGAAACGGTGGACCCGCACGATGCGGTCGTCGACCGACCGCGAGCCGTCGAACTGCGCCCGGATTTCGGCGGCCGTCGGCGGTGCCCTTCGCGGCTCGGCATCTTCAGGCCGCCGCCGGCGCGGGTTCCGGCTGCGCGAGCAGTCGCTCGATGCGGATCGCCGCCGGCGGGTGCGAGTCGTAGAACGCCGAGTGCAGCGGATCGGGCGTCAGCGTCGCGGCGTTGTCCTGATACAGCTTCACCAACGCGTTCGCCAGATCGCGCGGCGAGCTGTGGCGCGCCGCGAACGCATCGGCCTCGAACTCGTGCGCACGCGACAGCGCGGCCGCCAGCGGCGCCAGCACGAACGTGAACACCGGCGCGACCAGGATGAACAGCACCAGCGCCAGCCCGTCGTTGCGCGCGTCCAGCGCCGGCTGCACGCCGAGCCCTTGATAGAACCAGACTTGGCCGGCGAGCCAGCCGAGCAGCGCGAGGAACGCCAGGCTCGCGAGCGCCGACAGCACCAGCCGCTTGCGGATGTGCCGCAGCCGGAAGTGCCCGAGTTCGTGCGCCAGCACCGCCTCGATCTCCTGCGGCTGCAGACGTTCGATCAGCGTGTCGAAGAACACGATCCGCTTGTGGCGGCCCAGGCCGGTGAAGTACGCGTTGCCGTGGCTGGAGCGGCGCGACCCGTCCATCACGAACACGCCCTTGCTCGAAAAACCCGTGCGCGCCAGCAGCCGCCCGATGCGATCGGCCAGCGCGGCGTCGGCCAGCGGCTCGAACTTGTTGAAAAGCGGCGCGATCAGCGTCGGATACAGCACCAGCACCAGCGCGTTGAACGCGATCCACACGAACCAGGCGTACAGCCACCAGAGGTCGCCGGCGCGCTGCATCAGCCACAGCACGACCGCGAGCACCGGCAGCCCGAGCAGTGCCGCCAGCAGCGCCGACTTGGCCAGATCGGCAAAGAAGGTGCGCAGCGTCGTGCGGTTGAAGCCGAACGCCTGCTCGATGCGGAACTGGCGGTACCAGCTGAACGGGATGTCGACCAGGCTGACCAGGATCACGACGGCGACGACCACGCCGACCTGAAACAGGAAGCCGCGCCCGAGCAGCGGCGCCAGCGCCTCGGCGATCGCCTGCAGGCCGCCGCCCAAGGTCAGCGCGACGAGCAGCGCCGTGCCGACCGCCGTTTCGATCAGGGCGAAGCGCTGCTTGGCGATCGTGTAGGCGGCCGCCTTGCGATGCGCTTCGAGGCCGATGCGGTCGGCGAACAGCGCGGGCACCGCGTCGGCGTGGGCGGCCACGTGGCGGATCTGGCGCGCGGCGAGCCAGTACTTCAAGCCCACCATCAGCAGCACAAAGGCGACGAACAGCAGTGAAAACGCGAGGCTCATGAGATCCGAACGGTGTGCGCAGCGGCGGCGCTGCGCGCGAAGCGCGTGCGACAATCGCGCGCCACGAACAGTCCGAAAAATTATGTCACAGGGCAACGACGCGACGGCGCCACGCGCTGCGCGCTACGACGAAAACAATCTGATCTGGATCGACATGGAGATGAGCGGTCTGAACCCCGATTCGGACCGCGTGCTCGAGGTCGCGGTCGTCGTCACCGACGCGCAGCTCGAGCTGATTGCCGAGGGTCCCGTCCTCGCGGTGCATCAGCACGAGCGCGTGCTGGCGACGATGGACGCATGGAACACGGCCACCCACGCCCGCTCGGGGCTGACCGAGCGCGTGCGCGCCTCGACGCTCGACGAGGCCGCTGCCGAAGTCGTCGTGCTCGAGTTCCTGCGGCGCCACGTGCCCGAGGGCAAGTCGCCGATGTGCGGCAATTCGATCTGCCAGGACCGCCGCTTCATGGCGCGCTGGATGCCGCGCCTGGAAGCCTATTTCCACTACCGCAACCTCGACGTCAGCACGCTGAAAGAACTGGCGCGGCGCTGGAAGCCCGACGCCTACCGCGCCTTCGAGAAGAAGAGCCGGCACGAAGCGCTCGCCGACATCTACGAGTCGATCGCCGAGCTGAAGCACTATCGCGCGCAGTTGCTCGCCGTCTGACGCGGCAGCGATGATCGAGCGCATCCTCGCCATCATCGTCCCGGTGTTCGGCGTCATCGCCGTCGGTTACGGCTACGCGCGCTGGCGCGGCGAACGCGTGCGCAGCGAGGCGGCGGCGCTGAACACGTTGAATCTCGGCATTCTCGGTCCGTTGCTGTGCTTCACGGCGCTCGCCGCGAAGGATTTCGCCATCGCGCAGCATGCGCGGCTGCTCGCCGGCGCGGCCATCGTGATTGCGGTCTCGGGTCTGGCGGCCTGGCCGATCGCTCGCCTGGCGGGGTTCGATGCGCGCACCTTCGTGCCGCCGATGATGTTCAACAACTGCGGCAACATGGGGCTGCCGCTGGCGGTGCTCGCCTTCGGCCCGGCCGCGCTGGGGCCGGCGGTCGCGCTGCTGGTGCTCAGCAACACGCTGCATTTTTCGCTCGGGATCCGCATCGTCGCGCACGGGCAAGTGCCGTGGAGCCGCTCGCTGCGGCTGCTGGCCAACCCGATGATGGTCGGCACGGCGATCGGACTGGCGTTCGCGCTCGTGCGACCGCCGTTTCCGCAGCCGCTGTTCGATGCGCTGAAGCTGCTCGGCGACGCGGCCATTCCGCTGATGCTGTTCGCGCTGGGCATCCGCATGGTCGACGTGACGGTGCGCGACTGGCGCATCGGCGCGGTCGGCGCGCTCGTCTGTCCCGTCGCCGGTCTCGCCGGCGCGTTCGTCGCCGACGCGCTGCTCGCGCTCGATGCGGCCGCTCGCGGTCAGTTGTTCCTGTTCGCTGCGCTGCCGCCGGCGGTGCTGAACTTCATGCTGGCCGAGGTGTACGGGCAGGAGCCCGAGAAAGTCGCCTCGATCACGCTGATCGGAAACCTGGCGGCGATCGTCTTCGTGCCCGCGGGACTTGCGCTGGGGCTCGCCGCTTGAGCTACTCCGCGATGCCGGCCTTGCGCAGACCGGCAAACAGGTGCCGCTCGCGCTGCTGTGCCGCGCGCGGCGCCGGTTCGCCGGACAGCGCGCGCACCCAGCGGATCGAGAAGCGCGGTTCGCGCCGCAGCAGTTCGGCGCGCGCGGCCGCCGCGCGCGACAGGTCGCCGGCCATCGCGTACGCGGCGGTCAGCAGCATGTAGTCCGGCCAGTCGGGCGCCGAAGTCGTCGCGCGCTGGCAGGCGTCGATGGCGTCGGCGTATCGGCCCAGATAAAGCAGCGCGCGGCAGCGCATGTTCAGGTGCACGCCGACCGCGTCGGACACCGGGTTCAAGCGGATCGCGCGGTCGATCGAGACGAGCGCGTCTTCCGCGCGGCCCGCATGGATCAGCAGCAGTCCGCGTTGCCCGTGCAGCTCGCTGTAATACGGGTTCAACTGCAGGCCGCGCTCCGCCGCCTCGAAGGCGGCGTCGAACCGGTGCGCATGCTGCAGCACCGCCGAGCGGATGCCCCAGGACTCGGCGTCGTTGGCGTCCAGCGCGACGGCGCGCGCCGACAGCTCGTCCGCGCGCTTCAGCAGCACCGCGCGTTCGGTTTCGTCGTGGATGCGGTCGGCGAGCACCGCGTTCGCGTACGCCAGCCCCGCCAGCGCGGGCACGTGCTCAGCGTCGAGCTGCAGCGCCCGCTCGTAAAGCCGCGCGACCTCGCGGACCTGCTCGACCGTTTCGGTGTACGGCAACTGCATGCGCGCGCTCAGCGCCAGTGCGTAGGCATCGGGTGCGCCTTCGTCCAGCCGCCTCAGCTCGGCCGCGCGTACCTGCGTTCGCAGCGTATCCGCCAGCCGGCCGATGAGTTCGAGCGGCACCGGCTCGTCGTCGCCGCGCGCGACGTCCAGGGATTGGCTCCACAACTGCGCGCCGTTGTCGGTGCGCACCAGATGCGCCACGACGCGCACGCGTCCGCTCGCTGCCAGCACGGCCCCTTCGACGGCATAGCGGACGGCGAGCGCGCGTCCGGCGGATGCCGCATCGACCTGGGGGCCGGCGTAGCGCGCCGCAGTCGTGCGCGCGATCACGTGCATGCCGGCCACTTTCGACAGCGCCGTCGTCAGCTCCGCGGTCAGCCGACCGGCGACCGCAGCGCCGTCGGCCTGTTGCGACAGGTTGCCGAACGGCAGCACGACCAGCGACTGCCGCGGCGCCTCGATGCCCGGCACCAGCCGCGTCCACAGCAGCGCCGCGGCGGTGCCCGCTGCCACCGTTAACGCCACCGCAGCGATCCAGCGCGGATGCCACCGTTTCAGATGTGCGGCGGGCTTCGCATGACCTTCGAGTACGACTGTGTAAACCTGGATCGGCTCGGAGATGTTTTTCACGCGGTGGCGGCCGGCGTCGTTGAGCGTGACGCCGACCACCTGCCGCACCTGTTCGCGTACCGCGCGCGACAGTGCGATACCGCCGGGCTCCGCGAGCGCCTCGAGTCTCGCCGCGAGATTGACGCCGTCGCCGGCGATGTCGGTGCCGTCGATGATGATGTCGCCGATGTTGATGCCGATACGGAAATCCACGCGCGAGTCGGGCGCCAACCCGCGGTTGCGCGCGCCCATCTCGCGCTGGATCTCGACCGCGCACGACAGCGCTTCCACCGCGCTGGCGAACTCCACAAGCATGCCGTCGCCGGCAGTGCGCACGATGCGCCCGCCGCGCCGCTGGATCGCCGGATCGGTGACCTGCTTGCGGATCTCGCGCATCCGCGCGTGCGTGCCTTCCTCGTCGCGCTCCATCATCCGGCTGTAGCCGGTGACGTCGGCGATCATCACCGCCGCGAGTCGGCGGATCGGCTGTGCGCTCGCGGCGGGCGGAGGCGGCGCGGGTGCGGTGCTCAAAGGTCGAACCGTAAGTTTCTGTGCGAGCGTAGCCTGACGGCTGCTGGCTGTGTATCCCCCGCGCGAGCCCGGACTCGTATGCAACGGCCGGCGGCCGCGGGCAGGGCGCGGGCAGGCGTCAGCAAATCCTGCACGTCGCGCGCTTGCGCCTGGACGCGACAGTTCCGCGGACCCCCGCGCGTTTTGGGACGCTCGGGGCGACTGTCTGGTCGAGCACACGCAGGGGCGAGTCGCGCGCGGGGCGGGTGGCGGTGGGGCACGTTCGTCCCTTGGATCCCCTCGCGCTCGTAGGCGCTCGGGGCGATTTGCCGGCCGAGCAGACGTAGGTGCGCGCGGCGTTTTCAAGCATCGTTCCTCTGTCGCCACCGATGCGACGCGGCGGCCGCTGCAATGCCCTCGCGCCATCTCAAGGCACGGCGTGATCGGCCGACTGCGCAGCTGCCCACGGGCTCAGAAGCTGCGAATCCTTCTGCTGCGCGGTCCGCTGGCGTCGTTGCGCGGTGCTCGGGCCTCGCCTATCCGCTTGATATGTCTCGGCCCTGCGGCTGCGTGCGCCTAGCCAGCGGCCCGCTTGCGACGAAGTCCTCACAGCTTCTCAGACCGCGGCGTGCAGCCTTGCGCGTAGCGGAAGCCGGCCGCGCGGTCAACACGTTCATGCAGCCATGCGCTGGCGCGCGTGCCACAGGTCGTAGGCCGCCTGCCCGGCTAGCCAGCTCTCCGCGCTCGGCCCGCCGATGCCGGGATGGTCGCCCTTGTCGGCGAGCCAGCGTTCCAGCTTGATCGCCAGCTCCGGGCTGATTCCGGCGCGCTCGTTGAGCACGCGCGACAGCATCACGCGCGAGACGCCAAGTTGCGCCGCGGCCTCGGTCACCGTCAGCCCCAGCGCCGGCAGCACGTCCTCGCGCAACGTTGCGCCCGGATGCGGCGGGTCGTACATCGGTCCAGTACCGCGCTTCATCAGTGGTAGTCCTCCAGGTCGACATCGGCGGCGTCCTGACCTTCGAACCGGAACGTCAGCCGCCAGTTGCCGCTCACCCAGACTGCCCAGCGGCCAGACTCGCGGCC
>JBBIJJ010000153.1:0-8639 GCA_037446035.1 Burkholderiales bacterium
TTCATGGGCACCCCGGCGGCAGCGCCAGCGCAACAGGCGACACCGACAGCGCCACGTCGTTGCCGCCCGCCGGCTCCAGGTAGTCGGCGGCGTTGTAGTGGCCGCTGCAGACGGGGGCGCCGCCCGCGGAGGCGCGCGCTTGACCCGCCAGCGCCACGCCGGGGGCGATCACGCGCGCGCCGGTGGCGCTGCGTTCGTACCACAGGCATTCGCCGGCCGCATCGCGCAGCGGCGCCAGCCCCAGCGTGCGCCACGGCAGCCGGCCGCGCGTGGTGCCTGGGCAAGCAGGCGCGGCAACGCCTTCGGGCGCACCCATGTTCGGGCACGGCAGGTGCAACACCACCGTGCCGGTGCCCAGCAGGCAGCGCTGCGCCCGCGCATGGCCCGCCACGGCGTCGGCGGCGAGCGCGAGCGCCTCGGCCGACGCCGCCCGACCCGTGGCGGCCCCCAGCGTCGAGGCAAGCAGCGCGCCACCCAGCGTCAACACGATCAGCAGCATCAGCAGCAGCCCGACGGCCCCGCGCTGGCGCGTGCTCATGGCGCCTCCCGACCGGGGGCGCGCGCCGCAATGCGCGCGGCCGGCGCCGACGGCGCGAGCGGACGTCCGACGGGCAGCCATCGGACCGGCTCCCCGTCGCGATGCAGGCTCACGCCGCCGCCCGCGACACGCACGCGGTAACCGGCATAGGTGCCGCCGTCGGGCACGGCGTGCCCGTCGATCCACGCCACCAATCCTTTGCGCGAGTTGCGCGCCACCCCCGAAACCACGAGCGCCGCCGGTTCGGCCTCGACCCCGACGGCGGCGCCGTCGCCCGCGCGCGCGGCGGCGATGCGCGCGCGCTCCTGCGGCGTGAAGAACAGTCGCCCCAGCGGCGACTGCGCCTGCGCGGCGCCCGCGGCCAGCGCGTACGCCACCAACGCTGCCGACGCCAACACGCGCTTCACGATGCCCCTTTTGCGCGCTGCGCATCGGCGCGCGGCCACGCGAGCCAGCGCAACGTGCATTCGGCGGCGAGCGCCGCCTCGTCGCCCGCGCGCTGCAGCCGGCAGTCTTCGACGCGAAACGCGCCGGCGCCGCGCAGCGATTGCAACAGCCGCAGCAGGTCTTGCTCGTGCAATCCCTGGGCGGCGAAGCGCATGACCTGGGCGTGTGCGTTGGAGGCGGCCTCGACGCCGCCAGCATCGCCGTCCAGCGGCTGCGGCGGCCCGATCTCGAACGTCGGCGGCGCGACGTGCAGCGCCGCGGCGGCAGCGGCAAGCGCCTCGGCCCAATCCACCGGCCCGCTGGCGGCGAATGCGCCGCGCGCGGCGAGCTCGCGGTAGCGCGCGATGCGCGCGATCGCCTCCGCGCCGCCTTCTTCGGCCAGTTGCGCGCGCACCGCATCGAGTTCGGCGCGCGCCTGCGCCAGCCGGCGCGCGGCGACGTCGGCATATCGATCTGCCGCCAGCGCCAGCGCCGCCGCGGCGATGCAGCCAGCGATGCATGCGGCCAGATGCACGCGCACGCTGCGCAGCGCGAGCACCGCCGGCAGCCGGCGCGAGCGGGCGATCGAATCCGTCATCGCACCCCCTCGAGATAGACGCAGTACGCAAACGCGCGCGGCCCGTCGGCCGCCGCCAGCGGCCCGGCCGGCTCGATCGGCGCCTGCAGGACCTGCACATGCGCGGCCGGGCTCGCGAGCAGCGCCTCGAAGCGCTGGCGCGCCGCGACCGTCTGCCGCAGCGGCGTGGCGGCGGCGACCTCGCCCGCCAGGTACACACGCGCATCAGCGCGCACGCCCTCCGGCGGCGTGCAGTCCTGCGCCGTCGCCGGCGCCTCGGCCGCCGCCGTATCGGTTGGCGCGCTGCGCCAGTGCAGCTCGCGCAGCACGTAGGCGGGGACGGTGTCGAACGCGCGCGCCAGTGCGGCGAACGCCTCCCCGGGCTGCGGCGCGCGCTCGACTTCGCGCTCGTACAGTTCGAGCGCGCGCACCGCCGTCTGCGCGCTGGTGCCGGAGGCGGCGGCAGCAGCCTGCGCGGCTTGCTGCGCGCGCTGCGCCTGCGCGGCCTGCAGTTCGATCGCGGTGGCCGCCTGCGCCTGCAGGGCGGCGTCGGACCAGGCGGACATGGCGGCGGCCGTCAGCACCGCCACACCGATGCCGGCCACCGTGGTAGCGGCGCGCTTGAGCTGCCGCGCATGGGCGTGCACGCGCAGTTCGGCTGGCGCCAGTTGCGTGCGCGGCGGACGCTCGGTGAGCAGTTCGGCGAGCGCCACCAGACCGCGCGCGCCTGCATCCGGCAGCCCGCGCGGCCTCGGCACCGCTTCCCAGCGCACCGATGCACGCGCCGTGGCGGCCAGTTCGGACGCCTCGAGCCCGAAGCCCCAGGCCGGCAGCGCCGCATCGCGCTCAACCAGGCGCGCGTTGTACAGGTAGTGCACGGTGCGTTCGAGCTCCTCGCCCATCGACGCGTCGGCGCCGTGGCCGGACAGATCGCGCGGGATCAGCCGCGACACCACCGGCATGCCGTCGGCGAGGAAGACGTGGCGCACGCCGGCCGGTGTCGGCACGACGACAAGCTGGCGCACGGAGTTGAGCCCCGCGCGCCGGACCCACCACGCCACCAGCAGCGCCACGGTCCAGACGCCCAGCACCTCGCGGCCCGCGGCCACCGCCGGCACGAGCAGCGCATCGAGCGCAGACGCCGGCGCTCCCACGAGCAGATGCGTAGCCGCGCCCGACTGAGGCGGCAGCCGCAGCGCCACGCGATAGCGCGTATCGGGCAGTCGCTGCGCAAGCTGCCGCGCCAGCAGGCGCGCCTCGTCCGCACCGCGCACGCGCGGCAGCGTCACCCGCTCGACCGCTTCGTCGACGAAGTCCGCGATCACCGCCAGCGGCGCGCGCGCCGCGGCCTCCTCTGGCATCAACGGCATCGGGCCGGCAGCGCTCAGGTAAGCGATCTCCGGACGCATCACCGACTGCCTACGTGCGGATACGGCCGATCGTTTCGTAGATCGGCCCCAGCACCGCGAACATCACCCAGCCGAGCACGGCGCCGAGAATGACGGTGATGACCGGCTCGATCAGCCCCTGCAGCCGCGCCACCGTCTCGTCCACGTCGCGCGCGAAAAAGTACGCGACGTTGTCCAGCGCGCCTTCCAGATCGCCGGTACGTTCGCCCACGCGCAGCATGCGCACCAGCAGCGGCGGCAGCAGCGCGCTGGCTTCGAAGGCATCGGCGATGCCCATGCCGCCGGCGATCGATTCGCGCGCGCGCGCGATCGCCGCGCGGATCACCAGGTTGCCCGTCACTTCCTCGCACTGCGCCAGCGCGGCGAGCACCGGCACCCCCGAGCGGTACATCAGCCCCAGCGTGTTGGCCAGCCGCGCCAGCGCCACCTTCTGCAGCAGCGCGCCGACCAGCGGCATGCCGAGCGTCCACGCATGCAGGCGTCGGCGCACGCCCTCGTCGGCGCGCGCGGCCGCGGTCACCGCCACCGCCGCCAGCGCCGGCACCGCGAGCATCACGTACCAGTAGCCGACGAACGCCTCGGACACCGCGATCAGAAGCCGCGTCTGCAGCGGCAGCGCCTGCCCCATCGTGCGCAGGAACTGCGTCAGTTGCGGCACCAGGTAAATCATCAGGAAAGCGACCACCCCGGCCACCACGGCGGTGACGAAGGCCGGATACGTCAGCGCCTTCTTCAGCTTGGCGGTCAGCTCGTCGCGCCACTTCAGCGCGGCGACGATGCGTTGAAGCACGAGCGGCAGTTCGCCGGTGGCCTCGCCGGCGCGCACCACCCCGACGATCTGCGCGTCGAACACCGACGGGTGGTCGGCGAGCGCCTGCGACAGCGTGGCGCCGGCTTCGATGCGATCGCGCAGTTGCGCCACCAACTGCGCCAGCGCGGCGCTGGCGGCGGCCTGGCGCAGGTCGTCCAGCGCCTCGAGCAGCGGCACGCCGGCGCGCAGCAGCGCCTCCAGTTGCATGAACAGGTCGAGCCGCTGGCGCGGCTCGATGCGCGCGCGCGCCCACGGCCAGGGCATCGGCGTTTGCGCCCGCGCCCGCAGCAGGTGAAGCCCCAGGCGCGCCAGGCGCGATTCGAGTTCGGCCTCGCTGGCGGCGCCGGCCACGCCGCGCACGCGCCGCCCGTCGGCGGCCACCGCCTGGTAGCGGAACTCGATCATGCGTGCGCCAGTTCGGTCAGGTCGATCACGCGCGCCACTTCGGCCAGCGTGGTCGCGCCTTCCAGCACGCGGCGAATGCCGTCGCGCGCGATCGGCTCGAAGCCCGCCTGCAGCGCATGACGCTCGAGTTCGCCGAGCGTGGCGCGCCGCGCCACCAGTTCGTCGAGCGTGCGGTCGAACCGCACCATTTCCAGCAGCGCCAGCCGGCCGCGGAAGCCGCGCTGGCCGCAACGCTCGCAGCCCGCGGCGCGCCACAGCGTCAGCGGCTCGGCGGCGCCGAGCAGCCGGCGTTCGGCCTCGGTGGCTTCGTACGGGGCGCGGCAATGCGGGCATAGACGCCGCACCAGCCGCTGCGCGACGATGCCGATCACGTTGCCCGAAATGACTTCCGGCGCGACACCCAGGTCCAGCAGCCGCGGCAGCGCGCGCAACGCCGAGTTGCTGTGCAGCGTCGTGAAGACCTGGTGCCCGGTCATCGCGGCGCGAAACGCCATCTCGGCGGTGTCGCGGTCGCGCACCTCGCCGACCAGGATGATGTCCGGGTCCTGGCGCATCAGCGAGCGCACGCCGTCGGCGAAGTTCATCCGCACCGCCTCCGACAGCGAGGTCTGGCGCACCAGCGGCAGCACGTATTCGACCGGGTCCTCCAGTGTCATCACGTTGACGCCCTCGCTGCTGCGGTGGGCGAGGATCGAATACAGAGTCGTGGTCTTGCCGCTGCCGGTGGGACCGGTGACCAGCAAAATGCCCTCCGGCCGCGCCAGCATCAGCTTCAGAAGATCGAGCTGCGTCTCGCTCAGGCCGAGCGACTCCAGCGGCACGATGCCGCGCTTGCCGTCGAGGATGCGCAGCACGACGTTTTCGCCGTGCACGGTCGGATGCACGGCGGCGCGAAAATCGATCGCCCGCCCGGCCAGCGTGCGGGCGATGCGCCCGTCCTGCGCGGCGCGGCTTTCGGCGATGTTCATGCCGGCCATGATCTTTAACCGCACCAGCATCGCCGGCCAGTAACGACGGTGCAGCGCGCGCACCTGGCGCAGCACGCCGTCGATGCGCAGCCGGATGCGAACGAAGCCCGCCTCGGGCTCGAAGTGGATGTCGGAAGCGCCCTGCATCACCGCGTCGGTCAGCAGCGCGTCGACCAGCCGCACGATCGGATGGCTATAGTCGGCGCCGGCATCCAGCGCCGTGTCGCGCCGGCCGGTTTCGATTTCCTGCAGGATGCCGTCGATCGACAGCTCGTGTCCGTAGTACTGCTCGATGGCCTGCGCGATCTCCGCCGGCGCGGCCAGTTGCCAGTGCGGGGTGGCGCGCGCGCCGAGCTGCGCGCGCACCTGGTCCATCGCGACGATGTCGTTGACGTCGGCCACCGCGACCGTCAGCACGTGCGTTGCGCGCTCCAGCGCCAGCGGAAAGACCTTGTATCGGCGCGCCACCTCGCGCGGAATCAGCGCCAGCGCGGCGGCGTCGGGCACGATGCCGGCCAGCCGCACGCTGCCGCTGCCGAGGCTCTCGGACAGCACGTCGCGCAGCGTCTCGTCGGTGATGAAGCCGAGCGCGACCAGCGTCTCGCCGAGCGGCCGCCCGCGCTCGCGCTGCTCCTGCAGCGCAATGCGCAGTTGGTCGGCGCTGATCAGCCCGCGCTCGACCAGCGTGTCGCCCAGCCGCTTGCGCGGTGCGGAGCCGTCCATCAGCGCCCCTCGGCCGCGTTCGAAGCCTGCAGTGCGGCCAGGCGCGCGCGCGCGACGTCCACGTCGAAGCCCACCCCGGGGCCGGCCTGCGCCAGCGCCTGCGTGTACATCTGTGCCGCGGCCGCCGGCTTGCGCAGCCGGTCCAGCGCCACCGCGAGGTCGTAGGCGCGCTCGGCGCTCGTCGGGTCGAGCTGCCAGGCCGATGCGAGTGCAGAGTGCGCCTCGCTCCAGCGCTGCTGCGCGGCGAGCAGCCGCCCCAGCGCGGTATGCAGTTCCGCCGCCTGCGGGCGGCGCGCCAGGGCCTGCCGCAACACGCTTTCTTGCGCCGCGGCGTCGCCGCCCGCCGCAAGCTCGGCCAGCGCCGCCAGCGCCAGCGGATGGTCCGGCTCGGACTGCAGCACACGGCGGTAATACTCGGCCGCCTCGGCGCGCTCGCCGCGCGCCTCCGCGATCGCCGCCAGACCCAGCAGCGCGTCGGGCTGGCGCGCGTCGATCGCCAGCGCCTGCCGGTACAGCCGCTCGGCCTCTTGCAACCGGCCCGCGCGCCACGCGGCGTACGCCTCGGCCAGCGGCGGCTCGATCGGCTCGCCACGGCGCACCGCCGCGCCGGGCGTCGCCGGGGCAGCGGCTGGGTTGGGGTCCAACGGCACGGCCGCGGCAGGCCGCGCCGCGCGCTCGGCGGTGGTTGGGGTGCGCCGCGCTGGCCCCGCGCCGATCGGCGTAGGCGCAGCCGGCGAAGTCGCTATCGGCGCAGCGGGTTCTGCCTCGTCAGCCCCGGCCGCCGGCGCCTGCTCCGGAATCGCCGCTGGCGCGGCGCCCATCACGTCCGTGGGCGCGGGCCGTTGCAGCCACCACGCGGCGGCGCCGGCCAGCGCCGCGCCCGCCAAAGCGATCATGGCCAGCGCGACGATCCGGCGCCCCCCGCGCCGCGCTTCGGTCACGGGCAACGCGGTTTGCGCGGCGCGCGGCGACGGCGCGTCGGCTGCAGGCCGCGCGAGGGCGTTGGCGGCCGTGCTGTCGGCCACGGGCGCGGGCGCGCGTGCGCCCTCCTCCGCACGGCGCAGCGCGTCGAGCAGCAGGCTCATCGCGTACCTCCCTCCACCTGCCCGCCGAGCGGCCCGT
Organism: Burkholderiales bacterium; assembly: GCA_037446035.1. Taxonomy (GTDB): domain Bacteria; phylum Pseudomonadota; class Gammaproteobacteria; order Burkholderiales; family Burkholderiaceae_F; genus DSNY01. Next base: position 6,980 of record JBBIJJ010000153.1, read on the forward strand.
CGCGATCGCGGAAGAAGCGCTCGCCGGGCAGCGCGCCGGCGAGCGCGCGGAAGTCGCCCGCGAGGCTGGCGTCGCGCACGACGGTCGGGCGCAGGAAGACCACCAGTTCGCTTTTGGTGGTGCGGCTGTTGCGGTACTTGAACAGTTCGCCCACGCCCGGCAGATCGCCCGCCCCCGGAATCGCATCGGTGCCGCGCTCCATGCTGTCGCGCATCAGCCCGCCGAGCACGGCGAATTCGCCGTCGCGCACGCGGATCATCGACTCCATCTCGCGCGTCTGGATCTGTGGCACGCGCGAACGCACGTCCGGAATGCTGGCGCCGCCCTGGCGCGCCAGCGCCAGCGTCAGCGCCACGCCCGGGTCTTCGACGTAGCCGGCCAGGCGCGAGATGGTCGGTCGCAGGTTCAGCACGATCTCGTCGTCTTCGCCGACCTGCGGCGTGACGTTCATCAGGAACCCGACGGGCACGGTGTTCGGGGTGGAGCTGACCGTGAAGGTCGCGCCGGCGCTCGCGGTGCCCGGCGTGTAATTGGCGCTGAGCGTGAAGTACACGAGGTTGTCGACGACCTTGATCAGCGCGGTCTGGTTGTTCAGCACGCTGACCTTGGGGCTGGACAGCACGCGGGTGCGACCGAAAGACTCCAGCAACTGGATCGCCAGGTCGATGCTGAGCGAGCCCAGCGTGCGGGAAAACGACAGCACGCCCAGCGCCGGAACCTGGCCCGAGGCCGGGGTGCCGCCGGGCAGCGGGTCCACCGTGCCGGCGGGCGCCTGCGTCAGGCGGAAGCTCGAGCTCTTGTTGCGCAGCAGATCCCAGCGGATGCCCTGCTGGTATTCGTCCGAAAGCTCGACCTCGACGACGGTGGCCTCGATCAGGACCTGGCGCCGCGCGGCGCCGAGCACGCGGTCGATGAATTCCTGCACGCGTTCGTGCTGGCGCGCGGTGGCGCGCACCGCCAGCGTGCCGGTTTCCGGGTGCGCGATCACCGAGGCGGCCTCGCGATACAGGCTGCGCGGCGGCGCGGCCGGCGCCGCGGCGGCGGCCTTTCCGGCTGCGGGCGCGGCGGCGGCCGGCGCGGGCGGCGTCTGCGCCTCGGCGGGCAGCAGCTTGTCGGTTTCGCGCAGCAAACTCTGCACGGACTCGACCAGATTGGCCCAGAAGCGGTTGTTCGCCGTGTTGGCGATCTGGGTGCGCGAGTCGTTGCCCGCCCCGCCGGAGGCCGCGCCGCCGGTGGCGGTGACCTGAGTCGCGATGGCCACGTGGCTGGCCACGTCGCGCTGCATGTTCAGGTAATCGATCCGGTACAACTGCAGGTACGGCCGGTCCGGCAGCACCGTCAGGACGCGCTCCTCCAGCGTGTAGCGCAGATCGACCTGCCGCGCCACGCGCGCCAGGATCTGCGGCAGCGTCTGGTCGGTCGCATGCAGCGTGACCGTGCCCTGCACGTCCGGGTGCAGGTCGAGATTGACTTTCGCGTCGCGCGCCAGCGCGAACAGAAGCTCCTGCACCGGTACGTTCTGCACCACGACGCTGAAGGTTTCCTGCGGCGGGCGCGGACGCGGCGGCGGCAGTTGCCGGCCGCGCGCCAGCGGCGGCACCGCCTCCGACACGGCCGCCGGCTCGCGTTGCAGATGGTGCGGCGACACCGCCGGCGGCGG
>JBBIJJ010000154.1:0-8622 GCA_037446035.1 Burkholderiales bacterium
TCGGGATGACGGAACGGGCGTTCGGGATGACGGAACGGGCGTTCGGGATGACGGAACGGGCGCCCGCGAGGGCGAAACGCACTCGCAGGGCGGCGGTGGGACGCGCCTGAGTCATCCTCAGCAAGAAGCCCGCTTCCATGCCGGCACGCCGCCGTTTCGTGCTCACGCGCACCGCGCTGTCTCCGTGACTTGTTCGGCGCGGGCTGGCCGATGGTCGAACCCCGAGCACACCGAGAACGTCGAGGTTTCTTTCGGTGATCTTCGTGTCATGGTGGTAGGTGCGGCGACCGTCGAACTCGGCGACGCAACGGCGGTGCGGCTGGGCAGTCGCATTACGATGCGGGCGCAAGTTCAATCGGAGCAGCTGAGATGAGACAAGGCCAGGATTGGCTCGCGCTGGTGACGCTCGCCGCACTCGCGCTGTGCTTCGCCACCGTGTGGCTGGTCGGCAAGGCGCGCGTGAAGTACGGCATCAGGGCGCCGGCGACGACCGGGCACGAGTTGTTCGAGCGCGCGTATCGCGTGCAGATGAACACGCTGGAGAACGTGGTGATCTTCCTGCCCGCGCTGTGGCTGGCCGGGTACTACATCGGCGCGACCCCGGCGACCGCGCTCGGTGCGGTCTGGCTTGCCGGGCGCGTGTGGTACGCGGTCGCGTATCTGCGCGAGCCGGAAACGCGCGGCGGCGGCTTCGTGCTCGCGTACGTCGCGTGGGGGCTGCTCATGCTGGGCGCGGCGTGGGGCGTGCTGAAGTCGCTCGGCGGCTTCTGATCCGATGGCGACTTCGGCCGCGCCGACCAAGAAAATGCAGCCGCTGCGCGCGCTGCTGCCGTTCGTCGCGCCTTATCGAAAGCAGATCGCGCTGGCCTTGCTGTTCCTGGCGCTCGCGGCCGCGTCCACGCTCGCGCTGCCGTATGCGGTCAAGCTGCTGGTCGACCGCGGTCTCGCGCTGCCGGCTGGCACGCAGCTCGGCGACCGGCTCGTCGCGATCCGCGAACACTTCCTGCTGCTGTTCGGTGTGGCGGTGCTGCTCGGCACCTTCACCGCGGCGCGCTTCTACATGGTGACCTGGATCGGCGAACGCGTGACCGCCGATCTGCGGCAGGCCGTCTACGCGCACGTGCTGCAGCAGAGCCCGCAGTTCTTCGAGACGCTGAAGACCGGCGAAGTGCTGTCGCGGCTGACGACCGACACGACGGTGATCCAGAACGCGGTCGGCTCGAGCATCTCGATGGGGCTGCGCAACTCGGTGCTCTTCGTCGGCGGGCTGGCGATGCTGGTGGCGACCAGCCCGCGGCTGATGCTCACGGTCGCCGGCATCATCGTGCTGGTCGTGCTGCCTTCGCTCGCGATCGGCCGGCGCGTGCGGAAACTGTCGCGCGCGAGCCAGGACCGCATCGCCGACACCAGCGGCATCGCGGCCGAAGTGCTGAACGCGATCCCGGTCGTGCAGAGTTTCACGCAGGAGGCGGCGGAAGCGCAGCGCTTCTCCGTCGCCAACGAAACGGCGTTCGCCACTTCGGTGCGGCGGACCGGAACGCGCGCGCTGCTGACCGCTTTCCTGATCGTCGGCACCTTCGGTGCGCTGCTGTGGGGCCTGTACGGCGGCGTGCAGGCGGTGCTCGCCGGTCAGGTCACCGCAGGGCAGCTGTCGCAGACCGCCCTTTACATCATGCTGGTCGCGTCGAGCGTCGCGGTGCTCGCCGAAGTGTGGGGCGATCTGCTGCGCGCCTCGGGCGCGACCGAGAGGTTGATGGAGCTGCTGTCGGCGCGTTCGGCGATCGCCGATCCGCCCGCGCCGCGCGCGCTGCCGGCGTCTCGCGGCGGCGCGCGCGTTGCCTTCGAGCGCGTGACTTTCACCTATCCGTCGCGGCCGCAGCAGCCGGTGCTGCGCGAACTCACGTTCGAGGTCGCGCCGGGGCAGACCGTCGCCCTTGTGGGCCCTTCGGGTGCGGGCAAGACGACGATCTTCCAGCTCCTGCAGCGCTTCTACGAAGTCGACGCAGGCGCGCTCCGGCTCGACGGCATCGACCTGCGCGAGCTGCGGCTGGCGGACCTGCGGTCGCGCATCGCGGTCGTTCCGCAGGAGCCGGTGATCTTCTCGGGTTCGGTGCTCGACAACATCCGCTACGGCCGTGCCGATGCGTCGGAGGACGAAGCGCTCGCCGCCGCGCGCGCGGCCTTCGTCGACGAGTTCGCCGCGCGCCTGCCCGACGGCTACGCGACCTTCGTCGGCGAGCGCGGCCTGCGGCTGTCGGGCGGGCAGCGCCAGCGCATCGCGATCGCGCGCGCGATGCTGAAGAACGCGCCGCTGCTGCTGCTCGACGAGGCGACCTCCTCGCTGGACGCCGAGAGCGAACGCGCGGTGCAGGCCGCACTGGCCGCCGCGATGCGCGACCGCACGACGATCGCGATCGCGCACCGGCTCGCGACCGTGCAGCGCGCCGACCGCATCTTCGTGCTCGAGCAGGGGCGGCTCGTCGAGTCGGGCACGCACGCGGAGCTGGTTGCGCGCGGCGGTTTGTACGCGCGGCTTGCCGAGTTGCAGTTCGCGGCGTGAACCGCAGAGCGCGTCGCGCTCCTACAATGTGCGCATGGATCATGCGCATGGAGCACCCACATGCTGCGCTTCGACGACGCCCCCAAACGCCCGACCAACCTGGCGCTGAACTCCAAGGTGCTCGACCTCGCGAAGGAGCTGCTGGGCATCAACCTGTCGCAGACGGTCGACGCGCCGCTCGAGGAAGAAGTGCGGCGGCTGCGCGAGCGCTGGCTCGAGCGCAACCGCGCCGCGATCGAGGCGTACAACGCGCGGATCGAGAAGGAAGGCACGTTCTCGCAGCAGTGGCGGACCTTCGCGAAGGACGAACGCTGATTCGGGCGCTGCCGATGCCACGGCCGAGCGTCTACCGGAACCCGACTCGCAGCGAGTGCAAGCACACGCCCTTTCTGCTCGACGTGCAAAGCGATTTCATCGCCTCGCTGGCCACGAGGGTGGTCGGCCCGCTGCGCTCTCGCGAAACTTTCCCGACACCGCTCGCTGTTCTGAATCCCGCCTTGGAGATCGACGGCAAGACCGTGATCATGGACACGGCGGCCCTCGCCGCACTTCCGCACGCGGCGCTGCGCACCGGGGTCGCCGACCTGCGCAGCCGGCGGCTGCAGATCGACAACGCGCTCGACTTCCTTTTCCGGGGCATCTGATGCGCCAGTACGAAGACTTCATGAGCCACGTTTTCGAGCACGGCGTCGACAAGCGCGACCGCACCGGCACCGGCACGCGTTCGGTGTTCGGCTACCAGATGCGCTTTGCGTTGCGCGAGGGTTTTCCGCTCGTCACGACGAAGAAGCTGCACCTGCGCTCGATCATCCACGAGTTGCTGTGGTTCCTGCAGGGCTCGAGCAACGTCGGGTACCTGCGCGACAACGGCGTGACGATCTGGGACGAATGGGCTGACGAACAGGGCGAACTGGGCCCCGTGTATGGCGTGCAGTGGCGCGCGTGGCCAACGCCCGATGGCGGGCACATCGACCAGATTGCACAAGTGATCGAGCAGATCAAGGCGAATCCGGACTCGCGCCGCCTGATCGTGTCGGCCTGGAACGTCGCCGACATCCCGAAGATGAAACTGCCGCCCTGCCACCTGCTGTTCCAGTTCTACGTCGCGGACGGCAGGCTGTCCTGCCAGCTTTATCAGCGCAGTTGCGACATCTTCCTCGGCGTGCCATTCAACATCGCCAGTTACAGCCTGCTGACCCACATGGTCGCGCAGCAGTGCGATCTGGACGTCGGCGACTTCGTCTGGGTGGGCGGCGACTGCCACATCTACAGCAACCACTTCGAGCAGGTGCGCGAGCAGCTCGCGCGCACGCCCTACCCCTATCCGAAGCTCGTGATCAAGCGCCGCCCGCCGACGATCTTCGACTACCGCTACGAGGACTTCGAGATCGTCGACTACCGGGCGCACCCGCACATCAAGGCGCCGGTGGCGGTATGACGACGTCCGCGCGCACGCATCGGCCGCCGGCTGCGGGAAAGCCCGCCCCGGCGAGCGCTTCCTTCGCCAGCGGCCATCCGGGTCGCGTCGCGCCATGCCCCGTATCACGCTGATCGCCGCGGTCGCGCGCAACGGCGTGATCGGCCGCGCCGGGGCGATTCCCTGGCGGATTCCGGGCGATCTGCCGCGCTTCAAGCGCATTACGATGGAGCATCCCGTGATCATGGGTCGCAGGACCTGGGCATCGCTCGGACGGCCGCTGCCCGGCCGGCGCAACATCGTGATCTCGCGCACGCCGGGTTTTGCGCCGGCCGGCGCGGAAGTGTTCGACAGCCTCGCTGCGGCGTTGGCCGCGTGCGCGGACACGCCCGAGGTGTTCGTCATCGGCGGCACTGAGGCGTACCGCGAAGCGCTCGGCCTGGCCGATCGGCTGCTATTGACCGAGATCGACGCGGACGTCGAGGGCGACGCGCACTTCCCGCCGTTCGACCGCAACGCCTGGCGCGAGGTCGCACGCGAGGAGCACGTGGCGAGCGACGAGTGTCCGTATGCGTACGCCTACGTGACCTACGAGCGGCGTTAGTCCGGTCTGCGTCGGCGTGGCCGCGCTGGCCGGCGCGTCGCATGCGGCCACCGGATCCACGGGATCGGTTCGACGGAGCGTAAATGCCCTCGTTGCGACAGAAGCTGCTCATTGCCACGCTCGCCGTGCAGATCGCGGTCATTCTGGCCCTGCTGCTGGCGAGCCACCGCGCCATCCGCGAGGTGCTCATGGCCGAGGTGCGCAACCACGCGCGCATCACGCAACTGCTGCTCGCCACGGCGGTCGCTCCACGGGTCGCGGAGAAGGACTACGCAGCGCTGCGCGAGATCACGCGCGAAAGCGCGAGCGTCATCGGGCTCGCCTATCTGGTGCTGTACGACCTCGACGGCCGCCCGCTCGCCGCGGCCGGACCCGAGCCCGCCGCCGGTGTGAAGGTTGCACGCGCCGACGACAACGAGCTCGTCGCACACGACGGCGTGTTCCACGTCGCCGCGCCGATCGCACTCGGCGGCCAGCCCTACTACGGCCGCATGCAGTTCGGCATTCCGTCCGACCGCCTGGTCGCCGGCGAGCGGCGCCTGCTGTTGCAGACGATCGGCATCGGCGGCGCGGGGCTGGCGGCCTCGGCATTGCTGCTGCTTCTTTTCACGGGCGTGCTCACGCGCGGCCTGCGCGAACTGTCGACGGCGACCGCGCAGGTGGGCGCCGGCCAATACGACATCGAGGTGCCGGTGCGTGGTCGCGACGAAGTCGCGCGCCTGGCGACGGCCTTCAACGCGATGTCGCGCGCGCTCGCCGAGCGCGTCGCGGCGTTGCGCGAGTCCGAGACGCGCCAACGCACGCTGGTCGAGGCGCTGGCCGAAGGCGTGGTGTTCCGCGACGAACACGACAGGGTGCTCGCATGCAACGAGGCGGCGCCGCGCATCCTCGGGCTCACGCGCGCGCAGCTGCTCGGGGCCGATCCGCCCGATCCGCGCTGGCGCGCCGTGCACCGCGACGGCCGACCCCTCGCCGCCGCCGAAGATCCGGCGCGCGTGGCGCTGCGCACGGGCCGGCCGCAGCGCGACGTCGTGATCGGTGTCTGCCGAGCGGACGGCGCCACCACGTGGCTGTCCGTCAATTCGATGCCGCTCGCGCGCGCTGGCGACGAACGGCCGCACGCGACGGTGACGTCGTTCGCCGACATCACCGCACGCATCGAGGCGGAAGCGCGCCTGCAGCGGATGAACGCCGAGCTGGAAGAGCGCGTGGCGGCGCGCACACGTGAACTCGTCACGGCGCTGGACGCCGCCGAGCGCGCGAGCCGCGCGAAGTCCGAGTTCCTGTCGCGGATGAGCCATGAGCTGCGCACGCCGCTGAACGCGATCCTGGGCTTCGCGCAGGTGCTGCAACTGCGGGGCGGAGCGCTGCCGGCGCAGGCGCGCGACCAGGTCCGGCAGATCGAAACGGCCGGCTGGCATCTGCTGGCGCTGATCAACGAGGTACTCGACCTGGCGCGCATCGAGTCGGGCGCGATGACCGTGAGCCGCGAGCCGGTGGACCTCGCGCCGCTGGTCAACGAGTGCGCGCGCATGGCCGATCCGCTCGCGCGCAGGCACGACGTGCTGATCGTCAACCGCGCCGCGGACGGCCAAGGGTTGCACGCGCTCGGCGACCGCACCCGGCTCAAGCAGGTGCTGACGAATCTGCTTTCCAACGCGATCAAGTACAACCGCGTCGGCGGCAGTGTGACGCTGACGCTGGCGCGCGGCGCCGACGGCCGGGTCGAGCTCGCCGTCGCCGACACCGGGCGCGGCTTTACCGACGCACAGCTCGGTCAGCTGTTCCAGCCGTTCAACCGGCTCGGCGCCGAGGGCGGACCGGTCGACGGCACCGGCATCGGCCTGGTGATCACCCAGCGTCTCGTCGAGCTGATGGGCGGGACGCTCGAGGTCCGCACCGAGGCGGGTATGGGCTCGGTGTTCACGGTCAGACTGCCGGCCGCACAACCCGGCGCCGTCGTCGCGCCGTCGCCCGCATCGGTGCCGAACACGCCTGCGGCCGACGGCACGCGCACCGTGCTTTACATCGAGGACAACCCGTCGAACGTCGAGCTGCTGGCCGGCGTGCTGGCGCTGCGCCCCGGTATCAGGCTCGTCACCGCCGCCGACGGCGCCGCCGGGCTCGCGCTGGCGCGCCGGCAGCGACCCGATCTGATCGTCGTCGACGTGGCACTGCCAGACATCGACGGTTACGCGGTGTGCCGGCAACTTCGCGCCGATGCGGCGTTCGCGCGCGCGCCGATCGTCGCGCTGTCGGCCAACGCGATGCCGGACGACATCGAGCAGGGACGCCGCGCCGGCTTCGACACCTATCTCACGAAGCCGCTGGATGTGCCGGCGTTTCTGGCCGAGCTGGACCGGCTGCTCGGCGGCGGCGAGGCTGCGCGGTGAACCGGGCCGATCTCGTCCGCCGCCGTCTGCTGCGGGCCGCCGCCGCCGCGCTCGCACCGGCGGCGGCGCGGACCGCAGCGCAGCCCGCCGGCGCACCGACGCTGCGCGTGGGTCTCGTTCCGTATCTGCCGACACGCTCGCTGATCACGCTGTACCAGCCGCTGCGCGAGCACCTGGAGCGTGCCTTGCAGCGCCCGGTGCAGCTGTACACCGCGCCGGACTTCCGCACGCTGGCGGCAAATGCGCGCAACGGCGAATACGACATCACGCTGCTGCCGCCGCACATCACGCGCATCGCCGTGGCCGACTGGGGCGAGCGCTTCGTCGCGCGCTTCGCGCAGAGCTCGGAAGTGCGGCTCGTGACGCTGCCGGCGACCGAACTGGCGCTGCCCGACGGCCTGCGCGGCCGGCGCGTCGCCGCGATCGATCCGCTGTCGATCACGACGCTGGTGCTGCAGCGCTGGCTCACCGAACGCGGCTTGACGGTGGGGCGCGACGTCGAGATCGGCTACAAGCACTCGATCTCCTCCGGCGTGCTCGCGCTCGAGCGCGGCGACGCGGTCGCCCTGGTCGGCGCGATCGGCCAGTTCCGCGACGTGGTCGATGGGCCCGCCGCGCAGCTCAAGGTGCTCGCCACGCTCGCCGCGATTCCGACGCCGGCGTTCGTCGCGCATCAGCGTGTCGGGGCCGACGAGACCGAACGGATCCGGCAGGCGTTGCTTGCCTTCGTGCCACAGTCGACGGGCGCCGGTATTTCGCGTTCGCCCTTCGTCGCGGGCGGCGTCGAGGATTTTGCGGGCGTCGAGTCCTACGCCGCGGAAGCGAGGCGTCTGCTGGCCGAGACGAATTGAGCCCCTGGCCGGCATCGGCGCGGCAGCGCGCCGCCACAGCGCAAGCGCCGAGCGCCGGTCCGCGCGGCGGCAGACTGAGGCAGGGCGTCGCATCGCCCGCATCGAACGCCCGAGCGCTCGCCGCCGAGCGCACCGAGACCGCCGCGGCGAGATGGCTCGTCTTTGTCGCGCCTGCCTTCTTTCTCGGCGTCCCGCAGTTCCCGCCGATCGAATGGCCGCGGTCGAAGTGCGACGACCGGACCAGCCGCCGCGCGCCCGGCGATGCCTTGTGTCGCCGATTCACCGGATCGGTCAACGGCGCCATCGAAAGCGCAAACACCGTTGAGCGAGCCCGGCATCGAGCCGGGGCGAGGAATCTTCCCCGATCGCAACGCCGCGATCCCTCGCGCTGCCCGGGACGACCGACCGCGCGCTCGCGCTGACCGTCAAAGGTCCGCGACGACCGAAAGGGGCGGCGATGACCGAAGCACGCTTGCGATCGAGCCTTACAAATCCTTGTGACACGTGCCAACCGTCGGGCGCCTGCAGGCCTCAGAAGGTGTGAATCTTTCTGCTGCGCGGCCCGCTGGCGTCGTTGCGCGCTGCTCGGGCCTCGCCTATCTACTTGATATGTCTCGGCCCTGCGGCTGCGTGCGCCTAGCCAGCGGCCCGCTCGCGACGAAATCTTCACACCTTCTCAGCCCTCGTCATTCCGAGCCGAAGGCGAGGAATCTCTCCCGCTCGCCAAGGCGAGATCCCTCGCGCTGCTCGGGATGACGGCACCGGCGCGCTCGAAGTCGAAAGGAACTCGCAAGTTC
>JBBIJJ010000155.1:0-8612 GCA_037446035.1 Burkholderiales bacterium
GGTTCAAAAGTGCCGATTCACCGAGACAGGACCACCCGCACGACGGCGACGTCGTGAAATCGCCGGGCTCGGCCCTGCGGTCTTTGCGCCGGGCTTGCCCGGGGCGCTCACGAACAAGCTTCGGCAGCGTCTCAGATCTTCTTCAGCGCCACCTTGGGCACCGCCCCGCGCATCGGCTCGATGCGCTTGCGATCCGGCTCCGCCGCCGCCAGCGGCGCGACTTCGCGCATCGTGGCGAGGCTGCGCACGGCGAGCGCCTGGTACTCGCGCGTGCCGGCGATCTTCCAGTCGAGCTCGTCGGCCGACAGCTCGCGCAGGATCTTCGCGGGAACGCCGGCGGCGAGCATGCGCGGCGGGATCACCATCGCGGCCTTGACGAAGGCGCAGGCCGCGACCATCGCGGACTCGCCGACGACCGCTTCGTCCATGACGACCGCGTTCATGCCGACCAGCGCGTTGCGCTTCACGGTGCAGCCGTGCAGCACCGCGCCGTGGCCGATGTGACCGTCCGCTTCGACCACCGTGTCGGCGTGCGGAAAGCCGTGCACGACGCAGGTGTCCTGCAAATTGGCGCCTTCCTCGAAGACGATGCGGCCGAAGTCGCCGCGGATGCTCGCGGCCGGGCCGATATAGCAGCGCGGCCCGATGATCACGTCGCCGATCAGGATCGCGGTCGGGTGCACGAACGCGGCCGGGTCGATCACCGGCCGAATGCCGTCGATTTCGTAGCAAGGCATGGAAAGTTCACTCGAGTGTCGCCGGCCGTCGGCCGCGCAATGCCCGCGACGGGGAGTCTTTCGTCTTCGCCAAGTCCCAGATCTGAATCCGCGATCCTCGATCCTCGATCCTCAAACGTGCCAGCGTCGCTGCACGACGCGGAAGCGGTTGGCGACGAAGGCGGAGTCGGTGTAGCTCGCGTTGGCGGCGGGGTTCGCGCCGGTAGCGTGGAAGTCCGAGAACCCGGCCGACTGGTTCACGTAGACGTTGCCGGTCAGATTGATCGATAGCGCCACGCCTGCGCGCAGCGTGGCTTCGGTCATCGCCTCGATCACCGGCGGCTTCGTCGAGTACAGCGACGCCGTCAGCGCGCCGTGTTCGCGCACGATGCGCTCGGCGAGTGCGACCGCCGCACCGCCGTCGCCCGGCACGGCGACCACGGTGCTGATCGGGCCGAAGCGCTCCTGCATGTAGATGCTTTCGTCCTTGGCGTCGCACTTGAGCACGACCGGCGTGCGCACCTCGGCGGCGGGAAACTCGGCGTGCGCGAGCTTCTTCGACGCGCGCACGACGGTCGCCACCGAATGCGCGTCGTCGATGCGCTTGAGCGTGTCGGGCGACTGGATCGCGCCGAGGATCGCGGTGGCGGTCGCTGCATCGGCGAGGAACTTGTCGATCGCGGCGGCCAGATCGGCGGCGACCTCGTCGAAGGACTTGCGGCCGGCGTCGGTGTCGATGCCGCCGGCGGGCACGAGGATCGCCTTGGTCGTCGTACACATCTGCCCCGAATACAGCGACAGCGTGAACGCCAGGTTGCGCAGCATTGCCTGGTAGTTGTCGGTCGATTCGATGACCGCGACGTTCACGCCGGACAGCTCCGCGTAGACCTGCTTGCCGCGCGCATTGTCGATCAGCCAGCGGCCGAAGCTCGAGCCGCCGGTGAAGTCGATCGACTGCACCGCCGGGTGCGCGACCAGCCTGCGCGTGGCCTCGGCGTCGACCGCGGCGAGCGTCACGAGGTTCGGGTCGATGCCGTTTGCGCGCAGCACCTCGCGCGCGATGCGCACGGAAAGCGCGGCCGACAGCGTGCTCGCCGGATGCGGCTTGACGATCACCGCGTTGCCGGTGGCCAGTGCCGCGAACAGCCCGGGATACGTGTTCCACGTCGGAAACGTCGAGCAGCCGATGACCAGCGCCACACCGCGGCCGACGATCTCGAAGCGCTTTTCCATCACGATCGGCGGATTCTTGCCCTGCGGCTTTTCCCAGCGCGCTGCGTGCGGGACGAAGCTCATCTCGCGCCACGCATAGGCGACCGCCTCGAGGCCGCGGTCCTGCGCGTGCGGACCGCCGGCCTGGAAGGCCATCATCCAGCCCTGCCCGGTCGTGTACATCACCGCGTACGAAAGCTCGAAGCTCGCCTTGTGCAGGCGGTCGAGGATCTCCAGGCACACGCCGGTGCGCCCTTCCACGCCGAGCTTGCGCCACGCCGGCATCGCCGCGACGCCAGCTGCGGCCAGCGCGTCGACGTCGCACACGGGGTATTGCACGTCGAGCGCGATGCCGTACGGCGAGCGGTCGCACGCGGTCCAGCCGGTAATGCCGGGCTGGTCCAGTTCGAAGCGTTTGCCCAGCAGCGCCTGCACTGCCTGCTTGCCGGCGTCGTTGGCGGTTTCTCCGTAGTTCTTCGGACTCGGCTGCTCGGGATACGGGCTCCAGAAGCCGCGCGTGGCGATCGCGGCAATGGCGCCGTCGAGCACGGCGCGATGCTTGTCGAGCAATGGGTGCGTCACGGGAGTCTCCTTGGATGCGCGTCGGCCCGGTGCGGTGCACACGCCCGTCCGGGTCGTACGGGGCTTGCCGGGAATGGTGGCACAAATTACGATTGATTAACCGGCCGGTCAACGAATTCCGGCCGCCGCAACGCCGGCCGACCTGCGGTGCGTGCCAAGGAGACCCATGAACTACCAATCGATCCGGCTGGAGGTCAGCCGCGGCGTGGCCACGCTGACACTGAACCGCCCGGAACGGCTGAACAGCTTCACCGTGGCGATGCACGGCGAAGTGCGCGCGGCACTCGACGCGATCCGCGCGGATCGCGCGGTGCGCTGCCTCGTGCTGACCGGTGCTGGGCGCGCCTTTTGCGCCGGGCAGGATCTGGCGGATCGCGCGGTCGCGCCGGGGGGCGAGGAAGATGCGGCCCCGCTCGACCTCGGCGAGTCGATCGAGAGCCATTACAAGCCGCTGGTGCTTGCGCTGCAGCAGTTGCCGCTGCCGGTGATCGCGGCGGTCAATGGCGTGGCGGCGGGCGCCGGCGCCAACATCGCGCTGGCGTGCGACCTGGTGTACGCGGCGCGTTCGGCGAGCTTCATCCAGTCGTTCGCCAAGATCGGGCTGGTGCCCGACAGCGGCGGCACCTGGGTCCTGCCGCGGCTGGTGGGACAGGCGCGCGCACTGGGACTGGCGCTGCTCGGCGACAAACTCGGCGCCGAACAAGCCGAAGCCTGGGGATTGATCTGGAAGTGCGTCGACGACGCCGAGCTGATGCCGACCGTGCGCGCGGTCGCCGAGCAGCTTGCCTGCGGACCGACGCGCGGCTACGCGCGCACCAAGCAGGCGATCCGCGCCGCGGCCACACTGACCATCGAAGCGAGCCTCGATCTGGAGCGCGACTTGCAGCGCGAACTCGGACGCTCGCGCGACTACCGCGAAGGCGTGGCCGCGTTCATCGAAAAGCGTGCGCCGAAGTTCACCGGGGAGTGAGCGTGAGCGAAACCGCCCTTCCGCCCAGCGCGACCGTCGGCGTGATCGGCGCCGGCACGATGGGCGCCGGCATCGCGCAGGTCGCCGCGCGCGCCGGGCATCGCGTGCGGCTGTTCGATGCCGACGCCAAGGCGGTCGAACGCGGCCGCGCCGGCATCGAGAAGGACTTGCGCACGCTCGTCGCCAAGGGCCGGCTCGACGCGAGCGCGTGCGAGCAGACGCTGGCGCGCATCGCGCCGGCGGCTGCGCTCGCGGAACTGGCCGACTGCGCGCTGGTGATCGAGGCGATCGTCGAGGACCTCGAGGTCAAGCAGAAGCTGTTGCGCACGCTCGAGGACGTCGTCGGCACCGACGCGGTGCTCGCGACCAATACCTCGTCGCTGTCGATCACGGCGATCGGTTCGGCGCTCGCGCGTCCGCAGCGGCTGGTCGGCATGCACTTCTTCAACCCGGCGCCGCGCATGAAGCTGGTGGAGATCGTCAGCGGCGTGCAGACCGATCCGCGCATCGCCGAGCGGATCGCGGCGACGGCCCAGCGCTGGGGCAAGCACACGGTGTTCGCGCGCTCCACCCCCGGCTTCATCGTCAATCGACTCGCGCGGCCGTTCTACGCCGAGGCGTGGCGCGCGTATACCGAAAACGTGGCCGACGCCGCGACGCTCGATGCGATCGTGCGCGATTGCGGTGGATTTCCGATGGGGCCGTTCGAGCTGATGGACCTGATCGGCCACGACGTCAACCTCGCGGTGACGCGCTCGGTATTCGACGCCACCTTCGGCGATCGGCGCTATGCGCCCGCGCTCGCGCAGGTCGAACTGGTGCGCGCCGGCCGGCTAGGCCGCAAGAGCGGACAGGGGATCTACGACTATCGCGACGGCGCGGCGAAGCCCGGGCCGCAGGTCGAGCCGGGCGCCGATCCGGTGGCGCGCATCGTTGCCGTGGGCTCGCTCGGGCTGGCCACGCCGATCATCGCGCGGCTCGAAGCGGCAGGCATCGACGTGGTCCGCGTGCAGGGACAGACGGGAGCGGCTGGCTGGCTGGAGATCGGTCCCGCGCGGCTGATGCTTTCCGACGGCCGCCCGGCCACGCGCCGAGCCGTCGAGGAAGGACACCGGCATCTCGTGCTGTTCGACCTCGCGCTCGATTACGCGACCACGCCGCGGTTAGGTCTGGCGCCTGCCGATCAGTGCGGGTCGGCGGCATTCCGCACGGTGTGCGCGACGCTCGCGCGTGCAGGCTTCGCGTGCTCGCGGCTCGACGACGCGGCCGGGCTGATCGTGCTGCGCATCATCGCCGCACTGGTCAACGAGGCTTCGGATGCGGTCGCGTACGGCATCTGCACGGCGGATGCGATCGACGATGCGATGCGCTACGGTGTGAACTACCCGCGCGGGCCGATGGCCTGGGCGGAAGCGGTCGGGCTCGACTACTTCGCGCGCGTGCTCGCCAATCTGCGCGAGCACTACGGCGAGGAGCGCTATCGCACGTCGGTGCTGATCCAGCGCCGCGGCTGGACACAGCGCGGGTTTAGCGAGTCGTCATGAGCGAAGCGGGCCCGACGGGCAAGCTCGACGCGCAGGCGATCGCCGAAGCGGTGCGCCACGGCATGTACGCCAAGGACCATGCGTCCAAGGGGCTGGGCATGCAGATCGAGGCGGTCGGCCCCGGCTACGCACGGCTGACGATGACGGTGCGGCGGGACATGCTCAACGGTTTCGCGATCTGCCACGGCGGCTTCATCACGACGCTGGCGGACTCGGCCTTCGCCTATGCGTGCAACAGTTACAACGCGCTGACCGTCGCCGCGGGCATCGTCGTGGACTTCATCGCGGCGGCGCATGAGGGCGACCGCCTGGTGGCCGAAGGGCGCGAGGTCGCGCGCAGCGGTGCGACCGGCGTGTACGACATCACCGTCACCAACCAGCACGGCAAGGCGGTCGCGGTGATGCGCGGACGCTCGCACACGCTGAAAGGCAAACACGTGGTCGACCTGTAGGCCGGCCGGAGGCGACGCGCATGCCAGTCAAACGACCCGCTCCCAAGGATCTCGAACCGATCGAGCGCGCCAGCCGCGCCGAACTGCGCGCGCTGCAACTGGAGCGCCTCAAGTGGACGCTCGCGCACGCGTACGAGCACGTGCCGCACTATCGCCGCAAGTTCGACGCTGCCGGCGTCAAGCCGTCGGACCTGAACGCGCTCGAGGACCTGGCGAAGTTCCCGTTCACCACCAAGGCCGACCTGCGCGAGAACTACCCGTTCGGCCTGTTCGCGGTGCCGCGCGAGAAGGTCGTGCGCATCCACGCCTCGAGCGGGACGACCGGCAAGCCGACCGTGGTCGGGTACACGCAGCGCGACATCGACACCTGGGCGCAGGTGATGGCGCGCTCGATCCGTGCCGCCGGCGGCCGCGCCGGCGACATCGTGCACGTCGCTTACGGCTACGGGCTTTTCACCGGGGGGCTTGGCGCGCACTACGGCGCGGAGCGGCTCGGCTGCACGGTGATCCCGATGTCGGGCGGAATGACCGAGCGGCAGGTGCAGCTGATCCTGGACTTCAAGCCCGACATCATCATGGTGACGCCGTCGTACATGCTGGCGATCGCCGAAGAGATGGAGCGGCAGGGCATCGACCCGAAGTCGACTTCGCTGAAGGTCGGCATCTTCGGCGCCGAGCCGTGGACGCCGGCGATGCGGCAGGCGATCGAGGCCAAGGTGGGCATGGACGCGATCGACATCTACGGGCTGTCGGAGATCATCGGTCCGGGGGTCGCGCAGGAGTGCATCGAGACCAAGGACGGGCTGACCGTCTGGGAAGATCACTTCTATCCCGAGATCATCGACCCCGAGACCGGGCAGGTGCTGCCCGAAGGCGAAAAGGGCGAACTGGTCTTCACGACGCTGACCAAGGAAGCGCTGCCGATGATCCGCTACCGCACGCGCGACCTGACGCGGCTGCTCGCGCCGACGGCGCGTTCGATGCGCCGGATCGAGAAGATCACCGGCCGCTCCGACGACATGCTGATCATCCGCGGCGTCAACGTATTCCCGACGCAGGTCGAGGAGCTGATCCTGAAGCAGCCGGAGCTGACGCCCTACTACATGCTCGAGATCACACGGCCCGAGGCGCTCGACGAGCTGACGGTGCACGTGGAGATGGGACAGGCGCTCGCGCAAGGCAGCCCGCAGGCGCAGCAGGAGGCCGCGCGCAAGCTCGAGCACAACATCAAGGCCTACATCGGCGTGACGGCCGCGGTGCGGATCGCGCTGCCCGGCGGCATCGAGCGCTCGATCGGCAAGGCCAAGCGGATTCTCGACAAGCGGCCGAAATGAGGGTGGTCACCAGCGAGATACAGAGAACACGGGGAAAAGCTTTCTCGGCGTCCGTGCGCTCTGTGTCTCGGCATTGAATCCAGGTCCGTCTGCAGGAGCAGAACATGTACACGCAAGCGATCGATCTGCCGCAGGGCGCGAAGGACGAGGCGGCGCGCGGGCCGCGGTCGTTGCAGGAGGCCGAATACGAGGCCGAGTTCGACGCCAGGATCGCGCGCGGCGACTTCATCGAACCGAAGGACTGGATGCCGGCGGGCTATCGCAAGACGCTGATCCGGCAGATCAGCCAGCACGCGCACAGCGAGATCGTCGGCATGCTGCCCGAGGGCAACTGGATCACGCGCGCGCCGACGCTCAAGCGCAAGTGCATCCTGCTCGCCAAGGTGCAGGACGAAGGCGGCCACGGCATGTACCTGTACGCGGCGGCAGAGACGCTCGGCGTCTCGCGCGACGAGCTGATCGAGGCGCTGCACGCGGGCCGCGCCAAGTACTCGTCGATCTTCAACTATCCGACGCTGACCTGGGCCGACATCGGCGTGATCGGCTGGCTGGTCGACGGCGCGGCGATCATGAACCAGATCCCGCTGTGCCGCTGCAGCTACGGCCCGTATGCGCGCGCGATGATCCGCATCTGCAAGGAGGAGTCGTTTCACCAGCGGCAGGGCTACGACCTGCTGCTCGCGATGATGCGCGGCAGCGACGAGCAGCGGGCGATGGTGCAGGACGCGGTCAACCGCTGGTGGTGGCCCAGCCTGATGATGTTCGGCCCGCACGACTCCGAATCGACCCACTCGGGCGACTCGATCCGATGGGGCATCAAGCGCATCAGCAACGACGATCTGCGGCAGAAGTTCGTCGACGCGACCGTGCCGCAGGCCAAGGTGCTCGGGGTCACGCTGCCCGATCCGGATTTGAAGTGGAACGAAGCGCGCGGCCACTGGGACTTCGGCAAGATCGACTGGGACGAGTTCTGGACGGTCGTCAACGGCCACGGCCCGTGCAACCGCGACCGGATGGCCGCGCGCGTCAAGGCGTGGGAGGACGGCGCCTGGGTGCGCGAAGCCGCGGTCGCGTACGCGGCCAAGCAGGCGCAGCGCGAACGGAAGGCGGCATGAACGCAAGGCAGCAGGCACCGCAGCGGCGGGGGTCACAAGGGGGCGGCCGCTGCCTTGCGTGCAAACCTTGCCTGGCGGCCATTCGCGTCACCGCAGGCCGCACCGTGCGCATTCGACGAATTATTGAGGATTACGCAACGTCGTGACCTCCCACCTTGCAAGTTCGCTTCGCGCTGGCAGTCGCCGGTTCCGTCATCCCGAGCGAAGCCGAGGGATCTCCGCACTGCGAGCAGCCGAGATTCCTCGCCGTGGGCTCGGAATGACGAGGGCTCACGCATGCGGGCGCCAAGCGGCTGGCGCGTGTCACGAGGATAGGAATGGGTCAATAGGAAGGAACCGTGATGTCAGCAGATCGCCGCGAATGGCCTTTGTGGGAAGTGTTCATCCGTGCCAAGGGCGGGCTGGACCACAAGCACTGCGGCAGCGTGCATGCGCCGGACGCGAAACTGGCACTGCAAAACGCGCGCGACGTGTACACGCGCAGACAGGAAGGCGTGAGCATCTGGGTCGTGCGCGCCGACCAGATCCACGCCAGCGATCCCGACGCCAAGCCGGAGCTGTTCGATCCGGCCGAAGACAAGATCTACCGGCACCCGACGTTTTATCAGTTGCCGGAAGAAGTGAATCACATGTGACGGCGCCGTCCATGAGCGGAACGATTGGAAGAAACGGCGTCGTCGTCCCCGC
>JBBIJJ010000156.1:0-8605 GCA_037446035.1 Burkholderiales bacterium
GCGTTCACCGCAGCGTTGCGCCGCTTCGGCGAGCGCCTGCGCCGCTGGTTCGGTTTCGAGCCCGCGGCGCGCGACACCGCACCGGGCAGGCCATAGCGCGGCTTCGAGCGTGCCGCTCGCGGGGGTTGGTTGGCGCGTCATGTGCGACGGGTGTCGCGTGCCGCGCGCAGACGCGGCGGGACCGAACGCCCCGGCGCTGCGCCCGGCTATCCGGCCGTCTTGACCGCCGCCTGCGTCGGGGTTGCGGGCGCGGGTTGCGGCTGCGGCAGATACTTGACCAGCAGCCGCACGTCGAGCGCGCGCTGCGCGTCCCACGACCAGGCCTCCAGGCAGACCTGGCGCGTCGCGCCGGATTCGCTGCGGTCGAACGGCTGCGCCGCGAGCCGCGCGTTCGTCAGGCGCGCGCCGAGCGGCAGACGCCGCTCGCTCCAGTCGGCCGCGTCACCGTCGAAGCGCGCCTGCGGCGTGACCTCGACGAGATCCGCACTCAGCGGGATCGACGTGCACACGGTCACCTGCGTCGCGTCGCTCTCGGCGCAGGCGGGCACCTCCACCGGCGTGCTGCCGCCACCGGCGGGCGGGCGGCATGGCGCGATGCGCGCCGTCGCGGCCACGCCTTCCGCACCGCGGCGGCGCTCTGCCAGCAGTTGCGCCTCGGTCTCGAGCGCGGCGCGCTCCGCGAGCCGCGCCTCGCCGAAGCGCGCGGCCGCTTCCTTGATCTGCGCGATCTGCTCGTGCAGCTCGGCGCGCATCGCGGCCGTGTGCTGGCGGTCGCGCTGCATCACGTACAACGCGCCGGCGTAGCCGCCGACCGCGGCAGCGGCGACCAAAATGGTGATCGCCAGCAGCAGCCCGCGGCGGCCGCGCGCCGTCGAGCGCGAGCGTTGCAGGCGGTCGAGCACTTCGCGCCGCCACGCGATGCGCAGGTTGATCAGCGCGGCGATCAGCGTCGCACCCGCGCCGATCAGCGCGCCGATCACGTTCGGCGACAGCTCATTGAAAAGGGTCAGGCCGGGCACGGCGGGCGGCGGCGGACGGAACGCGCCGATCTTAGGCACGGAAAGCGGCGCAACCATCGCCTGGACGCATTAGTCAAACCCCGGGTTCGGACCTGAATTCGGCGCTTTTTCCCGTTCCCGCCGAACGGCGTCGGCGCGTTCCCGCACCGGTGCGCGGGACGCCGCGAACGCCGCGCTTTCCATGTCATCCTTGCGCCATGGAAGTGCGCCGCTCCGTCGTCGTGCTGCGGCCCGTCGAGATCGTGTTCGACGTGATCGAGCAGGCCGAGCACTACCCGCAATTCATCCCCGGCTGCATCCGCGCCGAGATCCTCGAGCGCACCGACGAAATCGTCGCCGCACGGCTGACGATGCGCTTTGCCGGGGTACCGATCCAACTCGTTACCCGCAACCCGAAACGCCGCCCGGACTGGTTGCAACTACGCATGGTCGAGGGGCCGTTCCGGCGCTTCGACGGCGAATGGAATTTGACCCGGCTCGAGCCCGACGCCTGCCGGATCGAGTTCACTCTTTTCTGCGAACCGGGCGACGCGCTGCTGCGCGGACTGGCCGCGCCCATCGTGCGGCGCTATACGGATACGATGGTCGATGCGTACGTCGCGCGCGCCGAAAGGATCCCGACGCCTGCGCCGCGCCCGCTGCCGCCACCGCCCGAACCGGAGCCGATCATGAACGACGACATCTATCAGGCGCTGCGACCCTCGCGGCTTGCCGCCGAGTTGAACGACGAGCAGTGCCGCACGCTCGCGGCGGCGATGCAGCTGCGCGACCTGCGCGAAGGCGAAGTGCTGGTGCGCGAGGGCGCGCCCGACGAGCACTTCTATCTGATCGTCAGCGGTTTCCTCGGCGTGGTCAAGAACGCGGGCACCAGCGAGCAGGTGACGCTGAACACGCTGTCGGCGGGCGACTTCGCCGGCGAGCTGTCGTGGCTCGACGGCGAAAAGCGCTACGCGTCGCTGATCGCCGCCGCGCCCACGCGCGTGATCGGGCTGGAGCGCACCAAGCTCGAAGCGCTGCTGGACAAGGATCCGCTGCTGGTCTACCGGGTAATGCGCGCGATCGTGCGCGTCGTGCACCAGTTGCAGCGGCGGCTGTGGATGCAGCAGTCCGAGCTGTCGAATTACATCTACAAGCAGCACGGGCGGTACTGAGGCGCCGCGCCGGCGCACGGCCGGCGTGCGCAGTTGTGTGGGCCGCGGTGCCCGTTCAGACTGCGCGCTGCACGCCATGCCGAGGCGCGCGGAGACGCCGATGAGCGAGGGGGCGGCCGACTACCGGACGTGGATCGGGCGCAGCGAAACGGATGAGGACGTCGCGCTGCGCGCACCCGCGCTGCGGCTTGCCGCCGTGCTCGACCGCGCCGATTTGATCGCGGAGCTGCAGGCGCGCGACGCGACGCTGCCGCCGTGCTGGCACTGGCTGTATTTCCTTCCGCGCGCGCTGCAGTCGACGCTCGGTGCCGACGGGCATCCCGCGCGCGGCGGCTTTCTGCCGCCGGTGGCGCTGCCGCGCCGCATGTGGGCGGGCAGCCGGCTCGAATTCCACGCGCCGATCGCGTTCGGCGCGGCGCTCGCGCGCACTAGCACGATCGCCGGCGTCGACAACAAGTCCGGCCGCAGCGGTGCGCTGACGATCGTCACCGTGCGCCACGAGATCCGCGCCGACGGCCGGCTCGCGCTCGTCGACGAGCACGACATCGTCTATCGCGAAGCGCCGCAGCCCGGCGCGCCGGCCCCTGCGCAAAGCGAAGGAGTGCCGCGCAGGGCGCAGTTCCGGCGCACGGTCGCGCCCGACCCTGTGCTGCTGTTCCGCTATTCGGCGCTGACCTTCAACGGCCATCGCATCCACTACGACCGCGGCTACGCCACCGGGGTCGAAGGCTATCCGGGGCTCGTCGTGCACGGCCCGCTGCAGGCCACGCTGCTGCTCGAACTGCTCGACCGCGAGCTGCCCGCCGCGCGCGTGGCGCGCTTCGCCTTCCGCGCGCTCGCGCCCCTGTTCGACATCGCGCCGTTCGAAGTGTGCGGCGCGCGCGAAGGCGATCGCGTCCGGCTCTGGACGCAGGCGCCCGACGGCAGGATCGCGCTGGACGCGACCGCCGAGCTGGATTGATCGTCTCGGAAGCGTCGCCATGGATCTTCCGCATCCGGACTGCTACCAGGACATCCGCGACGGCATGCGCGAGCTGTGCGGCCGCTACCCCGATGCGTACTGGCGCGAGGTCGACGCGCGGCGCGGCTATCCCGAGGCCTTCGTCGAAGGGCTGACGAAGGCGGGCTGGCTTGCCGCGCTGATTCCGCAGGAATACGGCGGCTCGGGGCTGGGGCTTGCCGAGGCTTCGGTGATCATGGAGGAAATCAACCGCAACGGCGGCAACGCGGGCGCGTGCCACGGCCAGATGTACAACATGGGCACGCTGCTGCGGCACGGCTCCGAGCTGCAGAAGCGCCAATACCTGCCGCGCATCGCCCGCGGCGAGCTGCGGCTGCAATCGATGGGTGTGACCGAACCGGCGACCGGCACCGACACGACCAATCTCAGGACGACCGCGGTCAAGAAGGGCGACCGCTACGTCGTCAACGGGCAGAAGGTGTGGATCTCGCGCGTGCAGCACTCGGACCTGATGATCCTGCTGGCGCGCACCACGCCGCTGGCGCAGGTCGCGCGCAAGTCCGAGGGCCTGTCGATCTTCATCGTCGATCTGCATCAGGCGATCGGCAAGGGAATGACCGTGCGGCCGATCCCGAACATGGTCAACCACGAAACGAACGAACTGTTCTTCGACAACCTGGAGATCCCCGCCGAAAACCTGATCGGCGAAGAAGGCAAGGGCTTCCGGTACATCCTCGACGGGCTGAACGCCGAGCGCACGCTGATTGCGGCCGAATGCATTGGCGATGGCTGGTGGTTCGTCAACCGCGCCACGAAGTACGCCGCCGAGCGCGTCGTGTTCGGCCGGCCGATCGGGCAGAACCAGGGCGTGCAGTTTCCGATCGCCGAGAGCTACATGGAAGTCGAGGCCGCGAACCTGATGCGCTTCGAGGCGTGCCGACGGTTCGACGCGCATGAGCCCTGCGGCGCGCAGGCGAACATGGCCAAGCACCTGGCGGCGAAGGCATCGTGGGAGGCGGCCAACGCCTGCCTGCAGACTTTCGGCGGTTTCGGCTTCGCGGCCGAATACGATGTCGAGCGCAAGTTCCGCGAAACACGCCTTTACCTGGTGGCGCCGATCTCGACCAACCTGATCCTGTCGTACATCGCCGAGCACGTGCTCGGTCTGCCGCGTTCGTACTGAAGTGAAACCGAGCGAACGCAAAGACGCGGAGGGCGCAGAGGAGCGCGCAGGAAAGGCGCTCCGAGTCGCTTGTCGTTCTCCGCATTTCTCCGCGGCCTCTGCGCCTCCGCGTTCGCACATTGATCTGCGTTTCGTGCGACGCTGGTCGCGCGTGGCGCGGTGGGTCAACTGACATGACTGCCGAAGCGCCGCACACTGCACGCAGCCTGCTGTTCGTTCCCGCGACGCGCCCGGACCGCATCGGCAAGGCGCTCGCGAGCGGCGCGGACATCGCGATCATCGACCTCGAAGACGCGGTCGCCGTGGCCGACAAGGACACCGCGCGCGCAGCGCTGGCCGGCGTCGCGCACCGGGCGGCAGTGCGCATCAACGCGGCCGGCACGCCGTGGTTCGACGCCGATCTCGCGGCCTGCGGCGCGGTCCGCGCGCCGATCGTCGTACTGCCGAAGGTCGAACATCCTTCGCACGTGCAGCGCGTGCGCACCGCGTTGCCCGCAGCCGCAGTGATCGCGATCGTCGAGACCGCGGCCGGCTTCGAGAACATTGACGCGATCGCGCGCACGGACGTGGCGCGTCTGGCCTTCGGCAGCCTCGATCTGCAGGTCGACCTGGGCATCGAGGACGACGGCGAGCCGCTGCACTACTTTCGCGCGCGCATCGTGCTCGCTTCGCGGCTCGGCGGACTGCCGCCGCCGGTCGACGGCGTATGCACCGCGCTCGACGACGAAGCGCGGCTGGCACAAGAACTCGCGCGGGCGCGCCGCTTCGGCTTCGGAGGCAAGCTGTGCATCCATCCGAAACAGATCGCCGCGGTGCACGCCGCGTTCGTGCCGGCGGACGATGAGATCGCGTGGGCGCGGCGCGTGCTCGCCGCTTCCGCGACCGGCGCGGCTGCGCGCGTCGACGGCGCGATGGTCGATGCGCCCGTCGTCGCGCGGGCGCGCCGGATTCTGCAGCGCGCACAGGGCACTTGACGGCGCGCGCGGCGCCGGCTCGCTCGCCGAGTCCGAGTGTCTGCCTCGGGCACTTCCCGGCTTGCATACGTACGAGCTCGAGCCCGGCAGCATGGTGCGCGCATGCGCACGCACACCGCGGCGGATCTTGCGGCCAAGGGATCGACTTGGTGCCACCACCTTGCGCGCCGTCAAATCGGCGCGCCGATCTTGCGCGTACAAACCGCATTTAGAGCCTGCGCTCCAGCGGGCGCGGCCAGGGACTCGCCAAGGGAGGCGGACATGAGGCTCAGGAAGTACACGCGCCGGCAGGTGCTGGCGACCACCGGAGCGGCGGCGGCCGCGCTGGCCGCGCCGGCGATCCTGCGCGCGCAGGCGCCGATCGTGATCAAGTTCAGCCACGTCGTCGCGACCGACACGCCGAAAGGCAAAGGCGCCGACTACTTCAAGAAGCTCGCCGAGGAGCGTACCAAGGGCCGCGTCAAGGTCGAGGTCTATCCGAATTCGACGCTGTACAAGGATCGCGAGGAGGTCGAGGCGCTGCAGCTCGGTTCGGTGCAGCTGCTGGCGCCGTCGCTCGCCAAGTTCGGGCCGCTCGGCGTGCGCGAGTTCGAGCTGTTCGATCTGCCCTACATCTTCGACAGCTACACTGAGCTGCACGGCATCACCGAAGGGCCGATCGGCCAGGGCCTGCTGAAGAAGCTCGAGTCGAAGGGGATCACCGGGCTCGCCTACTGGGACAACGGCTTCAAGGTGATGAGCGCCAACAAGCCGCTGCGCAAGCCCGAGGACTTCAAAGGCGTGAAGATGCGCATCCAGTCGTCCAAAGTTCTGGAGTCGCAGATGCGCGCGCTCGGCGCGATACCGCAGGTGATGGCGTTCTCCGAGGTCTACCAGGCGCTGCAGACGGGCGTGGTCGACGGCACGGAGAACCCGCCGTCGAACCTGTACACGCAGAAGATGCACGAGGTGCAGAAGTACGTGACGCTGTCGGACCACGGCTACCTCGGCTACGCCGTGATCGCCAACAAGAAGTTCTGGGACGGACTGCCGGCGGACGTCCGTACCGCGCTCGACGGCGCGATGAAGGACGCGACCAGGTACGCGAACGGAATCGCCAAGAAGGAAAACGACGATGCGCTGGAGGCGGTGCGCAAGTCCGGCAAGAGCCAGATCCTGACGCTCACGCCCGAAGAGAAGAAGGCGTGGAAGAAGGTGCTGGTCAAGGTGCATCGCGAGAACGAGGACCGCATCGGCAAGGATCTGATCGCCTCGATCTACAAGGCGACCGGATTCGATCCGAACGCCTGATCCCGCGACGGCGCGCGCGGCGAGCGCAGTCCTTACGCGGAGCGGCCGGCGGCGCTGGCCGACCGTCCCAGGGGAGGAGGCGGTGAAGTTCCTCGATCATCTCGAGGAGTGGCTGATCGCGATCCTGATGGGCGCGGCCACCCTCATCATCTTCGTCGCGGTGCTGCACCGCTATGCGGCGGGGCTGCCGATCCCGGTCGTGCAGGACTGGCTGCTTGCGCTCAACCTCGGCTGGGCGCAGGAATTGTGCATCTTCATGTTCGTGTGGATGGCGAAGTTCGGCGCCGCCTACGGCGTGCGCACCGGCATCCATGTCGGCGTCGACGTGATGATCAACGCGCTCGATGACCGCAAGCGCGGCTGGTTCGTGCTGTTCGGCCTGCTGGCCGGGGCCCTTTTTACCGCGACGATCGGCAGCTTCGGCGCCAAGTTCGTCTGGCACCTGGCCGGGACCGACCAGGTCTCGCCGGATCTGGAGTGGCCGATCTGGATCGTCTATCTGGCGATTCCGCTCGGCTCGTACCTGATGTGCTTCCGCTTCCTGCAGGTGGCCTGGAACTTCCACAAGACCGGCCATCTGCCGCACGCCGACCACGGGCATGTGGAGGGTCTGGACAAGCAGGACGCCACGCTGTGGGCCAAGGCCGAAAGCGACCCGCATCCGGCCGACGTCAAGCCGGGGAGCCAGCCATGACCGGCCTCGTGATCTTCGGCCTGTTGTGCCTGTTGATGATCACGGGCATGCCGATCTCCATCGCGCTCGGCCTGACCGTCCTCACCTTCCTGTTCACGATGACGCAGGTGCCGCTGGAGTCGGTGGCGCTGAAGCTTTTCACCGGCATCGAGAAGTTCGAGATCATGGCGATCCCGTTCTTCATCCTGGCCGGCAACTTTCTCACGCACGGCGGCGTGGCGAAGAGGATGATCCGCTTCGCCACCGCACTGGTGGGCCACTGGCATGGCGGGCTGGCGCTGGGCGGCGTGGTCGCCTGCGCGCTGTTCGCCGCGGTCTCCGGATCGAGCCCGGCCACCGTGGTGGCGATCGGCTCGATCATCCTGCCGGCGATGGTGGCGCAGGGCTTCCCGAAGAAGTTCGGCGTCGGCGTGATCGGCACGTCGGGCGCGCTCGGCATCCTGATCCCGCCGTCGATCGTGATGGTGATCTACGCGGTGTCGGCCAACGCCTCGATCGGCAGGCTGTTCATCGCCGGCATCATCCCCGGCCTGCTGCTGGCGGGCCTGCTGCTCGCCGTCGCCTGGTTCGTCGCCTGGAAGCGCGGCTATCCGCGCATGAAGCGCGCCACCTGGGGCGAGCGCTGGGCGAGCTTCCGCGAAAGCGTGTGGGGCCTGCTGCTGATCGTCGTGGTGATCGGCGGCATCTACACCGGCATCTTCACGCCGACCGAGGCGGCGGCGATGAGCGCCGCGTACGCGTTCTTCGTGTCGGTCTACGTCTACAAGGACCTGTCGATCAAGCAGGTCAAGAAGGTGCTGATCGACTCCGCGAACCTGTCGGCGATGATCCTGTACATCATCACCAACGCGGTGCTGTTCTCCTTCCTGCTGACCTCGGAGCAGATCCCGCAGGACCTGGCGGCCTGGATCACCGACATGGGGCTTCAGCCCTGGATGTTCCTGCTGGTGGTCAACATCCTGCTGCTGATCGCCGGCAACTTCATGGAGCCGTCGTCGGTCCTGCTGATCACCGTGCCGGTGCTGTTCCCGGTGGCGATGAAACTCGGCATCGACCCGATCCACCTCGGCGTGCTGATGACGGTCAACATGGAGATCGGCATGATCACGCCGCCGGTCGGCCTGAACCTCTACGTCGCGAGCGGCATCTCCAACATGGGACTCACGGAGGTCACCAAGGCCTGCGCGCCGTGGATCCTGGTGATGATCGCGTTCCTCGCGCTGATCACCTACGTGCCGGCGATCTCGCTGTGGCTGCCGAACCTGCTGATGGGGCAGTAGCCCGGATATTTCAGTGCGCCGTGAAAAGGCGCTGTCTTCCAGTGGGTGCGAAT
>JBBIJJ010000157.1:0-8570 GCA_037446035.1 Burkholderiales bacterium
GGTTCAACGCGGCGAGCGTGCCTGGTCGATCCGCTCGCACAAGACGGCCAGTTCTTCCAGCAGGCGCGGCGTGTGACGGTTGATGCGGTCGGCGTCGAGCGAGACGAGCCGGCCCGCCCGCACCGCGCGCAGCGACGGGAAGCGCATCCAGCGGTTCAGCGCATCGCTCGGGCCGGCGCCGGGCTCGGCAGTGACGATGACCTCCGGGTCGGCGGCCAGCACGGCCTCGACCGCGATGACCGGCGCGATCGGCACGAGGTCCTCGAACACGTTGCGACCACCGCAGACGCGGATCGCATCGTTCAGTGCGTGGCGCCCCGACAAGGTCATCAGCGGCTGCGCCCAGATCTGGTAGAAGACCGACACCGGCCGCCGCGCGGCGTAGCGCGCGCGCAGCGCGTCGAGTCGCGCGCGAAACGCCGCGGCGGCCGCGCCGGCATCGGCGCTCGCCGTCAGTGCGCCCAGCCGCTCGAGCGAGGTGGCGATGTCGGCGAGCGACTTCGGTTCGCTGACGAACACCGGCGCGCCGAGCCGGCGCAGCGCCTCGAGCACCGCCGGCGGGTAGCCCGAGCCCCAGACGGCGATCAGGTCTGGCGCGAGCGCGGCGACGCGCTCCAGATCGACGCTGTGTGCGCGTGCGACGCGCGGGATGCGCCTGGCCTGCTCCGGGTAGTCGGCGAAGTCGGTCGTGCCGACGATGCGGGATCCCGCGCCGATCGCGAACAGCTGCTCGGTCAGATGCGGCGCGAGGCTGACGATCCGTTGCGCCGGCTGCGGCAGTTCGATGCGGTGGCCGGCGTCGTCGACGGCGGCCACCGGTTGCGCGCGCGCGCCGAACGCGACGCAGAGCACGGCGGCTGCGGCCAGCGCGCAGCGGGCAGCGCGCAGGGCCCGCAAGCGCTGCGGCCGCGCGGGTGGCCGGCAAGCCTCGACGCGAAGAAGCGCAGGGTTTGCGCAAACAGTTCGTTCGCCTTGCAACGGCTTGCTGAGCGCCATCGGCGCCCGTGCGAGAGCAGAAAACGGGTCGGTTCGGGTCTTCGCGACTTTCACCGCGTTACTTCCTCGGCGTCGGTGCGTCCGGCCGGGCGGTGGGCGCGGCCTCGGGCGGTTCGGTGACGAAACCAATGCGCGCAAGACCCGCTTCCTGCGCGGCGGACATGACCGCGGCGATGCGTTCGTAGCGCGTGCCTTTGTCGGCGCGCAGGTGCAGCTCGGGCTGCGGCGCTGCGCGTGCGGCGAGCGCGAGCCGTGGCGCGAGTTCGTCCACGCCGAGCGGCTCGTCGTTCCAGAAGACGCGACCGTCGGCGTCGATCGACAACCTGATCGCGTCGGGCGCGGCGTTCGCCGCCGGCGCCCTGGCGTCCGGCAGATCGAGCTTGATCGCGTACGACAGCAGCGGCGCGGTGATGATGAAGATCACCAGCAGCACCAGCATCACGTCCACGAGCGGCGTGACGTTGATCTCCGCCATCGGTTGCGACGGCGCCTGCCCGCGCTCGAATCCGCCGAAGCTCATCGTCGCGGGTGCCCCGGGGTGTCGCCGGAAAGCCGGCGGTGGCGCTCGCCACGCCCGCCCCGGACTCGGCCGACGCGATCCATGGACGCGGCAGGGTGCGGCCAACGGCGGGCCGCGCGCCCGCCGCGGGTCGACGAGGAGGTCCGCTTCACTTCAACCCGCCTCCGGCCGCGCGCCCAGCGTCAGGAACGAATGCAGGTCGTGCGCGAAGCCGTCGAGCTGCGCGAGCACGACGCGGTTGACGCGCGTGAACGCGTTGTACGCGAGTACCGCGGGGATCGCGACGGCCAGCCCGAACGCGGTCATGATCAGCGCCTCGCCGACCGGGCCGGCGACCTTGTCGATCGAGATCGTGCCGGTCGCGGCGATCGACAGCAGCGCGTGGTAGATGCCCCAGACCGTGCCGAACAGCCCCACGAACGGCGCGGTGCTGCCTACCGAGGCGAGGAAAGTCAGCCCCGCTTCGAGACGCGCGGCCGCTTCGTTGATGCGCTGGCGCAGCGCGCGCGTGATCAGCTCGGAGCGGTCCACGCGCGCGGCGAGGCTTTCCTCGGCGACCGGCGCCTGCGCGGCCGCCGCGCCGCCGGCAGCGATCGGCACGAAGATGCCTTCGCTGTCGAGCGGACGGATCAGCGCGATCGCCTCGTCGATCGACCTGGCGGACCAGAACTGCTCGAGCTGCCGCGACGCGCGCCGCGTGCGCCACCAGGACCAGCTCTTCCACAGGATCAGGAACCAGCTCGCCACCGACATGAACAGCAGGATGTACGCGGTGGCGCGGATCACGGCGTCGGCCTGCGACCAGAAGTGCGCCACGCCCAGAGGGGATTGCAGTTCCATTCGAGATCAGCGTCGTTGGGTCGACTCGCGCATCCGCCCTCGCGTGCGCGAGGAGCGGTGGCGTGGGTAAGGGAGACGGGCACGGACGCCCGCTTCCTCAGTCGCGCCAGCCATCGTGCATGCTCGTCAGCGCAGGCCGAGCACGTCGTGCATGTCGAACAGCCCCTTCGACTTGCCGGCGAGGAACCGCGCCGCGCGCAGCGCGCCGAGCGCGTAGGTCATGCGGCTGGCCGATCGGTGGGTGATCTCGATGCGTTCGCCGAGCCCTGCGAACAGCACCGTGTGATCGCCGACGATGTCGCCGCCGCGGATCGCGGAAAAGCCGATCGCGCCCGGCTTGCGCTCGCCGGTGATGCCGTGGCGCGCGTACACCGCCACGTCGTCCAACTCGACGCCGAGCGCGCGCGCGATCGTCTCGCCCATCGCCAGCGCGGTGCCGCTCGGCGCGTCGACCTTGTGCCGATGATGCGCCTCGACGATCTCGATGTCGTAGCCGGAGGAAAGAATCTTCGCCGCGACTTCCAGCAACTTGAGCGTCGCGTTAACGCCGACGCTCATGTTCGGCGCAAACACGATCGGGATCTTCTCCGCCGCGGCGCGTATCGCCGCCTTGCCGGCGGTGTCGAACCCTGTCGTGCCGATCACCATCGCGACCCCGTGCGCCACGCAGTGTTTCAGGTGCTCGAGTGTGCCCTCCGGCCGCGTGAAGTCGATCAACACCTGCGCGGCGCGCACGCGCGCAAGATCGTCGGTGATCGCGACACCGGTGGTACGGCCGAGGAACTCGGCGCAGTCGCGGCCGAGGTCGGGGCTGCCGGCGCGCTCGAACGCGGCGCCGACGCGAACGTCGTCGGCGGCGAGCGCCGCCTCGATCAGCATGCGCCCCATGCGTCCGCTGCTGCCGGCGATGGCCACGGTGACCGTCATCGTTCACTTCGCAGGCAGATTGATCGGCGCCTCGGGTTCTTTCGGCGGCGGTTTGGGCGCGGCCTTCGGTTTGCGGCCGAGGATCAGGTTGTCGGCGAGCGCCTCGGGCGGCATCTCGTCGGACTCGAAGCGCTCGAGCCGGTTGTCCTTGAAGAACACGACCAGCTTGCGCGCCTGCACCTCGCCCGAGCCGCGCGCGAGCCGGTACACGTAGTCCCAGCGATCCTGATGGAACACGCTGGTCAGCAGCGGCGTGCCCAACAGAAAGCGCACCTGATCGCGCGACATGCCCGAGTGCAGCTGATCGACCATCTCCCTGGTGACGACGTTGCCCTGCTGAACGTCGGGCCGGTACGGTCTGAGCAGGCTCGGCGTCCAGGTGCGAACCGATTCGCAGCCGGCGAGGGCGAGCAGCGCGGCAGCGGCCAGCAGCGCGCGCGCAAACGGTGTGGACAGCATCGCGTAACCGGGTCGATGAAAGGCGGGCGCTATGATACCGACGCACCGACACCGCTTGCCGCCCAAACGAAGTTTTCGTCATGCCCAGCCGTGGCGTTCCGCCCGCAGAAGCCAAGCCGCTCGGACTGAAGAGCTCGGGGCTGAAGGCCACGCTGCCGCGCCTGAAGATCCTGGAGATCTTCCAGCGCAACGCGCAGCAGGGCAGCGCGCGCCACATGAGCGCGGAGGATGTCTACAAAGCCCTGCTCGCCGAGCATCTGGACGTCGGGCTGGCGACGGTTTATCGCGTGCTGGCTCAGTTCGAGCAGGCGGGGCTGCTGGCGCGTAGCCATTTCGAGGCGGGTCGTGCCGTGTTCGAGCTGAACGAGGGCGCGCATCACGATCACCTCGTGTGCCTGACGTGCGGTCGGGTCGAGGAGTTCGTCGACGCCGAAATCGAAAAGCGCCAGCAGCGCATCGCCGCCGAACGCGGATTCCGCCTGCACGACCACGCGCTCGCGCTGTACGGCGACTGCATCAAGCCGGACTGCCCGCACCGGCCCAAACAGGATTGAGGATTCGGGATTCAGGACCGAGCGGTTTGGTGGCGTGCGCGGCGCTCCACCACGTGGCGTGCGCGAGCGGACTTGGAATCCGCCGAACTTCGTCCGATCGCTTGACATCGCGAATACGCAAGGCGGTCTCGCCGTTGCCCCTGCGGCGCGCGGGCGAGATTTCTCGTGCCGACACGGGTCCGTGGCGAGGAACGACGTGGTGGTGTCATCCCGAGCAGCGCGAGGGATCCCGGCGTTGCGATCGGGACAGATGCCTCGCCTGCGGCTCGGACTGACAAAGAACGGCTGGCGCGAAATGACCATGGGTCGTTGGCGCTAAACGGCGAGCGGCGCGGAAAGGCCAGCGGCGCGGGCGGCGAATGCCGGCGGTTTCGCGGGCGCCGTCAGGATTTGTCAGGCTCGATGGATCCCGAATACTCCGTCACCCGGCGAGCATCTCGCGCGCGTGTTTGCGGGTGGTCTCGGTGATCTCGATGCCGCCGAGCATGCGGGCCAGCTCGTCGACGCGCGTCTTGCGGTCGAGCGCGGCGATGCGCGATACGGGTCGACCTTCGCCGTCGGCGACCTTGGCCACGACCAGGTGCTGGTCGCCGCGTGCGGCCACCTGCGGCAGGTGCGTCACGCACAGCACCTGCCGCATCTGGCCGAGCTGCTTGAGCAGCCGTCCGACGGTCTCGGCGACCGCGCCGCCGATGCCGGCGTCGACTTCGTCGAAGATCAGCGTCGCCACGGGCGTGGCGGTCGCCGCGATCACCGAAATGGCGAGGCTCACGCGCGCCAGCTCGCCGCCGGAGGCGACTTTCGCGAGCGGCTTCGGCGCCACCCCGGCGTGGCCCGCGACGAGGAACTCGGCGCGTTCGAGCCCGCTGGCGGCCGGTTCGGCGTCGTGCAACGCGACCTCGAAGCGGCCGCCCGCCATCGACAAGTCTTGCATCGCGCGCGTGACTTCGGTGCCCATGCGCTTGGCCGCCGCCTTGCGGCTGGCGGTCAGTCGCCTGGCCACTGCGAGGTAGTTGGCCAGCGTTTCGGCCTCGCGTCGACGCAACGCGTCGAGGTCGGTCGCCGCCGACAGCGCGGCGAGCTTCTCGCGCGAGGCTCGCAGCAGCTCGGGCAGTTCGCCGGGGGCGCACCGGAACTTGCGCGCGGCCGAGTGCAGCGCGGCCACGCGCGCCTCCACATCGGCGAGCCGCGCTCCGTCCAGATCGGTGCGGGCGAGATAGCGCTGCAGCTCGGAGGTCGCCTCGTCGACCTGGATGCGCGCGGTCTCGAGCGCTTCGAGCACGGGCTTGAGCCGCTCGTCGTACTGCGCGAGTTGGCCGAGCCGCGCCGCGACGGTGTCGATGCGCGTCAGCGCCGAGTCCTCCGCTTCGGACAGCGAGTCGACCGCCGTCTGCGCGCCTTCGAGCAGGCTCGCCGCATGCGACAGACGCTTGTGTTCGGCCTCGACCTGCTCCCACTCGCCTTCGGCGGGCGCCAGTGCGCCCAGCTCGTCGACGATCCAGCGCAGCCGGTCCTGCTCGGCGACCGCGCTCGCGGCCATCGCTTCGGCGTCCGTGCGCGCCTTGACCGCGGCGCGGTGCGTCGCGAACGCGGCGGCGACCTCGCGCGCGAGCGCGGTATGGCCGCCGTGTTCGTCGAGCAGCGCGAGCTGCGCCGCCGGCTTCAGCAACGACTGGTGCGCGTGCTGGCCGTGCACGTCGACGAGGCGTTCGCCCAGCTCGCGCAGTTGCGCGAGCGTGGCGGGCGTGCCGTTGACGAACGCCTTGCTGCGCCCGCCGGCGTCGACCGTCCGGCGCACGAGCACCGTGTCCTCCTCGCCCGCCAGATCGTTTTCGGCCAGCCAGGCCGCGATGTCGGGTGAGACCCGGAACTCGGCGGCGATGTCGGCGCGCGCCGCGCCTTCGCGCACGACGTCGGCGTCGGCGCGTTCGCCGAGCGCGAGCAGCAGCGCGTCGATCAGGATCGATTTGCCCGCACCCGTCTCGCCGGTCAGCACGGTGAACCCGGGTCCGAACTCGAGCGCGAGCTCGTCGACGAGCACGAAATCGCGGACGTTCAGTGACAGCAACATACAGTCGACAGCTTATCGTGGCCGATGAATCCCGATGAAGCCTGCGCCGACCCGCAGGGATGCGGTCTCAGAAGGTGTGAATCTTTCTGCTGCGCGGCCCGCTGGCGTCGTTGCGCGCTGCTCGGGCCTCGCCTATCTACTTGATATGTCTCGGCCCTGCGGCTGCGTGCGCCTAGCCAGCGGCCCGCTCGCGACGAAATCTTCACCCTAAATTCGGCAGTTGGCGTCACGTCGAAACGGCAGAAAGCCAGCATTCATGCGGGTTTCAAGCCGATTCTGACGACTGCGGAGCAGTTCCAAACGGGTGATGGTCGTGGGCACTACAAGCCTCTGGCGCGAATACGTTTCTCGGTACTTCACCGACTTTAAGTGCCGTTTCTAGGTTCACACCTTCTCACTCGCTGCGATGTCCGATACGCACCGGCGGCGACGCGCGATGCCGCAGTAGCAGCCGTTCGATCGAACCAAGCGCGTCGTACCACGGCCTGAATTCGCGGAACAGCTCGTCGTTCGACGGCGCGCCCGCGCCCGTTACCGGCATACGGCGTATCGCGTCGAAGATCGCGCCGAAGGTCCGCTGCCCGTCGATCAGCGCGAAGATGTGTCGCACGTAGCGCCCCGGATCGAGCACAACTTCCAGACCCGATTGGCCATGCCGCAGCAGAAACGGCCGATTGCCGTGTCGGTCGATCAGGTCCGCAAGCTCCGGACCGCTTGCCTGGTTGGTTTCGGTCAGGAAAAACGGTACATAGTCGGCGTCACCGTAGGGCGAGACGACATCGGCATTGCGCGTAAGGTAGAAGGAATGAGTGATCAGGTCGCCCGTCGCCAACTCCGCAACGGCCTGCCTTACGCGCAGCGGACAGGCCCGGATTGCCTCGAGCAACGCGGGCTCGGCCCCTTTGAGGCGCGCTACTGGATCGTATGCCAGCGCGCCGCGATGAACGTCGGACAAATGGACATGAAGCCCGCAACGGTCTGCGAACCACGCATAGATCTGCGGCACGGTGTAGGGGCGATCGCGGGCGTGCAGCAACAGATCGTAGATGCCCGCGTCGCCGCCAAACCTGTGATCGTTGATAAGTTCCTCACCACGGCGGAACCAATTCGTCGGCGGTAGTGCGGCAAGCAGCGTCTTGGCCGTAACAAGCTGACGCGGCAGATCCCAACCCGGGCAGCCCAAGATGCGCAAGAGTTCCTGAAGCTGGTAGACGCCCGTGCGGCCATAAGCCCCGTACAGCAGCACCGCGATCGCACCATCGCGAGCGAGCACGTCGAGCAGCCGCTCGAACGCTGACTCGGGATCGCGCAGATGGTGCAGCACACCGGCGCAGTTCACGTAGTCGAACGGGCCGAGACCGAGGCTCGCCAGATCTTCGATCGCCGCGTGCACCCATTCGATGTTGTCGAGGCCACGCACCTGCGCCCTACGCCGGGCGACGTCGATGCTGGCGCGGCTGATATCCAGGTGCACGACGCGGCCTGCCGTGCCCCGCAATTGCTCGGCGACGAAGATCGTTCCGTCGCCGGTGCCGCCGCCGGCCATCAGCGCGCGGAAACCGCGCGAGAAATCGAGCTGGCCGCGAAAGCACCGGTGGCTCAGCAAGGCCAAGTCGTCCAGCCAAGTACCGATCAGACGCCGACGTTCGTCCTCCGGGTCGCGCGCCGGATACGGCAAAGCCTCGTATTGCCTGCGAACGGAATCGTCCTCCATGGCGTTCGTCGGCCCGCCGTCGGTCGCCTCGCGTTGTCCCGGCAGTTTCAAGTGATTCTTACCTCGCAGGCACGCACACTTCACCCAGCGCATCGCCAGACGTTTGCATTATCGCCGCTGCGACATCGAGCGCGTGGCGGATTGGGCGTTCAAGCGGACGATTGGGCAGCAGGGCGCAACCTGCGGCATCGGCTACGTCAAGGGCGGAACCGAACGCCGCGTCATCCCGTGCCGCAGACGAGGCATCCGCATCGGGCGTAGCGCCGAGATCCTCCGCTGCGCTCGGGATCACAAGAACGTAGTGAGCGCTTTGGACAGCGACGCTGCATCGCTCGCGGTGCATGACTCTGTCGTGTCATGCCGAGCCGCAGGCGAGGCATCTTGTCATGCCGAGCCGCAGGCGAGGCATCCCAGCCATTCGCAGCGGCGAGATCCCTCGCTGCGCTCGGGATGACAGTAGAAAAAGGGGCTCGGGCTGACGAGCAGTAT
>JBBIJJ010000158.1:0-8498 GCA_037446035.1 Burkholderiales bacterium
TTCACACCTTCTGAGCCCCGGCGCCCGCCGAGATCAGCCCGCGGCGTGCAGCCAGGCGCGCGCCGCGTCGATCGCTTCCTCGTAGGCCAAGGCCCGACCCGCGCTCTCGGCGTTCGCATAAGCGGCATCGCCGAGGGCAGATCGGATGCGAGCGATCAGCGGCAACAGGAAGGCGTCGTCGGCCGGGTCGCGGTGCAGCCCCGTCTTGTGCGCCTGCGTCTCGGCGGCGCCGAAGAAGCGCGCCGCCGTCAGCGCATCGCCGCGCAGGCATGCGTATGCACTCGTGACCTCGATGGCGCTCTGGCCGACCGGCTTCGAACCGATCGCCATGGCGATGTCGAGCACTTCGAGCAGCGTCTCCGTCACGCCGGCGATCGCGCCGCGGCTGATCGCCAGCATTGCCTTGTTCAGCAGCGCGATTGCGATGCTGTCCCGATCGCCGAGCGCGCGCGCGATCGCCAGCACGCGTTCGCACAGGGGTTCGGCATCGTCGAGCTTGCCTTCGACGCGATGCAGCTGCGCGAGCGCATTCATCGCCGCCGCGAGCGTGCGCTCGTTGCTGTGCCGAGCCGAGAGTTCGACCGCTTCTTCGAGAAAGACCCGCGCGCTGCGCAGATCGCCGTCGCCGAGACAAGCCATTCCGAGCGGCTGCAACGCCGCCGCTACGCGCGCCTGGTCGCCCAGCTCGCGCGCGACCGCGAGGCTTTCGGCCAGATATCGGCGCGCCTCGCGGTATTGACCGCGATAGAAGTAGAACTGCCCCGCGACGGCGAGTCCTCTGCAGCGCCAGAGGCCGCTCGCCTGCGGCCGCGCCAGCGCCTCGATCGCAAGCCGCTCGCCCAATGCGAGCAAGCCGCGACTCAACAGATAGAACTTGATCGAAAAGACGAGCCGCAACCCGAGTTCCGCGCCTTCGACGGCCCGATCGCACCAGCCATGCGCGGCGAGCAGGTTGTCGAGTTCACGGTCCAGCCTCTCCAGCCAGACGCCCTGTTCGGGGCCGACCAGTTCGGCACGCGCCGCCTCGGCCAGCCGAACGTAGCAGGCGAGGTGACGTTCGCGCGCCGCATCGACGCCGCCGGCTTCTTCGAGCTTGCCGTGTGCGTACTGGCGCACGGTCTCCAGCATCCGGTACCGATCGCCCTCGATATCGGCGATGACCAGCGACTTCTCGACCAGGCGCGCCAACAGGTCCAGCACGTCGGCCGCTTCGATCTCGCCGCCGGCGCCGACCGCTTCGGCCGCCTCCAGCGTCCAGCCGCCGGCGAAGACCGACAGGCGCTGGAACAGCGTGCGCTCGGGCGGCGCGAGCAGGTCGTACGACCAGTCGATCAGCGCGCGCAGCGTGCGCTGGCGCAGCAAAACGGTGCGGTCGCCGGTGACGAGCAGCTTGAAGCGTTCGTCGAGCCGCGCGGCGATCGCCTCGACCGACAGCGCACGCGTGCGCGCCGCCGCGAGTTCGAGCGCGAGCGGAATGCCGTCGAGCTGGTGGCAGATCACGGCGACGGTGCGCGCGTTGTCCGCGGTGAGCCGGAACGCCGGCTGCGCGGCAGCGGCGCGGTCGACGAACAGACGCACCGCGTCGCTTGCGGCGAGCGCCTCCGCTGCTGCCTGCGCCCGCGGATCGGGCGCGGCGAGCGGCGCGAGCTGGAACACCGTTTCGCCGGCGATCTGCAGCGCGTCGCGGCTGGTCGCGAGGATCTTGACCCTGGGCCCTGCCTGCAGCAGCCGCTTGGCGAGGTCCGCGCACGCGTGCACGAGATGCTCGCAGTTGTCGAGGATGATCAGCAGCGTGCGGTCGCGCGCGAACTTCAGCAGTGCATCGAGCACGGTGCCGCCGGCTTCCTCCTTGACGCCGAGCACGGAAGCGAGCGCCTGCGGCACGAGCTGCGCGTCCGCCAGCGGCGCCAGCTCGATCAGCCACACGCCGTCCGGATAGTCGTCGAGCAGCTCGGCGCCGAGCTGCACCGATAGCCGCGACTTGCCGATCCCGCCCATGCCGGCGAGCGTCACCATACGGTTGGCCGCGAGCAGCCGACGCACGTCGGCGAGTTCGCGGCCGCGGCCGACGAACGAGTTCAACTGCTGCGCGAGGTTGTTCGGCGTGGCCTCGAGCGAACGCAGCGCCGGGAACTGCGCGCGCAGCCGCGGGTGAATGACCTGGTAGACGCGTTCGGGCGCGGCCAGGTCGCGCAGCCGCACAGTGCCCAGATCGCGCAGCGAGACGTCCACCGGCGCGGCGGCGCGCACCGCGTCCGCCACCGCCTGCGAAACGAGGATCTGGCCGCCGTGCGCGGCGCTCATGATGCGCGCCGCGCGGTTGACCGCGCGGCCGTAGAAGTCGCCGTCGCGTCGCTCGTCCACGCCGCAGTGCAGGCCGCAGCGGATCTTCAGCGCGATGCCGTCGTCAGCGTCGGGGGCGGCGAGCGCAAGCTGCATGTCGACCGCGGCCGCGAGCGCGTCGCGCGCGCTGTCGAACGCCGCGTGCACACCGTCGCCGGTGGTCTTGACGATCGTTCCGCCATGGCGCTCGACCGCCGCGTGGCACAGCGCGTCGTGCCGCGCGAGCGCAAGTCGCATCCGCTCGGGCGCCTCCTCCCACAGTCGGGTGCTGCCCTCGATGTCGGTAAAGAGATAGGTGACGGCGGCCGGTTCAATCACGTGGCGGTCCGGTCGATGCGGCGGATCGGCTGGCCTGCTCGCTCAGTCGCGGCCCTTGCCCTGGCCTTTGCCGCGACCGCGGTCGTCGTCGTCGCGCCCGCGCCGATCGTCGCCGCGGCGCACGTGCTGGTCGTACCAGTCGTGACGCACGAAGTAGACCGGATAGCCGCAGGCGTTGTACCTGTGGCAGTGCTTCGCCCAGTTCTTGCGGTGGCCGTAAGGCACCCACAGGTAGATCGGTTGCACGACGACGTGCGGCGGCGGCGGCGCGACGATCACCGGCTGCGGAACGATCACCGCAGGCTGCGGAAAGCGCCCGATGTCGATGCGACCGTAGACGCCGGGCTGGCTGATCTCGACGGTGACGCCGACATCGGCCGCGTACGCGGCCGGCGCGGCCGTCAGGGCGGCGAATGCCGCCGCGAGCAGACGTTTCATGGCGACTCCTCGTTGGGACGGGTGATGGCGTAAGGTTACCGGCAGGCGGATGCGCTGCCGCGCCATCACGATTGTCCAGTGGCCCGTCGCGGCCGCGGGTATGCTGCGCGGCCAGCGATGAACGACTGCCTTTTTTGCCGCATCGTCGCGGGTCTCGAGCCGGCGAGCGTGGTCGAGCGCACGCCCTCGACGCTGACCTTCCTCGATCTATACGGCGTGCGCGAGGGCCACGCGCTGGTGATTCCGAGGCGGCACGCCGTGCGCCTCGAGGAACTGACGCCTGCCGAACGCGGCGCGCTGTTCGACGCGGTGGCGCGCGTGCAGTTCGCACAGCGCGCCGCCGGGCTGCGCACCGACGGCTACACGCTGCTCGTCAACGACGGCCCTGCGGCAGGCCAGCACATTCCACACGTCCACGTGCACGTGGTGCCGCGCGGTCGCGGTGACACTTTCGCGGTGATCGGCCGCTTCGTGCTCGCCACGGCGAACTACTTCGGCCGGCCGCGTCCGCGCACCGCGCTCGACGTGATCGCCGCGCGCATGCACGCCGGGCTGCCGCCGGCCGACGTCGCGCCCGGCGACTGAAACGCCGGATTTCGCGGCTCACACGTCGCGCACGATCACGCCTTTCCAGAACGCCACGCGATCCTTGATCGAGCGCGCGGCCTCGGTGGGCTCGGGGTAGTACCAGGCGGCGTCCGCATTCTCGCGGCCGCCGACGCGAATCGTGTAGTAGCTCGCGGTGCCCTTCCATGGGCACACCGTGTGCGTCGGGCTGTCCACGAAATACTCGCGCCGCAGCGACGCCGCCGGAAAATACGCGTTGCCTTCAACCGTCACGATGTCGTCGGATTCGGCCAGCACTACACCGTTCCATTCCGCACGCTTCATCCTCGCCCTCCTTTGCCGGTTGCGCCCCAAAAAATAATGTTCGACAACGCACGAAAAACCGCGTACTCTTCGCCCTGCTTTCGTTTGAGTGTCTGTTTTCCGCCGGTTTCTCTTGGCCCGTTTGTTTGTTCGCTGAACAACGGCGCGTCCTCGGTCTCCCAGGTTGACGTTGCTTGATCGTTTGCTCGTCGCGGCGGCATGTGCTCCGCGATCGATTCTTCAACCCATTTTCCTATCGAGGAACGTAACTATGGCTACCGGTGTCGTCAAATGGTTCAACGACGCAAAAGGTTTCGGATTCATCACGCCCGATGACGGCGGCAAGGATCTGTTCGCGCACTTCTCCGAGATCCAGGCGGGCGGCTTCAAGTCGCTCTCCGAGGGTCAACGCGTGGAGTTCGTCGTCAAGCAGGGTCAAAAAGGCCCGCAGGCGGCAGAGATTCGCGTCGTCTGAGACCGACCCGCAGCAAGAAAACCGCGGCCCTGCGCCGCGGTTTTTTTTCGCCTGCGCCGAATCGCACGGCCTAGCGAAGGCGCGCGACGCGCGATCGCGTAATGCGGCGCGGAACCTCTGCGGCCATCTTCCGGTCAGAATTCGGGTTCAGTATTTCTGCCGTTACGGCGGAAGTCGCAGCGCGCCAGAACAAGCAACGACAACCGGGCGCGACCCGCGACCGCTGCGCCGACATCGACCAAGGAGGATTTGCATGCGGACAGCCGTTCGCCTGGATGCACTTCACTTTCACGAACTGGTCACTCACTTTCTCGCGCTGCCGCCACAGGATCGGCGGTTACGCTTCGGCCGCGCGATGACCGACGAGGCGCTCGTCGAGTACGTCGGCGGCATCGACTTCCTGCGTGAGGTCGTTTACGGCGTGGTCGATCCGGTGCTCGACATCGCCGGCGCATTGCATCTGGCGTGCGGCGAAGACGGGATCGAGCTTGGACTGAGCGTGTTGCCGCAGGCGCGCGGCGCCGGCATCGGCACCCGCCTGCTCGAACAGGCGGCACAAGTGGCGCGCCAGCGCGGTGCGGCGCGGCTGTACGTGCGCGATCTGGCGCGCAACGACGCGATGCATCGCCTCGCGCGGCGCGCTGGCGTGCCGATCGTGACAGCCCATCACGGTGCGGACGGCGCCCTTCAGCGGGCGCTCGCTGCGCAGCGGGAGGCGCTCGGCGCAACGGCCCCGGTCGTTCTCGTCGATGCGACGCTGCGCGCGCCAGCGCGATCCGTCGCGCGTCCGACCGCCTCCCACTCGGTTCGCCGCTGCGAGTGGCGCTTGTAAGCGGCGCTTCGGCGCAACCCTTGGGCCGCGACGGCGGCGGCGAACCGCCGCCATGACGGACCGCGGCCGCCGGCGACGTCTTGTCCGCCGCGCGTGCGCCGGTCTCACCACGGGCGGCTGCCGGCGCCGCCTCGGGCACGCGGCGCTATCCTGAACGCGATGTCCCGGTTTCTACGCGCCCTCGGCTATTCGCTCGTCGCGCTGCTCGTCATCTGTGGCGGCACGCTCGCGCTGACCTGGGCGCCCGATCGGCCGCCGGAAGCGTTGATGAAGCGCTGGGCGCCGCCGCCGTCGCAGTTGCTTGCGCTGCAGGGCATGGCCGTGCACATGCGCGACGTCGGCCCGCGCGACGATCCGCTGCCGATCGTGCTGCTGCACGGCACCGCGGCAAGCCTGCACACGTGGGACGGCTGGGCTGCCGCGCTCGCAGAGCGGCGGCGTGTCATCACGTTCGACCTGCCGGGCTTCGGACTCACCGGCCCCGAACCCAGGGGCGACTACCGCATCGAGCGTTACGTACGGTTCGTCGTCGGACTGCTCGATACGCTGGGCGTCAAGCGCTGCGTGCTGGGCGGCAACTCGCTCGGCGGCGAGATCGCGTGGAACACCGCGCTCGCCGCGCCCGACCGCGTCGAGCGGCTGATCCTGGTCGATGCGGTCGGCTATCCGCTCGGCTTCCTCGATCTGCCGCTCGGCTTCCAGATCGCGCTGGTTCCCGGCCTGAACCGTCTCACCGAAATCTCGCTGCCGCGCCCGCTCGTCGCCGCGAGCGTCCGCGACGTCTACGGCGACGCCGCGCGCGTGACCGCGGACGTCGTCGACCGCTACTACGAGCTGGCACTGCGCGCGGGCAACCGGCGCGCGCTCGTGCAGCGGCTGCGCCAGGCCGACAACACCGACCGTAGCGCGCGCATCCGCGCGGTCGCGCAACCGACGCTGATCCTGTGGGGCGGGCGCGATCGGCTGATCCCGCCCGCGCACGGCGAACGCTTCGCGCGCGACATCCGCACAAGCCGCTACGTGCGCTTCGACGACCTCGGCCACGTGCCGCAGGAAGAAGACCCCGCGCGCACGGTTGCCGAGGTCAAACGCTTCCTCGGGCTGTGAACCCAACGTCGGTCCGGCGCAACGCTGCTT
This sequence comes from Burkholderiales bacterium, assembly GCA_037446035.1. Taxonomy (GTDB): domain Bacteria; phylum Pseudomonadota; class Gammaproteobacteria; order Burkholderiales; family Burkholderiaceae_F; genus DSNY01. The sequence continues at coordinate 6,414 of JBBIJJ010000158.1, forward strand.
CGGCGCACGCATCGCCGCGATTGACCCGCGCCCGCTTGCACAGCACACTGCGCGCCTCGCTCCCGGAGCGCCATCTCCTGACGGAGGCGCCATGTCCAATCCAGTCATTGCTCGCTAGTCGGCCGCATCCGCGCTGACGTCGGGCTTGCCGACTGCGCCGCCGCCCGGCGGCCGACCGATCCGATTCGCCATTCGCCCTGCGGCGCTGCGCGTTCGCAGGATTGCCTTCGCTCGCGCGCTGCGCGGGCACGGATTCGGAAACCCAAATGTTCGAAGAAGCTTTCGATCGGCTGCGGCCGATCGGTTTCAACCAGACCGTCGCGCAGGCGCTCGCGGCACTGGACGCGACCTCGTTGCCGCAGCCCGCACCCGGGCGGGTCGTCGAAGTGCAGCGCGACGCGGCGTTCGTGCACGACGGCGCGCTCGAGCGGCGTGCACGCGTTCATCCGCGGTTCGCCCGCGCACTGAGCGAAGCCGGCGGCACGCTCGCGGTCGGCGATTGGGTCCTCACGCAGGCCGACGACTGCGGCGAGCCGTGGGTCCACGCGCGCGCCGCGCCAACCACACAACTCGTGCGGCGCGATCCCGGCGGCGTGCGGCACGTCGTCGTCAGCAACGTCGACACCGCCTTCCTGCTGATGGGCCTCGACGGCGACTTCAACGCGCGCCGGCTCGAACGTTATCTCGCGGTCGTCTTGTCCGGCGGCGCCTGGCCGGTGGTCGTCCTGACCAAAGCCGACGTGGCGGCCGATGCGGGCGCCGCGCTCGATGCGCTGCGCGCGCGGTTGCCGCCGACGGTGCCGCTGCACGCGGTCAACGCGCTCGATCCGGCGTGCACGGACGAGCTGGCTCCCTATCTCGACGCCGGCCAGACGATCGTGCTGCTCGGCTCGTCGGGCGCCGGCAAGTCGACGCTGACCAACACGCTGGTCGGTCGCACTGTGCAGGCCACGCGCGCGGTGCGCGCAGACGATCATCGCGGACGGCATACGACGACGGCCCGCACCTTGCGGCTCGCCGCCAGCGGCGCCTGCGTGATCGACACGCCGGGACTGCGCGGACTGCGACCCGACGCCGACGAGGACGCGCTGGATGCGAGCTTCTCCGATATCGCGGCCCTGGCCGCGCGCTGCCGCTTCCGCGACTGCCGGCATCTGGACGAGCCGGACTGCGCCGTGCGCGCCGGGGTGCCGCCCGATCGGCTCGCGAACTACCACAAGCTCGGGCGCGAGCTGCGGCGAGACTCGCTGACCGCGCTCGAGCGCAAACAGCAGCTCGCACGCTGGAAGGTGCTGCAGCGCGCGGCGCACGCGCGGATGAAGATGAAGCGCTGAGAAGGTGTGAAGATTTCGTCGCGAGCGGTCCGCCGGCCAGGCGCACGCAGCCGCAGGGCCGAGACATATCAAGTGGATAGGCGAGGCCCGCAAACGCAGTTTCGGCGCAGGCTCACATCGGCGGAGCCGATGTGAAGCGAAGCGGCCGGAGCCAACACCGCGCAACGACGCCAGCGGGCCGCGCAGCAGAAAGATTCACACCTTCTGAGACGTGCGAGGGCCGCGCGCTACGAAAGAAGTCGCACGCGGCGAGATCGAAGGGAATCCCCCTGTCTCCCCTTTCGAGCGGGGGCAGGGGGAGCGCTATGCAGCGATTACGATCGCGGCATGTCGACCGAAGCCGCACCGCTCGAACGCCCGCGCTCGCCGGGCGAATTGTTCGTCGCCTTCACGCTGCTCGCGCTGCAGGGCTTCGGCGGCGTGCTCGCAGTCGCGCAGCGCGCGCTGTGCGAGCAGCGGCGCTGGCTGACGCGCGAGCAGTTCGTCGAGATCCTAGGGTCTGTTGACCTATGGATCGCGTTTGCGGCGGGCCGGATCGGTGCGCAGGACTAGGCGCGGGCAGCGAGACCCTTGGCCCGCGCCAAGGACCCGAGCCGCAACGACGCCATGCGCCCTGAGCCGGCCCGCCCCGCAGGGTGATCCCTCCAGAAGCCACGGCACGCGTGCATGCGAAGGTTTGGTGGGCGCACGTCGCGCGCCCCTGGCTCTTGGATAGCGGGCCTTCTGGAGGGGTCACGCAAGCGTGAGTGAT
>JBBIJJ010000159.1:0-8458 GCA_037446035.1 Burkholderiales bacterium
CACTTCGGCATGCCGTGCGCGCTGTCGCGACGGTCGAACGACAGGTCCTCGCGCTTGTGGCCGACGACGTAGCCGTACAGCGCGTCGCTCCAGCGCAGCGCACCGACGAGATTGCGTGCGTAGGGGTCGACCAGCAGCTTGTGCGGGTTGAAGCGATGACCCTGGGCCGGGCGGTACGGGCCGTGCACGCGCCAGCCGTACAGCATCCCCGGGCGCGCTTCCGGCAGATAGCCGTGCCACACGTCGTGCGTGCATTCGCGCAGCGGCACGCACTGCAGCTCGCGGCGGCCTGCTGGGTCGAACACGCACAGCTCGACACGCTCGGCGTGCTCGGAAAACAGCGCGAAGTTCACGCCTTCGCCGTCCCAGGTGGCGCCGTGCGGATACGGTTTGCCGGGCCAGACGGCCGTGATCGGCGGATGCGCTATGGAAGACAAATCGTTTCTCCTTCGACAGACGCGCGCGCTACGCACACGGCGTCGACCGCCGAAGTCTACGGACAACGCCGCAGTGGCGTAGCCGTCGCTGCGCGTACGCACAATCCCGAGGCGCACCGGCGATGCGAGGATCGGCGGCCACCGAACAGTCTGCGTGACTGCGTATGTGGGCAATCGACCGCATGCCGGACTTGACGGTACTCTCACGTACGCGCTGTCGCGCACGCGCCGGCGAGTCGAACCGGATACAGTGTGATCGTTCGGCTCTGCATACAGAGCGGACCGGCCCGGCCGATCCCGTCAGAGGCCGGCCTCAGCAGCGGGCCCGCCCGGTAACCGGGCCGCGGGGCCGCAAGGCGCAGCGGGCGCAGGCATGCGCCGCTTGCGAGTTATCCACGCCCGATGTTTCGAAGTTTGCGTCTCTCGCTCCGGTTTCTTCTGCCGCTGCTCGCCGCGCTGTTCGCGCTCGCCTACGTGTCGATGCCGCTGATCGACGCCCTGACGCTGCGCTGGTTCGTCCGCGACCTCGACATCCGCTCGACGTTCGTCGCGCGTACGCTGGAAGAACAGATCGCCGAGCTGACCGCGGCGAAGTCGTACGCCCGCATCGACGCCCTGCTCGAGCGCGCGGCGGCCGACGAGCGGTTGTTCGCGCTTGGCCTGTGCGATGCCGACCACAGGCTGCTGCGCAAGACGCACAACTTTCCGGCAGCGGTGGACTGCGGCGTGCGCGAACGCGCGCGCCCGGGCGAAGGCTTCGTGCTGGAACTGCCGCGCGGACCGCTGCACGTGGCGGTCGCCGACGTGCGGCGCGACGGCGAAGTCGTCGCGTCGCTGGTGATGCTGCACGACATGAGCTTCGTGCAGCGGCGCAGCGAGGACACGCGTAAGTACATCCTTTGGCTGTTCACCGTGCTGGGGCTCGCGGTCGCGTTGATCACGGTCGCGGTCGCTCATCTGAGCTGGCGCGGCTGGGTGGCCGGCGTGCGCGCGATGCTGCGTGGCGAAGGCGTGATCCGTCCGTTCGCGCAGCCGCGCCCCGAGCTGCAGCCGCTGGTCGGCGATCTGCGCGCGCTGCTGCGCGACATGCAGAACGAGCGACGCGAGCACGACGCGACGACGCTGCGGTGGAATCCGGAAGCGTTGCGCCGGCTGCTGAAGGATCAGTTCTCCGGCGACGAGGTGATCCTCGTGTCCAACCGCGAGCCGTACATCCATGTGCGTTCGGCGCAGGGCATCCAGGTGCAACGGCCGGCCAGCGGGCTGGTGACCGCGGTCGAGCCGGTGATGCGCGCCTGCTCGGGCACCTGGATCGCACACGGCGGCGGCTCGGCCGATCGCGAAACGGCCGATGCGACCGGCCGGGTGCGCGTGCCGCCGGCGGACCCCGCGTACACGCTGCGCCGGATCTGGCTCAGCAAGACCGAAGAAAAGGGCTACTACTACGGCTTCGCCAACGAGGGGCTGTGGCCGCTGTGCCATATCGCGCACGTGCGGCCGGTGTTTCGCAGCGAGGACTGGGAGCAGTACCGCGCGGTCAACGAGCGCTTCGCCGAGGCGGTCGTCGAAGAGGCGCGCACCGACGATCCGGTCGTGCTGATCCAGGACTACCACTTCGCGCTGCTGCCGCGCATGGTGCGCGAACGGCTGCCGCGCGCGACGATCATCACGTTCTGGCACATCCCCTGGCCGAACCCGGAGTCGTTCGGCATCTGCCCGTGGCGCACCGAGATCCTGGACGGCCTGCTCGGCAGCACGATCCTCGGCTTTCACACGCGCTATCACTGCAACAACTTCCTGCAGACGGTCGACCGCTTTCTCGAGGCGCGCATCGAGTACGAGACCTCGACCGTGTCCTGCGGCGGACATCTGACGCTGGTCGAGAGCTATCCGATCTCGATCGCCTGGCCGGCGGCGGAAAACGACGAACCGGTCGCCGCCGCGCGCGCGCGCATCCGGCGCGCGCTCGGCATCGACGAGGGCCAGCTTCTCGGCCTCGGCGTGGACCGGCTCGACTACACCAAGGGCATCGTCGAGCGCATGCGCGCGGTCGAGCGGCTATTCGAGCTGCACCCGGAATGGCTGCGACGATTCACGTTCGTTCAGATCGCCGCACCGTCGCGCTCTTCGCTCGACGAGTACCAACGCTTCGAGGCGCAGGTGCGCGCCACCGCCGCGCAGATCAACGCGCGCTTCGGCGACGGCGCATGGCAGCCGATCCGGCTGCTGGTCGAGCACCACGACGCGGAATCGGTGCGCGCGCACTACCGCGCGTGCGACGTGTGCCTGGTCACGAGCCTGCACGACGGTATGAACCTGGTCGCCAAGGAGTTCATCGCCGCACGCGACGACGAACGCGGCACGCTGATCCTGAGCCAGTTTGCCGGCGCCTCGCGCGAGCTGCACGAGGCGCTGATCGTCAACCCGTACCACATCGAGCAGGTGGCCGAAGCGCTGCACCGGGCGCTGGCGATGCCCGCAGCCGAGCAGCGCGAGCGTATGGCGAGCCTGCGCCAGCTCGTACGCGAGTTCAACGTCTTCCGCTGGGCCGGCCGCATGCTGCTCGACGCCGCACGGCTGCGCCGACGCGAGCGGATCGCCGCCCGCATCGGCGAGTACAGCGAGACGGCATGAAGCCTCTGTTGGGTGCCGAGGGGCAGGAGGCACTGCGCACGCTCGCGCTCGCGCGTGCGCTGTTCGCATTCGACTTCGACGGCACGCTGGCGCCGATCGTCGCGCGGCCGCCCGATGCGCGCGCGGCCATCGGCGTGCGCCAGCGGCTGGCGCAGCTCGCGCAGTGCGCGCCAGTGGCGGTCGTGTCCGGCCGCAGCCGCGCCGACCTGCGCGAGCGCATACCTGTCGAAGTCCGGCACTGCATCGGCAACCACGGCAACGAGGGCCTGCCCGACGCCCCCGCGCCCGAGACGATGCATGCGGTCTGCCGCGGCTGGATCGCGCAGCTGGAGCGGGCGCTCGCCGACGCGGCCTTGTCGGGCGTCGTCGTCGAGGACAAGCGCCTGACGCTGTCGGTGCACTACCGGCTCGCGCGAAATCGCGCGCAGGCCGCGCGCGCGCTTGCGCGGATCGTGCAGGAACTGGCACCCGCGCCGCGCGTGATCGGCGGCAAGCTCGTGCTGAACCTGCTGCCGCCGGGGGCGCGCACGAAGTTCGAGGCGCTCGTCGCGCTCGCGGAGCACGAGGGCGCGCAGCGCGTGCTGTTCGTCGGTGACGACGAGACCGACGAGCTCGTTTTCGCGCAGGCGCCGGCACACTGGATCACCGTGCGCGTCGAACTGGACCGCGCCAGCCGCGCGAACTACTTCATCCGCCAGCAATCGGAGATCGTGGTTGTGCTGGACCGGTTGCTGCAGCTTCGGCGCGCGCCGGCCGCGCGCAACGGCAGCGAAGGAGCACGGCGATGATCGACTGGGCGAATCTCGAATGGCTGCGACCGTGGTGGCCCGAGCTGAAGTCCGGGCTGAAGGTGATCGGGATCCTCGCCGGCGCGTGGATCGTGCACACGGTCATCGCGCGGCTGCTGCGGCGTGCACGCCGTGCGGCCGCCGCGCGCACGACCGACGTCGAGAGTTCCAAGTGGATCGAAACCGTCGGCCGCGTGCTGCGCTATACGGCGTCGATCGTGATCGGGCTGATCACCACAATGCTGGTGCTCAACGAGCTGGGGGTTTCGATCGCGCCGATCCTGGGTGCCGCCGGCGTCGTTGGCCTCGCGGTCGGCTTCGGCGCGCAGAGCCTGATCAAGGACTACTTCACGGGCTTTTTCCTGCTGGTCGAGAACCAGATCCGCGTCGGCGATGTCGTCGAGATTGCCGGCAAGAGCGGCTTCGTCGAGGAGGTGACGCTGCGCCGCGTGAAGCTGCGCGGCTACGACGGCGCGGTGCACTACGTCGCCAACGGCCTGATCACGACGGTCACCAACATGTCGACCGAGTTCGCGTTTGCGGTGATGGACATCGGCATCTCGTACCGCTCGAACATCGGCGCCGCATTCGACGCGCTGCGCAAGGTTGCGGCCGATTTGCGCGCCGATCCCGCATTCGCGCCGCGCATCCTCGAGGATCTGCAGATCGCCGGCGTCGACAGCCTCGCCGATTCGGCGGTCGTACTCCGCTGCCGCATCAAGGTGCTGCCGCTCGAGCAGTGGAACGTGCGGCGCGAGTTCCTGCGGCGGGCGAAGGAAGCATTCGACGCCGCCGGCATCGACATCCCGTTTCCGCACCGGACGATCTACTTCGGCCAGCCGGCATAGGCCGCCCGCGCCGCGCCTCAGCTCGAAGGCATCGTATAGGTGATCACGGACAGCACGGCGCCCTGCGGGTCCTGCAGCACGGCCATGCGGCCGACGCCGGGCACCTCCATCACCGGCACCAGCACCTTGCCGCCGAGCGACTGCGCAGCCGCGACGGTGTCCTCGACCTTGTCGACCGTCACGTAACAGCCCCGGTGCGGCGGCATCGCCGGCGCATCGGCCGGGATCTTCATGATCCCGCCGACCGAGTCTGCGCCGATCTGCACGGTCGTGTAGGGCCCGTCGGGCATGTCGAACTGCTTGGTGCCCCAGTCGAACAGTTTCGTGTAGAACCGCTTCGCCGCCTCCACGTCGGTGGTCATCAGCTCGCACCAGCTGAACGCGCCATGGGTCTTCCATACGTCCATCGTCGTCTCCGTCGCGATGCAGCCGGGTTGGCCGCCGGCGCAGTATGGGCGACGGTCGGTGCGCGAACAACGGCCAAGCGACGAAACGGCGAACCGATGCCGTACACGCGCGCTGCGGGGCGTCAGCGCGGCACGACGAGCAGGCGCGTGTTCAGTCCGTCGGACAGCGCGAATTCGAACTCGCCGCCGCGCGCAAGATCGGCAACGTCGAGGCGGGCAGCACCGCCGGCAAGCCGCACCGCGAGCACGCGCCGCGTGCCGTCGGCGGCGACGTGCGTGACGCTCAGAAAGCGTTGCGCCGCGACGTTCCAGGCCAGCGCCAGCGTGCCACCTTCCTCGTTCCACTCGACTGCGGCCGCTGCGGGCGGCGTCGGCACGCGCTGTCCCTGCACGCGCACGGCGCCCGCGCCGGCGAGCGGCAAGGCGTTCGCGCCGCGCCGCACCGCGATCTCGGCGAGCGCACCGGGATCGGGCAGCTTGACGAAGAAGTGCTGCTCGGGCGGCACCGCGTGGTCGACGCGCACCGCGTCGAACGGCACTTCGATCGTCGCCCCCGCGGCGGTGACGAGCCGCAGCGTGTACTCGCCGGCGTCGGCGACCGGGGCGGCACCGCGCATGCGATGCACCGGATTGAACCGAACGCCATCGAGCCCGATCGTGCCGGACACGACCACCACCTCCGCCGTCCGTTCGGCACTCTGAATGGATAGCGCAGGCTGCGGCTGCGCTTCGACGAAGCGCTGCACTTCGCGGAAGTTGTAGTCGGAGAACCATGCGCCGCCGCAGTAGCCCATGATGTCTGACATGCCGGCCGGCGAGATGACGTCGTCGAGCAGCGAATCGAACAGCGCTGTGCCGTTCAGCGAGCCGTTCGGATACGGGTAGTTCGGGTCGGGGTTGGCAACGCTGCCGCAGGGCGCGTGCTCGCGGCTGAAGTTGTGCCCCAGCTCGTGCGAGAAGGTGCGGCGCCACGACGCGCGGCTCGCGTCCCAGCCGATTGCCGAGAGGTTCGGCGAGCTCGACCCGACGCGGTTGACGTAGCCGATGCCCGCGGTGCCGGCCGACACCATCGGTCGCACGAAGCCGTAGTAGTGCTTCGTGCGCGCTTCGCTGCGGCGAAGCGTCTCCAGTTCGTTCAATGCGCTCGACCACTCGCTGCTCGTGTCGACGCCGTCGGTGACCGACGTCAGCGTATACGGCTGGCGGATCGCCACGCCGACGTTCTCGCGCGCGATCGGCAGCCGGCGCACGATCTCGTCGGCGACGTCGGCGGCCGACGGCATCTGCGGCACGTTGCCGCCGGAGACGAGCGGCACCAGCACGAGGTCGATGCGCGTGGCGGTGCCGATCGCCGGCGTGGCGTCGACCACGATCGGATTGCCGTAGCGGCGGTCCGGATCGATCTCCACGCGCACGCGCAGCCCCGCACCGACCCACGTCGGCGGCAGGCTCGCGTTGAACGTCAGCGCCTCGTTGTAGCGCATCGAGTCCGGCACCGCGGCGCCGGCGGCCAGTTGCGGCAGGGTCGCGGGCCCGGTCATCGTGACCGTGCCCAACGCGGTCGTGCCGTTGAAGCCGGTCAGCCGCACCAGCGGGGCGGCCGTGCCCGCCGTCTCGGCGACGACATAGGCGCGCACCCAGGTTTCCTTGCCAGGCACGAGCCGCTGGTAGGTGGCGCCGGCACTTTGCGAGTAGACCTGCGCGAACTCCACACCGGCGCTGCGCACGTTGCAACCGGCGCCGACGACCACCGAACCGGCCGCCACCGACGGCTGGCTTTGCGACAGCAACGTGATCGGTCCGCAGTTGACGCCGGCCGGAACCGTGAACGTGAGCTGCGTGTCGCTGCGCGCGCCGATCGTCGCTGCGCTGGCGCCGACGGTGACTGCGCTGACCTCGGTCAGCCCCAATCCGTTGAGCGTGACCGGCGCGCCGGCGGCAACGGTGTAGACGGCGGATCCGTCGACCTGGATGCGCGGCACGACGGTCAGGCTCGCCGGTGCGTCGACGCGCTCGCCGGCGCTGCCGATCACGGCGAACACCCCCGAGTTCGCCGCCGCCGGCACCGTGACCGTGATCGACGTGCTGCCGGTGCGCGCGGCGACCGGCGCCCGCGCGCCGCCGGCGAATTCGACCGCGGTCGCGCGGTCGAGATTGGCGCCATTGACCGTCAGCGTGAGTCCGCGTGCGACCGTCGTCGGCGCGAACGAGGCGACGGCGATCGATCCCGCGACGGTGATCTGCTGCGCGCTCTGCCGGGCCACACCGTCGGTGGCGACCAGCGTCAGAAAACCGCTCGAGGCGCCCGCCGGCACGTCCAGCGCGAGCGCCGTCGGCGACTGCGATGCGATCGCGAGCACCGTCGCGTTCAGCCGCGCCTGCGTGACCTTGTCCAGATCGGTGCCCGTGACGTTGATGCGCGCGGGCGGAACGATGCTCGCCGGCGTCACACCGGTGACGCGCGGCACCGCGAGCACGACGAGGTCGCTGGCCGACAGCGCCACGCGACCGCCGCCGGCCAGCTCGATCGGTCCGCTCGACGCGCCGTCCGGAACGGTCAGTCGAAGCTGGCTTGCCGAATCCACCGTGAAAGCGGCGTTCGTGCCGCCGACGCGGACCGACTGCACTGCGCCAAAACCGCTGCCGCTCACCGTCACGATCGCGCCCGGACCCGCCTGCGCCGGCGCAAAGCCCGCGATCACGATCGCGGATGGCGCGGGAGCGACGCTGTCGCTGCTCGAGCCGCCGCCGCAGGCGGCAAGCAGCGACAGCGCGAGCGCCGCAGCTAGACGGCAGGGGCCGATGAACGAAGCGGTTGTCATGGGGCGCATTCGATCAAATTTCGCGCGATGCTCGCCTGGCACGCATCGCGGCGACATCCCATCGATGGGTTCATCCGCACGATGCGTTCGCTCGCACCGGAGTCCCTCATTCGATTGCCTTCATCCGTTTGTCCACACCGAGGCGATCCGGGCCACGTCGACCGTAACGGCGTCCCCGACCCGATCTTGAGGCCTGGCAGAGGCAACGAGTCCTTGGAACGATCCTTCAAGTCCTCCGGCGATGCGCGGTCGCGGCGAGGACACGGCCGCTGGCGGCGGGTGCCGGGGACGCGCACGAGATGCAACCCCGAGATCGACCGAACGGCTGTCATCCGAAAGCGCGATAATGCAGGTCCTCGTCACCGGGCCAACTCTTGGCGACCGCATGTTCTCGACTGCAGACCGTTTCTACGATTTCTCGCTGCGGGTCCTGATGGGATTCGTGACGCTCGTGCTGCTCGGCTGCATCGGCTTCCTCGCGTTCCGCTGGTTGCAGCCGCAGGCAGACGCCGATCCCGGCGT
>JBBIJJ010000160.1:0-8433 GCA_037446035.1 Burkholderiales bacterium
TCATGCGGTCCACCTCGTCGGCCTCCTTGGCCGACACCGCCGTCAGCAGCCGCACCATCGAATCCATCGCGCGCTCGGCGTCGCGGCTCGAAAATGGCTCCTGGTGCGCCCACTTGTTGCGCCAGTCACGCAGCTCCTGCACCAGCGAGCGCTCGGCGCGCCCCAGCGTGCGGCCGAACACGTCGTTCCAGGTCTCCCACATGAGCTTCAAGAGACCCGACACGTCCCACTGCGCGATCGGCTTCTTGCCCAGCAGCGGATCGTCGGCGAAGCGCTGCACCGCATCCATGCGGACGGTCCCGGCCTTCGCGGCCGCCTGCAGCTCGCGCTCGACGTAGGGCGCAAGCCCCGCGCGCAGCAGCTCCATCGCCTTGCCGACTCGATCGTGGTTGGTGATGGCCATCGACTCTCAACCCTCCGCCGCTGCAATGTCGGCGACGCCCGCAATCGCGTGCAGGCCGGTGTCACGATTGGACTGAGCGGTTCGCTCGACCCATGAGCGGAACCGTTTGCGCGTCGAACGGCGTCGGCACCGGGGAGCCAGCTTGTCCGATTCGGTTCGAAGATGCGCAATCATCGTGTGATCAAGCACGTCTTCTCACCCCGCCCTTGCGCCGCAGCCCCAAGCCGCTCAAAAAAAGGTCCGGCGCATCGATCCGCCCGTCCGGCCGACGGCGCAGGATGCCGATTTCGATCAGATACTCCAGCAGCTCACGGCCCTCGAACGGCGGTGCGGCGGCAGACCGTCCAAACCCTTCCCCGTCCAACAAGCGGATCACATCACGATCGCGTTCCCACGGCACCAGCGCACTCGCAGCGAGTCGGCCCTTTACTTCGTCGAGCCACGGCCACTCATCCTTCGATTGCGCCACGTGGTCGCCAGAGACGCGATCGAGCGCCCGGCGTAGCGATGCCGGCTCCAGCAAACGCGGTGGGCGAAGATTGCCAAAGTATTGGAGTTCCTGCCGGGCGGCTTCCTCGAGCAGGCGGACAAAAGGGCGCGGCAGTGCGCGTCCCTGACCGTCGCGCACGTGATCGACGAGCCAGCGATACACAAGGCCTTTCTTGCGGTTGGCACCCATGTAAGGACCGACCATGCGCTCCACCACGGGCCGCGCGTCCTGCCACTTCCGTAGTTGAGGGATCGCGCCGAGCTTTGGATCGTCGGTCCATTGAACTGCCTTGACCGCTTTGACGTACCCGGCCAGCCCGTCGTCGACGTTCGCCAGGCGCTTGAGCAGTAGCCCGTACAGGTCGCGCTCGTTCCAGACCAGCTCGACGCGTCCAGCGGCCAGCTTGGCGAGATCGGCCCCGCCCACCTTCGCATGCCGATCGTACAGATCGGTCCGCAGAAAAATCTTGGCGCGAAGGCGCTTCCAGCGCCGCGCATAGGTCGCCCAAAAGGCCACCAGCCCGCGAACGCCAGCCTCGACCAGCGTCCAGTCGCCCGCGCCCAGGACGTCAAGCTCGTCGTAGGTAACGAACACGAACCGGCCCTCATTCTGCAGCCGGTCGTCCAGCCGGTCGAGGGCGACGATAGGCCGTGTCCCGGCCTGGCGGAAGCCACCTGTGACGGCGTCGATGTCGGCGCCCGGCGGCAAGGTCACTGCCCGCAGCGCTTCGCCGTCGGCGGAATCGAAACGGTCAACCAGAAGCCGCACGAGATACGCAAACCAGAGGTCCCGCACGCTTTCGGTCGCACCCTTCTCGCGTTCGACATAGTCCTTCAGCCCGCGCACCTCGAAGGTCTCCGACCCATACGGATACGCGGCGAGCCATTCCGAGGTGCCCGACGGCAAACGGACCGCCGGCGCGTACCGGCCGACCGCATCTACGAGTTCCGCATCGGTCAAAACGCGCGCAATCTCGGTCTTGCCGGAGCCTCTCGGCCCGACCACGAGCACGACCTCGGGATCCAGCAGCCGCAGATGCTCTGCGACCGGGAAATAGCCCAGACGAATGCGCTCACGCGACTCGCCCTCGGCGCGTCCGGCGCCGCCAATGTTCTGCAGGGCTTGCAGCAGCCGCCTGCGCTGCTCGTTCCACTCGCTCATGCGTCAAGCTCCGATTCGAAGCGTTCCGCGATACGCGTGGCGATCTCGGCGTATGGACCCGCGCAAAGCGCGTCGGCGACTTCCGCAATGTCGCCGAATGCGGCGAGCTTCGTCTCGTAGTCCACCGGCACCGGGACATGGGGCGCGGTCAGGCTGTCCGTGTCGGCAGTGGTCCAGAAGCTGGCTGCCACCGCCTCCTCGGTGTCATCCGCCGCGTAGTAGCGCTCGGCGAATTCTCGCTCGGCGCGAGCTGCAAATGCATGGCGAGCGAAGCGCGCGGCTTCGCTGCCCGCCGGGACCATGGCCTGGATGAGTAGCACCTCGTGCTGCGGCAGACCCCGCTCGACACGCGCCTTGCCCAAGCGGTCCAGCACGCGGTTCAGCCCCTGCCAGCTCTGGTCTTGCGTCGTCCCGAGCAGCACGTGCAAATGGGCGAGGCCGGACAGTAATCGCCCAGCCGACTCCGAGATCCCGGTTCGCGCATCGAGCAGTATCCACTTTGGCGCAAGCTCCGCGCGAACGCGAGCGAGCAGCTTGCCGAGGCTACTGTCGGCTGCCGGCGGCGCTTCCTCGAGGTCCACGCGCGCCAGTTTGTCCGCGTAGTCCTCGTTTACGCGACCCGCGGGAAACACGATGAGTTCGCCGGCGCCGGCCACGCGGTCGCAGCGATGGTAGTAGTCGGCGAGCGGAGCGTCGGCAGTCGGCTGCTCGACCAGGAAGTCCACCACGCCCCAGGTTGCCGTGAGCCCGTCCGCGTCGGCCGCGAGCAGCCGACCCACCCCCGGCGAATCGAGGTCGAGATCGAGCACGCAGACGCGCTCGCCTAGGCGTGCGCGTTGAATCGCAAACGCGGCAAGGCAGGTGCTTCGGCCAAGCCCGCCCTTGAACGAGTAAAAGACGACGATCGGGGGTGCATCGCCGCTGGCCGGCCACAACGGCTCCGGTTCGTCGAAAAACCAACCGGTGCGCGTGCGGTGCCGGTCGAGCACGAGCAGTCGGTCGCACTCGGGTGACCGCTGCACCAACTTTGCCGTGTCGTCGTACAGCGAGCGCGTCACCGCGTCGGACCGATCGACGCGCAGCACCTCACCGGTCCACCAGGCGCCGCATCGTTCGGTCAGACCTCGCTCGGCGGCCGCCGTGTCGATCTCGCCATCGGCCCAGAGCGCCAGCCGGAACTTGCCGAACACGTCGCGCACCAGAAGCGCCCTTTGTACGGCCGGCGCGGCGCGAAGCCATTCGACGAGCAGGTTTTCCGCTTCGCGCTTCGCTTCGTCGAAGTGCAGGTACGGCATCAGATCACTCCGTCAAGCCGCATCTTATGAACCGTCTCGCCATATATGGCGCGGGCCTCGTCACACCACTTTGCCGCGTCGGCATGCGTCATCGATGCGGCCCGGTAGCGCATGGCTGGCGACCAGCCTCCCAACGGAGAACTTGCCAGGGCGCGAGCGCGCGGCCCGAAATACCTGGCGGCCTTCGCGCCTGCGACGGTGGCGACGGCGCTGATTTGCAACACGAGCGTCGGAAAGTTGTGCCCGGGCAGCCCCTGTCCTTTCTCGTAGACAAACAAGGTCTTCAACGCACATTCAGCGACGTAGCCGCTCAGGTACGCCGCCCCGTCCGGACGCCCGCCTTTCAGGAGCGAATCCGCGTCAAGCAAGTGCTTGTGTGCCGCCTCCGGATAATCATCGCCATTGGGCAGTCGAAGCCGGCTCACAAAGCACCTCGTTGGCCCCCGGCGCTAAGCCGCAATTCAATTCGGCGTAAACGCTGACGCCGTGCGGCGGCGCCAAGAACTGCTGTCGCGGCCCGCGTCAATGCATTTCGTCGAAGCGCCGCCACGCCAAGGCTGGCACGTACTCGCAGCATGTCAACCAGCACGTCGAGTCCTCCCATCGCGCTCAGCCAAGTATCTCACCGGCGTGCAGCCGCCGGAAAAACGTATCGACCGGCACGACGCGCGTGCCGTCCACGACCAGTTCCTCGTCGCCGCGGTAGACGATCCAGCTTGCAAGCCGGCCGCGGAACCCGCTTTCGAGCGAGCGGATGCCGCTGCGGTACTCCGGCCGGAAGCGGCGCGCCGCCTTGACCTCGATCGCCACCATCGCCGTGCCGTGCCAGAACACGAAGTCCACCTCGCCGCCGCTCGGCGTGGCCCAGTAGCCGAGCGAACCCTTGACGTCGTGGTAGTGCAGGTAGGCCGAAAGCTCCTGCAGCACCAGATGCTCGAGCAGCACCCCGTCGAAGTCTGCCGGCAGCGGCTGGTCGAAGCCGCCGGCGGCCGCAAACAGCACGCCGGGGTCGAACCAGTAGAACTTGGGCAGCGCCACCTCCTTGACCTTGGCCCGCGGCCGGTAGGCCGGCAGCCAGTCGCCGATCAGGGTATCGGTGAGGATCTCGAAGTAGCCGCGCGCGGTCTGGCGCGAGACGCCGGCGTCGCGCGAGACCGCCGACACGTTCGTGGTCTGGCCGGCGGCGAGTGCGGCCACGTCGAGAAAGCGGCCGAAGCTGCCGAGATCGCGCACCAGCCCTTCGGCGCGGATCTCCTCCGCCAGATACGTGGTGACGAAGGCGCGCAGGTAGTCCTCGCGCGCGGAATCACTGGCGGCCGTCACCGCCAGCGGCATCGAGCCGAAGCGCAGGCGCCGCGCCGCCGGCACCGCGAAGTTCATCTCCGCCGCCGTGAGCGGAAACATCCGGCGCATCGTCGCGCGGCCGGCCAGCAGGTTGGCCGCGCCGCGCTTCAGTTTGCGCGCCGAGGAACCGGTCAGCGCGAAGCGGCGGTAGCCGTGCTCTTCCATCAGCAGATGCACTTCGTCGAGCAGGCGCGGCACGCGCTGCACCTCGTCGACGACGATCCAGCCGGACTTGGGCCGTGCCAGCACCTGGGCGCGGAACAGCGCCGGTTCGCGCGCAAGCCGCAGCGCGGTCTCCGGCTGCAGCAGGTTCACCACGTGCGCGTCGGCAAAGCGCGCCCGGATCCAGGTGCTCTTGCCGGTGCCGCGCGGGCCGAACAGAAAGAACGCGCCGCGGGGCGCAGCGAGCGTGCGTGTAAACATGGCCGCCAAATTTACGGCAAATTTGGTGTCGGCAACAGCAGCCGGCAGGCAAGACCTCGTGACGCGCCGGCGCTCGACCACCCGGGCCGCCGTTCTCTCGCGTGGGCGGCGGACCATGACCTTCAAAGGCAAAGTTCCGACTGCGCGGGCGCCGCTGCGGCCGCGCCCCTGCGCCAGCTCATGCGCGGTGTCGGCGCGGCTACCGAACTTGGCCGCGAGCACCGCGGCCGATGCGTTCAGAGACTTGCTGCTCGTGGTTGCGAACATCCACCAGATGATTCATTGCGGCGGCTCTGGCGTCCCGGCCGGCTGGGTCTTCCACAGGCGAACGATGAACCGCGTTTCTTCCTCGACAAGGTCCGGCTCGGTTCCGTTGTGTGCGCGCATCCCTTCGATGATCTTGCGCGGTACCCCCAAGCCAGTTGCTTCGATGTAGCGATAGTCGCGCAGCACCTCCTTGATCAGCTCGTTACGCGAGGCGCGATAGCCAGCGCGCATCTTTTCGACCGTGACCGTGTTCGGCAGACGGCCCGGCGAGATGATCTCAAGGCGGTCGACGTAGAGCGACAGTTCGATGTCCATGACCGCGATCGTGTAGTCGCGGTGCGCTACGGCGTTCACGATCGTCTCGCGCACGGCTTCGAGCGGGTAGTCCCATCGCTCCTGGCGCCGCCCCCCTTTGTCCACCCACGCCTCGACGGCAGTGTTTCGTCGCACGAAGTCGAGCGCTTGCTCGATGACACCCGTCTCGGTCACGGTAGTGGGCTCCGAGAACGTGCGAGGCACACGCGGATACGGCCCATCAGCGCTCTGTCCCGCAGTCGCGAACAGCGATACCAGTGGTCCGCTGAGCGTCTCGCGGGCTCGCGCGTCGTAGCCTTTCGTCGAGCCAACGTAGGCCGCCGCGCTAATGCCCGCCTGTGGCAGGAATCTCTTCGGCCGTAGACCAAAAAGCAGCAAGCCTCCCGCGCTCGGCATCGCCCGGCCGCGGTCCTCGGCCATCAGTTCCGTGTTGACGAGGAGTCGGATCCATCCTTCGCGGTCCGCGGGATCGGGGCAGGCTTGCCTCCGAACATTGCGAAAGTAGTCGGTGAGCCGCCGCAGATCTAGGTCGTCCAGGCTCGCGCCTGGAACCGGTTTGCGGTCGTATTGCAGATGCCCCGACTGCATGTACAGCCGCGCCTCTTCTTCGCGCGTCGCCTCGCGCGTGGTTGTGCCGACTCGGATCTGCGAAACCCAGGCCGAGCCGCGCTTGGCCTTGTATGGCTTGTCCGGCGCATCCGCCGGCAAGCTCACAACGCCGACGATCTTCCCGTCCCCGTAATCGAGCGTTTCCCAGAAAGGAATGATTGCGGGCTGCAGGTGCGCGCGCGCTACTTCCATGACCCACTCCTCCGCTTGCTCCGGAGCTCGGGTCAGTCCAGAAACCGTGCGGTCTTTCTCGACCCCGAGAAGGATGTAGCCGCCTTCCAGGTTGAGAAGCGCGGCCATCTCCCGCGCCAGTCGCTCCGGGGCCACGTCGTCGCGCTTGAACTCCACGCCGGAGTTCTCGCCATTCCTGATCATTTCGTCGAGCTCGACCCGATTCATGCGGCCTCCGTCAGAACCCGTACTTCCGGCGGCGGCGTTCGAAGGCATCCTTGCCGCCTTCGAGAATTTCCTCGACCAGCTCCCGCACGGGGCGTGCGTCGATCGATCCCACGTGCTCCGGCGCAATGCGCGCGCGGCCGCCACCGGCCTCGCCGGAAGCCGTCAGGCCGATGATGAGCTCGGCATCCCCGAGCACGGGAATGTTCGCGTTGTGCGTGGAGAAGACGAACTGCCGGCACTGCTTCTCCTCGCGCATGCGCGGCACGATGCCCTCAGTAATGAACCGATTATCGAGATCGTCTTCGGGCTGGTCCACGACAAGGGGCGCGTCCGATTCGAGCAGGAGCAGCAGGAGCGCCGCGGTCGCTTTCTGTCCCGTAGAAAGCTCCTCCAGCGTCTGCCAGGCGGGCGGCTCGCCCGGCGCAGCGGTATTCAGCCGGATCTCCGTCGTGGGCGGCAGCTCGAGTTCCTCGATGCGCATCAGCGTGTCGGGGTCGGCCTTGGCGATGCGCTCCGCCTGTACTTGAGAGATGCCAAATGCTTCGACCAATTCAGGCGCTCCGCTTCGTGCGGCCTCGACGAAACGGGTCAACGAGAGGTCGGGGATCTTCTGAAGGGTTTCGATCGCTTCGGACAGCCGCCCGCCGACGTGCATCCTCAAGACCTCGAAAAGCGGCTCGCGATTGCCCGCAGCGGTGACCTCTACCTGCACACGCCCCTGGAGCTTCCTGCCGACCTTCTTCGCCGCGCGATCGAGGCGGCGGAACTCCTCGGCCTTGAAGTTCTCCCACTCGGCGAGCAACTTCCGCCGCCGCTCGGCGTGTTCCTTCTCGAGCCGCTCGGCCTGTTGCTGGCGCTCACGCAGGGGTCGCAGCTCCTCGATCTGGCGCCGTAGGCGGATGAATTCCTCGCCGTCCACGCGCGATTTCTGCAGATCGCGCAGGATCCTTTCGTAGGCATCCTGCACCTCCTGCCGGCGCACGTTCCAGGCGGCGCGTACCTCCTCGACGGCCCGATCAGCGCCAGTCAAAGCTTCTTCCAAGGACTTCGCCACCGCAGCGAGCTCCCCGTCCAATCGCTCGATGATCGGATTGAGGCGACCAAGGATGTCCTTTCCCGGAAGGTCCGCGAGCGCCTTGGCCGAGATGAATGTGCGGTCTATGGGCACACCCTGTTTCAGCGCCTCAAGGCACTCGCGGAATGGCGCGAGGCGCTCGGGAATGGACTTGATGATCAGCTCCTCGCGCACCAGCAGGCTCTGCTCCTTCAACCGGTCTTCGAGGCCGGCTTCCTGAAAGCGCTTGAGCGTCTCTTCGAGCCCCGGGAGGGCGGCGAGCCGCTCGGCAATCTGCGCCAGATCGCGCCGCGCATCGAGGATGCTGCGGCGGTTCTTTTCCAGATCCCGTCTGAGCTCACTCCGGCGTCGCGCGGCATTGGCATCGGCCTCGACGAAACGGTCGAGCAGCCGGGTCAGCTTCTCCCCGCTTTTCGTCAACTCCGAGATTTCGTGTTGTCCAAACACTTCGATGCGCGGCAGCACGTCGCGTGGCGTCAGCTTCGAGACCTCTCCGCGCTCGTCTCTGACGATCGGCGGATTCGGCAGCGTCCTTTCGATCGTGTACTCGCGCGGCACCGGTCGATGCACACGCACGCGCAGCGAGATCTTCGTGCCGCTACGCAGGACGTGGCGCACGATACCCTCGTGCGCCTTCGCGGCCTCGTCACCG
>JBBIJJ010000161.1:0-8126 GCA_037446035.1 Burkholderiales bacterium
CTGAGTCGATCGCGCGTGCCGGACCCGTTCGACGCCGGCCGGCCGACCGGCATGTCGAGCCGACGCGCGTCGTCGCCTCGAACCCGAAGCGCTCGGCACACCCGCCCACGAGAGCCCTGCCGCTGGCAACGCCAAGAGCCCTCGCGTCGCTGCGGATCAGGCCACCGGGGACGCACGCGTGAACCGGATCTCCGCGAGCAAAGCGCCGCGAAACCGCGAGCAGAAGGCGGGAAATCGGACCGGCTCGCAGCGCCGAGATCGCTCGCCTCGCTCGGCGTGACGCGACCCGGGCGCGCCGTCGCGAGACAGCATGTCCGCGTCACCGCGCCGGGCACCGCTTATGCCGCCCTCGTGCCGAGGCGACGAATGCCGCGCGCTCGCCGCGCAGCGATGTGTGGCGACTCCGTGCGGCCAGACCGTCCGCCGCGCTGCGCGAAGGATCCGGCTGGACGACGATGTCACGCCAGCGCAACCATCGACCAGTAGTCCGCCGAACGGACGGGGCACAGCGCGGCGGTGCTAGGCTCGCTCGCTGCGCTTGCCGCGGGGCTTTGCATGACACTCGCCATCGACTACGCCGACATCGAAGCCGCCGCCCGCCGGCTGCACGGGGTGGCGCATCGCACGCCGACGTTGACCTCGGGCACGGCCGACGAACGCACCGGCGCGCACCTGTACTTCAAGTGCGAGAACCTGCAGCGCATGGGCGCGTTCAAGTTCCGCGGCGCGTACAACGCGCTAGCGCAGTTCTCGCCGGCGCAGCGCCGCGCGGGCGTGCTGGCGTATTCCAGCGGCAACCACGCGCAGGCGATCGCGCTCGCGGCCAGGCTGCTCGGCATGCCGGCGGCGATCGTGATGCCGCATGACGCGCCGGCGATGAAGATCGAAGCGACCCGCGGCTACGGGGCCGAAGTGATCCTGTACGACCGCTATACGCAGGACCGCGAAGCGATCGCCCAAAAGCTCGCCGCCGAGCGCGGCATGACGCTGATCCCGCCGTACGATCACCCGCACGTGATGGCCGGGCAGGGCACCGCGGCGCGCGAACTGATCGAGCAGGCGCGCGCGCTCGATGCGGCGCACGGCGCGCTCGACCTGCTGGTCGTGTGCGTCGGCGGCGGCGGTCTGATCTCCGGCTGCGCGGTCGCCGCCAGGCACCTGCTTGCGGGCTGCAAGGTGGTCGGCGTGGAACCGGAAGCCGGCAACGACGTGCAGCGCAGCCTGCGCCAAGGCGAGATCGTCCACATCGACGTGCCGCAGACGATCGCCGACGGCGCGCAGACGCAGCAGCCCGGGCAGTTGACCTTTCCGGTGATCCAGGCGCTGGTCGACGACATCGTCACCGTCACCGACGCGCAGCTCGCGCGCACGATGCGCTTTTTCGCCGAGCGCATGAAGCTCGTCGTCGAGCCGACCGGCTGCCTGGCGGCGGCCGCCGTGCTCGAAGGCGTGCTCGACGTGCGCGGCCGGCGTGTCGGCGTGCTCGTTAGCGGTGGCAACGTCGACGCGCACCGCTACGCCGAACTGCTGCTGCAAGCGCGGTAGAGCGCGCCGCGCCGCGCGGCGACCAGCGCGCCCGGCGCGAGCGGGCGCCAGGCCTCGGCGGTCAGCGCAACGCTTGCGAACAGCGTGACCCGCTGCTCGCGTGCACCACCGTCGATCCGCAGCCCGGCCGTCGCCAGCCGCGCCTCAGGCGCGCAGCGGCGCGACAGCACCCACAGTCCCGGCGGACGGACGCTGCCATCGGACTGGGTGCGGCGGTCGGCGTGCGCGAACAACGCATCGCCGTCGACGTAGAGAAAGTTGGCCGGGCCCAGCGCGCGCAGGCGGGCGGCGAACCGGCTGATCACGCGCCAGCGCACCGCGAGCGGCGGAATCTGCCCCCCGCCCCACAGCGGCGCGAGCCGATTCAGCAGCGCGCAGAACGCACGCTCGGAGTCGGTCTCGCCGACCGGGGCGAAGCGCCGCGCGCGCGTGCGCAGCTCGCCTGCGCTACCGCGCAGGTCGCCGTTGTGCGCGAAGGCGTGCCAGCGACCGCCCAGTTCGCGCACGAAAGGCTGGCAGTTGCGCGTGGCCACGGCCCCCTGCGTCGCGCGGCGGATGTGGCTGAGCGCAAGCGTCGTCGCGAACGGATTGGACTGGATGAAGCGCACGCACGGGCTGGCAGCGGCCGGATGCGTTTCCTTGACGACCCGCAGATCGCCGTCGTCGTCCCACGCAATGCCCCAGCCGTCCTTGTGCGGGCCGCTGCCGCCGCCGTGCCGCGCAAACTCCTCGAGCGACATCCGCACGGTCGCCGGATGTCGCGCGCTCATCGCAAACAGTTCACACATCGGCGCGCTCGAGTCCTGATCTGCCGCTCCGAATGCTCGGCGCTGCGCGCGCCGCGTGCAACGCCCCGCCCGCTGCTGTGTGCGCCGGCTCACAGGCCGCCCGCCGGCGCAGTGCCGCTCAGAAGGTGTGAATCTTTCTGCTGCGCGGCCCGCTGGCGTCGTTGCGCGCTGCTCGGGCCTCGCCTATCTACTTGATATGTCTCGGCCCTGCGGCTGCGTGCGCCTAGCCAGCGGACCGCTCGCGACGAAATCTTCACACCTTCTCAGCGCAGCTCGCGCGTCAGCGGGACGAAGCGCACCGGCAGCTTGCGCCGCGTGATCGTGCGGCCGTCGGCCTCCTTGGTGATCAGCAGCAGATCCTGCCCGCCGACCTGGGCGCCGACCGGAATCACCATGCGACCGCCGGGTTTCAGTTGGTCGAGCAGCGGCTGCGGCACGTGCTCGGGCGCGGCGGTGACCATGATGCCGTCGAACGGCGCCGCTTCGGGCCAGCCGAGGTAGCCGTCGCCGATGCGCACCTCGACGTTGCGGTAGCCGAGCGCGGCCAGCGTGGCGCGTGCGCGTTCGCCGAGCGCGGCGACGATCTCGATCGTGTAGACCTTGCGCACGCACTCGGCGAGCACCGCGGCCTGGTAGCCCGAGCCGGTGCCGACTTCGAGCACGACGTGCTCCGGCCGCGGGTCGAGCAGATCGGTCATCAGCGCGACGATGAAAGGCTGCGAGATCGTCTGTCCATGCCCGATCGGCAACGGGCGGTTCTCGTACGCGTGCGCCGCGAATTCGACAGGCACGAAACGGTGGCGCTCGACCCGGCCCATCGCAGCCGCCACGCATGGTGAGAGCCGCGCGCGGCCGGTATAGGTCTCCGTGCGGCGCAGGTCGGACTCGATCTCGCGCAATAGCCGGCGCCGCCGCTCGGCTTCGTCGCCCGCGGAAGCGCGCGGTGCGAGCAGCCCCGCCGCCAGCGCCGAGCCGCCGCGGATCAGCCATTCGCGCCGGCCTGTCATCGCATGCGCCTTCATACCTGTGTTCGCCGCCTCAGTGTAATCGCGCGCCTGCCCGTCGAGCGGCACGAAGCCGCATTCGGGTGGCGCACGGGCCGGCACCGAACGCCGCTGCCTGCATCGCGCAGAGCCGACGCCGCTGCGTCATTCGCAGCGCCGACCTGCAGGCAGGGCGGAGGAACGTTCGGCCATTTCCATCGCCGAGATCCCTCGCTCTGCTCGGGATGACAGAGCACAGGCTTGGGCGGACAAAGCACGGGGCGGGATGACAAAGCGGATGCTTTGGATGGCGGCGTACGGGCCTGCGATGAGAAAGCGGGGGCGGCTCGACAAGACCACGTCATTCCTCGCCCCGACCTTGCGCCGGGGCGAGGAATCTCGGCCGTGGTGACAGAGGGATCGCTCGAGCCGCTCGGGATGACGGCAATGTCCCTGCGGATGACGGATGTGTCGCTCGGGATCGCGGGCAGCGGCGCGGGGGATGGCAGCGGCGCGGCAGCGAATGACGGCGCGGCCGGTCCGGACGACGGGAGCGTCGCCCGGGATGACGAGCCGCGGCGCTGCCGGCGACGGGGTTTTGCGGTCGCGGCGCGCGACATCGACACACGCGATGACCGCGTCGCAAGGCGCGGCGCCGCTCGATACACTGCGGCGGGCATCGCAGCACGATCGTCGACGAACCGATGCACGACCCATCGAGCGAAGGGCTTGCGCCGCAAGCGATCGAAGGCGCGCGGACCCTGCCCGCGCGCTGCTACGTCGATGCCGAGTTTGCCGCCCTCGAGCGCGCTGCGGTGTTTGGCGCAAGCTGGCAGCTCGTCGCGCATGCCGCGCAGGTGCGCGACGCCGGCGATCACGCGATCGGCGAGGCCGGCGGCGTGCCGATCCTCGTCGTGCGCGGCACCGACGGCACGCTGCGCGCGCTGCACAACGTGTGCCGGCATCGCGCGGGGCCGCTGGCGACCTGCGACGGCCGCGCTGCGCGCTCGCTCGTATGCAAGTACCACGGCTGGGCCTACGCGCTGGACGGCGCACTGCGCGGCGCGCCCGGCATGGACGCCGCTGCGCTCGGGGCCGGCGCGATTCGCTTGCCGGCTGCGCGCGTGGCCGAATGGCGCGGTCTCGTGTTCGTCGCCAGCGGCGCCGCGCCGCCATTCGAAGAGCTGATCGCCGGCGTCGATGCGCGCACGGGCGCGGACCGTTTCGCGGATTACGCGTTCGACCGGCGCGTCGTCTACGACATCGCCTGCAACTGGAAGGTCTACGTCGACAACTATCTCGAGGGCTACCACGTGGCGCGCGTGCATCCCGACCTGGCGAAGCTGCTCGATGCCGGCGCCTACCGGACAGACGCCGGCGCCTGGCACGTGCTGCAGGCCAGTGTGCTGGATCCGACGCAGGGACCGTACGGCCGCGCCGGCGACGCGAACGAAGCGCTGTACTGGTGGCTGTGGCCCAACACGATGCTCAACGTGCTTCCGGGGCGGCTGCAGACCAACCGCGTGATTCCGCTCGATGCGCAGCACTGCCGGGTCGAGTTCGACTACTACTACCCGGCCGGTGTCGACCCGCTCACCGCCACGCGCGACCGCGAGTTCGCCGACCAGGTACAGGCCGAAGACAGCGCGCTCTGCGAAGCCGTGCAGCGCGGCCTGGCGAGCGGCTCGTACGACAGCGGACCGCTCAACCCGGCGCAGGAAGCGGGACTATTCCGCTTCCACGAGCTGCTGCGCGCCGCGTATCGCACGCGGCTCGGCGGATAGCCTGGCGACGCGCAGGGCGCTCGGCGCAGGGCGCTCGGCGCCGCGCGTTCAGCGCAGCAGGCGGCCGATCCACTCGGCGACCAGCGCGGGCTTCGCCTCGCCTTCGCGTTCGACCGTGACGTTCCAAGTCAGCTGCACGCCACCGTCGACGTCTTCGAGCGCGGCGAGCACGAAGCGGCCGCGGATGCGGCTGCCGGCGCGCACCGGCGCGGTGAAGCGCACGCGGTTGAAACCGACGTTGATGCCCGCGCGCACACCGGCGACGACGAGCGCGCTTTCGAGCAGCCGCGTCAGCAGCGCCAGCGTCATGAACCCGTGCGCAATCGTTCCGCCGTAGGGCGATTCGCGCGCGGCGCGTTCGGGATCGACGTGGATCCATTGGCGGTCGCCGATCGCGTCGGCGAACTCGTCGATGTGCGCCTGCGCGACCTCGAGCCAGTCGCTGACCACGACCTCGCGGCCCACGTACTCGTGCAGGCGTGACAGTTCGAGGGTCGTCGGCGTGGGCATGGCGCGTTGCTCGCGGCGCGTGCTGGGGGCCGATTGTAGGCAGCGCGAATCCGCCGCGCTTAGCAGGGGTATAAGGACATGACCACTGTTTGTTTCCAAGCGCTAGGGCGCTGCGCGAAGATGCTCGCCTTCGCCCGTCGGGCGCAATCCGATCCGGTTGCCGACCATGAAACGACTGCTGCTGCATGTGCTCGCCCTGCTGCCCGCACTGGCCTGGGCGAATCCGCTGCTGACACCCGCCGAACTGGCGGCCCGCTTGAACGAACCGAACCTGCGCATCGTCGACATCCGCGACGGCAAGGACGACGCCGGCCGCACGCCGTACGAGAAGGGACACATCGCCGGTTCGGTGCCCGCGCCGTACGGGTTGTGGCGCGGCCCCGCCGACAACCCCGGCAAGCTGCCCGACGAAGCGACGCTGACGCAGCTCGTGCGGCGCCTCGGCATCGATGCCGACACGCGCGCGGTGGTCGTGTTCGCCGGGCGCGACTCGACCGACTTCGGCGCGGCAGCGCGCGTTTACTGGACGCTGAAAGCGATCGGCGTGCGCGCGCCGGCGATTCTGAACGGCGGGCTGAAGGCGTGGCAGGCGGCCGGGCTGCCACTCACGACCGAACCGGTGCAGGTCGCGCCTTCGAACTTCGTCGCCCGGCTCGACGCGCGACTCGTCGCCACGCGCACGGAGGTCGAACGCATCGTCGCCGACCGCTCGGCGACGCTGCTCGACGCACGGCCGGCGGCGTTTTTCGCCGGCGAGAAGCGGCACGCCGCCGCCAAGGTGCCGGGCACGATCGTCGGCGCGAAGAACGTCGACAACGCCGTGTGGTTCAAGCCCGGGTCGGCGACGATCGCCGCGCCGGCCGAGGCTGCGCGCATCGCGCAGCAGGTCGGCATCGATGCGTCGCGGCCGACGATCTCGTTTTGCAATACCGGGCACTGGGCCGCGACTAACTGGTTCGTGCTGTCGGAGCTGCTCGGCGGCAAAGACGTGAAGCTGTATCCGGAATCGATGGTCGAGTGGTCGCGCAGCGGACTGGCGATGGACAATGTGCCGTCGCGCCTGAAGTGGCTGTGGATCGAACTGAAGCTCGCGCTGGGCGCGCAGTAGTGACCACAGGCGTACTCCCCGCGAGCGCCGGGACGACGGCGCCCGCGCTTGCGCGCCGTGCGCGGCGCGCGGTCGCCCTGTATCTGCTGGCGATCATCGCGGCGCTCGCGGTAACCCTCGCCGCCGGATGGCGCGCCGGCCTGCTGTTCGCGATCGGCCTCGGGTACGGCGCCGCGCTGGCGGCTGTGTCGTTTGGGTTCACGACCGGCTGGCGCATCTGGATCCGCGAGCGCGACCCGACCGGCTTGCTCGCGCAACTGCTGCTCATCGGGCTGGCGATGGTGGTCACGATCCCGCTGCTGGCGACGCATCCGGAGCTTGCGGGCGCTTACGCGCCGCTGTCGGTGAGCCTCGTGCTTGGCGCGTTCGTCTTCGGCGCCGCGATGCAGGTGGCCGACGGCTGCGGCTCGGGGTCGCTGTACAAGGCCGGCATGGGCAACCTGTTCAACCTCGCGGTGCTGCCGGGTTTCATCGCCGGCAGCTTTCTCGGCGCCGCGCATCTGGACAGGTGGCTCGCGCTGGGCAGCGCACCGCCGGTGTCGCTCGTCGAAGCGCTCGGCACGGGCGGCGCGCTCGCCGCCCAGCTCGCCGCACTCGCCGCGATCGCCGCGTGGCTGTGGCGCACGCGGCGCGCCACCGGCGTGCGCTGGCAAGGCAAGGGCATCTACGTCGCCGCGGTCGCGCTGGCCGTCTTGGCGGTCCTCAATCTGATCGTCGCCGGCCAGCCGTGGGGCATCGTCTACGGGCTCGGGCTGTGGGGCGCGAAGATCGCGACCTGGGCCGGCTGGGATCTCGCCGCCAACGCGTTCTGGGGCCGACCCGAGCAACAGGCGCAGATCGCCGCGCCGCTGCTCGACGATCCGACGTCGGTGACCGACCTCGGGCTGCTGGCCGGCGCGCTGATCGCCTCCGTGCAGCGCGGCACCTTCGCGCCTCACGTGCAGGCGACTGCGAAGCAGTGGGTCGCCGCGGTACTCACCGGGCTCGTGCTCGGCTACAGCGCGCGGCTCGCGTTCGGCTGCAACATCGGCGCGTACTTCGCCGGCATCTCGACCGGCAGCGCGCACGGCTGGGTGTGGTTCGCCGCCGCGTTCGCCGGCTCGGCCGCCGGCGTGCGGCTGCGCGACAAGCTCGGGCTGAAGGGATGACGGGGCGGCGCGCGCTGTGGATCGCGCTGTTCTGGGCGCTGCTGCTCGGGCTGGTCGTGCTCGACTACGTCGCGGCGCCCACGCCGCACGACTTTTTCGCCGAACCGCCGCCGTGGGCGCTCGGCCACGAACCGAGCGGCCGCGGCGGCCACTGCTCTTCCGCGCCGCGCTGAGCGCGGCCGCATTCGACACGGACAAGGCGCAGGAAAGCGTTGTCGGTGTCTCGGTGGTAACGATCACAGCCTTCGAATTCCGATCAA
>JBBIJJ010000162.1:0-8112 GCA_037446035.1 Burkholderiales bacterium
GCCTTCGGCTCGGAATGACGAGGAAGTTCGGCTCTGAATGCCCCGAGGGTGTGGAGCGAGCCGACGACGAATGGCCAACTGCCGGATTTCGGCCGATCGATGTCGGCCCCGCGGCTGCGTGCGCCGGGCCAGCGGCCCGCTCGCGACGAAGTCTTCACGCTTGCTCAGCGCAGCGCGAGCGCGAGCAGCGTGATGCCGAGCATCCACCAGAACGTGACGCGCGCGCCGCCGACGATGCGGCCGAAGCCGGCGCGCCGCGCCGGCGCGATTGCGCGGCTGGGCCGCTGCGGCGCGCGTTCGGCCGCGAAGGCCGCATGCAGCCAATCGGCCAGGCTCAGTTCGGCCACGATCAATCCGTCCGCCGTGTTCATCTTTGCCTCCTCCGCGTCCTCTGCGTGACGACGGAAGAACTTTGCCGGGCTACGGCACGAACTGCAGCGGAATATTCGGCAGCGCGCCGCCGGACAACGCGTCAGCCGAGAAAAAGCCGGTACGCCGGGTTGTCGGTCTCGTCCCAGTGCCGGTAGCCGAGGGCGGCGAGAAACTCCTTGAACTGCTTCTTCTCGTTGGCCGGCACCTGCATGCCGACCAGGATGCGGCCGTAGTCCGCGCCCTGGTTGCGGTAGTGAAACAGCGAGATGTTCCAGTTCGGCGACATGCTGGTGAGAAAGCGCATCAGCGCGCCCGGCCTCTCGGGAAACTCGAAGCGGTACAGCAGTTCGTTGTCCGCCAGCGGCGAGTGGCCGCCGACCAGGTGCCGCAGGTGCAGCTTGGCCAGCTCGTCGTCGGTGAGGTCGAGCGTCGGGAAACCGGCACGCTCGAACGTACGCGCCAGCATCGTTGCGTCCGACGGTTTGAAGATCTGCAGTCCGACGAAGATGTGCGCCTCCTTCGCGTCCGAGATCCGGTAGTTGAACTCGGTGACGTTGCGGTTGCCCACCAGCGCGCAGAAGCGCTTGAAGCTGCCGCGCTCCTCGGGGATCGTCACCGCGAACACCGCCTCGCGCCGTTCGCCGACCTCGGCGCGCTCGGCGACGAAACGCAGGCGGTCGAAGTTCATGTTCGCGCCGCAGGCGATCGCCACCAGCGTCTTGTTCCTGATCCGCTCGCGTTCGACGTAGGCCTTGGCGCCGGCGATTGCCAGGGCCCCCGCCGGTTCGAGGATCGAGCGCGTGTCCTGGAACACGTCCTTGATCGCCGCGCACAGCGCGTCGGTGTCGACCCGGATCATCGCGTCGACGTACTGGCGGCACAGCCTGAAGGTTTCTTCGCCGACCATGCGCACGGCGGTGCCGTCCGAAAACAGCCCCACGTCGTGCAGTTGCACGCGCCGTCCGACTTCGAGCGAGCGCGCCATCGCGTCCGAGTCTTCGGTCTGCACGCCGATGACCATGATCTCCGGATGCAGCGCCTTGACGTAGGCCGCCACGCCCGAGATCAGTCCGCCGCCGCCGACCGCGGCGAAGATCGCGTGGATCGGTCCCTGCTCGCCCGGATGGTGCTGGCGCAGGATTTCCATGCCGATCGTGCCCTGCCCGGCGATCACGTCCGGATCGTCGAACGGATGCACGAACGTGAGCTTGCGCTTGTCCTGCAGCTCGAGCGCGTGCGCGTACGCGTCGGAGTACGAATCGCCGAAGAGCACGACCTCGGCGCCGCGGTCGCGCACCGCGTCGACCTTGACCTGCGGCGTGGTCACCGGCATCACGATCACCGCGCGGCAGCCGAGCTTGGCCGCTGCCAGCGCCACCCCTTGCGCGTGGTTGCCGGCGCTGGCGGCGATCACGCCGCGCTTGAGCGCCTCCGGCGGCAGGTTGACCATCTTGTTGTACGCGCCGCGCAGCTTGAAGCTGAACACCGGCTGCAGATCTTCGCGCTTCAAAAGCACGCGGTTGCCGAGCCGCTGCGTCAACTGCGGCGCCTCCTCGAGTGGCGACTCGATCGCCACGTCGTAAACGCGCGCCGTCAGGATGCGGCGCAGATATTCCTGTGCGGGCATCGGCCCGTCCCTCCCGAGAGTTTGGGCCGCGAAGGTATCACGCCGCGCGTCGTACGATCGCGGCATGGACGAGCCCGCGACGCCCTATGCCGATCTGACCCCCGCCGCCGTGCTCAACGCGATCGATGCGCTGGGCCTGCGCACCTCAGGGCAACTGCTCGCGCTGAACAGCTACGAGAACCGCGTCTTCCAGGTCGGGCTGGAGGACGACACGCCGGGCGTCGGCCGCTTCGTCGTCGCCAAGTTCTACCGGCCGGCGCGCTGGACCGACGCGCAGATCCTCGAGGAACACGCGTTCACCGCCGAACTCGCCGAACGCGAGGTCCCGGCCGTGCCGCCGCTCTCATTCGCGGGCGCCACGCTGCACCACGTGGGCGGGCACCGCGTCGCACTGTTCGCCCGCCGCGGCGGGCGGGCGCCTGAGCTGTCGAGGCGCGACGTGCGCGAGTGGCTCGGCCGCTTCATCGGCCGGATCCACGCGGTCGGCGCGGCGCGCCCATACGTGCACCGGCCGGCGATCGATATCGAGCGCTACGGCCGCGAACCCGGCGCGTGGCTGCTCGAACACGGCTGGCTGCCGGACGAGCTGCGCGAGTCGTATCGCGCGGTGCTCGCGCAGGCGCTCGAAGGAGTGGCGACGTGTTACGAGCGCGCCGGCGCCGTGCGCCCGCTCCGCCTGCACGGCGACTGCCACGAGGGCAACGTGCTGTGGACCGACGCCGGGCCGCACTTCGTGGACTTCGACGACAGCCGCATGGGGCCGGCGGTGCAGGACCTCTGGATGCTGCTGTCGGGCTCGCGCGAGGAGATGCAGGCGCAGCTCGCCGACCTGCTCGCCGGCTACGAGCGCTTTCGCGAATTCGACCGGCGCGAACTGCATCTGGTCGAGGC
The DNA here is from genome assembly GCA_037446035.1 of Burkholderiales bacterium. GTDB lineage: Bacteria > Pseudomonadota > Gammaproteobacteria > Burkholderiales > Burkholderiaceae_F > DSNY01. Next base: position 2,891 of record JBBIJJ010000162.1, read on the forward strand.
GTTGCGCACGCTGCGGCTGATCCATTACGCCGCCTGGATCGCGCGCCGCTGGCAAGACCCGGCGTTCCCGGCGGCCTTTCCGTGGTTCGGCACGCAACGCTACTGGCAGGACCGGATCCTCGAGCTGCGCGAACAGGTCGGCGCGCTGGCCGAGCCGCCGCTCGTGGTCTGAAGCCAATCCGGGCCGCGACCGCGAAGATCACAGTCGCGCGCGCTCGTCTCGCCGCCCGCGTTGGGAGCCCCGTGCACGCGGTCGAAGCGCGGCCGCCGTGCGAACGCTGCGCCGCGGCCGTCCGGGACGGATCCGCCACGACCGCAGGTTCGAACTCCTGCGGGACGCCAGGACGGCGCCCGTTCAGTGACCGACCGCGAGCGTCAGTCCGAAGCGGGTCTGCCGCCACGCCCAGGCGAGCGCCGCGAAGAACGCGTTGACGAGCCCGGCACCCCACCACTCCAGTACGTTGGTGAAGCGATCGTGCGCGAGCTCGTCGCGGATCGCGAGCGCCGAGAACACGCTGACCAGCCCGAGCGCGAGCAGCACCCACGCCAGCGCGAGCAGCGTGCGCCCGAAGCGGCGGGACAACGCGGTGCCGCCGCGCCGCGCCGCGCGTTCGATCAGGCCGACGACGACCACGAGCGCGATCGCGGTCAGCCCGAAATAAAACCAGATGCCGAAGCGCCTGAACCAGCGGTACAGCTCGCCTTCGGTGCCGAGGAAGGTGCCGTACAGCACGAGGAAGATCGCCGCGACCGCGCCGGTGGCCGCGAGCACGCGCGCACGCACGGGCGCGAGCAACGCGAGCTGCCGCAGCCACACGGCGGCGAGCCACCAGGTCAGGCCCTGCAGCACCGCAGCCGGCAGCACGATCGCGCGGAACAGATGGTTCGGCAGATCGTGGCGCGCCGCGCGGCTGATCGACACGCAGCCGTCGATGAACGGATTGCACGCCGGGATCAGCTCGAGTCGGGTGGACAGCTGCCAAGCGAGCAGCCCGGCGATCGTCGGCAGCAGACCGGCCACCAGCGCCAGCGGCCAGAGCGCGAGCGCCGGGGCTGCGCGCACGGCGATCGGATCTTCGGAAGGCACGTCGATCGTAGTGGGACAGCGGATAGCAGCCGCAACGATACGCGCCGCCCGCCGCGAGCCAGGCACGGGCGCCGCTTGACGCCCGTCAGCCGCGGCGCGCAAACCCGCCTGTCCGCAGCCTTCTCGCGCAGGCTCTTGCAGCGCAACAGATACACTGCACGTCCAAGCGTCGAAGACCTGCCGCAGTTCGATGAACGCGCCGCTGCCGCCCCAACTGCTGAAGCCCTCCACGGAACCCGCCGCCGAGCAGCCCGCCCGCCTGCGCGAGATTCCCTACAACTACACGTCGTTTTCCGATCGCGAGATCGTGATCCGGCTGCTGGGCAGCGACGCCTGGCGAGTGCTGGACGAACTGCGCGCCGAGCGCCGCACCGGCCGCTCGGCACGCATGCTGTACGAAGTGCTCGGCGACGTCTGGGTCGTGCAGCGCAATCCGTACCTGCAGGAGGACCTGCTCGACAACCCGAAGCGGCGCGCGGCGCTGATCTCCGCGCTGCACCACCGGCTCGCCGAGATCGAAAAGCGGCGCGATCCGTCCGACCCGGTGCGCGACTCCAAGGTCGGGCGGCTGCTGGCCGCCGCGCGCCAATGCGTCGCCAGATTCGAGCAGGACTTCCGCGATGACTGGGATCTGCGCCGCCGCGCGCGCCGGCTGCTGACGAAGTACACGCGGGCGGACAACGTCCGCTTCGACGCCTACGCGCGCGTCTCGCACGTGACCGACGCGACCGACTGGCGCGTCGAGTATCCGTTCGTCGTGCTCACGCCGGATCGCGAAAGCGAGGTGCCGGCGCTGGTGCGCGCGTGCATCGAGTTGGGACTGACGATCATCCCGCGCGGCGGCGGCACCGGTTACACCGGATCGGCCGTGCCGCTGACGCCGCGCTGCGCGGTGATCAATGCCGAAAAGCTCGAATCGATCAGCGCGGCGGAGTCGACGCGGCTGCCGGGCGTGGCCGAGCCGCAGCCGACGATCCTCACCGGCGCGGGCGTGGTCACGCGGCGCGTGGCCGACGCGGCGGAGCAGGCGGGGCTCGCGTTCGCGGTCGACCCGACGTCGGCCGACAGCTCCTGCGTCGGCGGCAACATCGCGATGAACGCCGGCGGCAAGAAGGCCGTGCTGTGGGGCACCGCGCTCGACAACCTGGTGTGGTGGCGCATGGTCGACCCCGACGGCCACTGGCTCGAGGTCGAACGCCTCGAGCACAACCTCGGCAAGATCCACGACGCGTCGGTCGCGAAGTTCCGCCTGACCTGGAAGGACGGCCGCGATCACCCCGACGCCGCGCGCGTGCTGCGCACCGAGACGCTCGAGATCCCCGGCCATCGCTTTCGCAAGACCGGGCTGGGCAAGGACGTCACCGACAAGTTCCTCGGCGGCCTGCCGGGCGTGCAGAAAGAGGGCTGCGACGGCATCATCACCTCGGCGCGCTGGCTGCTGCACCGGATGCCGGCGCGCATCCGCACGGTGTGTCTGGAGTTCTTCGGCAACGCGCGCGCTGCGGTGCCCTCGATCGTCGAAATCAAGAACTACCTCGACGCGCGTCCCGGCGGCGTACTGCTCGGGGGGCTGGAGCACCTGGACGAGCGTTATCTGCGCGCGGTCGGCTACACGACCAAGTCGCGGCGCGGCGTGCTGCCGAAGATGGTGCTGCTCGCCGACCTGGTCGGCGACGACGATGCGGCGGTGGCGCGCGCGACCTCGGAGGTCGTGCGCATCGCCAATGCGCGCGGCGGCGAAGGCTTCGTCGCGGCGAGTGCGGAGGCGCGCAAGAAGTTCTGGCTCGACCGCGCCAAGACGGCGGCGATCTCCAAGCACACCAACGCGTTCAAACTGAACGAGGACGTCGTCATCCCGCTGGAGCGGATGGGCGACTACACGAACGCGATCGAGCGCATCAACATCGAGCTGTCGATCAAGAACAAGCTGGCGCTGCTCGACCGCCTGGACGAATTCCTCGCGACCGAGTTTCCGCTCGGCAAGACCGGCGACGTCGAGTTCGACCGCCTGCCGCGCGCCGAGATCGTCGGCGACCGCGTCGAGCAGGCGCGCGAGCTCGTCGCGTTCGCGCGCAGGCGCTGGACCTATCTGCTGGAGCACTTCGATGCGCCGCTGGCGCAGGCGGCCGAAGAGCTCGCGCGGCTCGGCATCACGCACATCGCGTCGCCGGCGGCGGGCTCGCCGCGGGCGAGCACCGTCATCGACCTGCTGCAGGAGCGCACGATCCGCGTGTCGTGGAAGACCGAGGTGCGCGCGCCGCTGGAGCGGATCTTCTCGGGTGCGGCGTTCGCGCCCGTGCTGGCCGAGTGCGAGGCGATCCACCAGCGCGTGCTGCACGGGCGCGTGTTCGTGGCACTGCACATGCACGCGGGCGACGGCAACGTGCACACCAACATCCCCGTCAACTCGGACGACTACGAGATGCTGCGCACCGCGCACGCCGCGGTGGCGCGGATCATGCGCATCGCGCGCGAGCTGGGCGGCGTGATCTCGGGCGAGCACGGCATCGGCATCACCAAGCTGGAGTTCCTGACCGACGAGGAAACGCGCGAGTTCCGCGCCTACAAGGCGCGCGTCGATCCTGACGGGCGCTTCAACAAGGGAAAGCTGCTGCCGGGCGCCACACTGGACAACGCGTACACGCCGAGCTTCAACCTGCTCGGCCACGAGTCGCTGATCATGCAGCAGTCCGACATCAACTCGATCGCGGACGCGATCAAGGACTGCCTGCGCTGCGGCAAGTGCAAGCCGGTGTGCGCGACGCACGTGCCGCGCGCCAATCTGCTGTACTCGCCGCGCAACAAGATCCTGGCGACCTCGTTGCTGATCGAGGCCTTCCTGTACGAGGAGCAGACGCGCCGCGGCGTGTCGCTGAAGCACTGGGACGAATTTTCCGACGTCGCCGACCACTGCACGATCTGCCACAAGTGCGCGACGCCCTGCCCGGTCGACATCGACTTCGGCGACGTGACGATGGCGATGCGCGACCTGCTGCGCCGGATGGGCAAGAAACGCTTCAATCCGGGCAGCGCGGCGACGATGTTCTTCCTGAACGCGACCAACCCGGGCACGATCAAGCTCGCGCGCAAGCTGATGATCGAGTGGGGCTACCGCGCGCAGCGGCTCGCCGTCGACGTGTTCCGCGCGCTTAGCCGCGCCCAGACGAAGCGGCCGCCGGCGACCACCGGCAAGCCGCCGGTGCGCGAGCAGGTGATCCATTTCGTCAACAAGAAGATGCCGGGCGGGCTGCCGAAGAAGACCGCGCGCGCGCTGCTCGACATCGAGGATGCGCGCTACGTGCCGATCGTCCGCGCGCCCGACACGCCGAGCGACGCCGAGGCGGTGTTCTACTTCCCCGGCTGCGGCAGCGAGCGGCTGTTCTCCCAGGTGGGGCTGGCCACGCAGGCGATGCTCTGGCACGTGGGCGTGCAGACGGTGCTTCCGCCCGGCTACCTGTGCTGCGGCTATCCGCAGCGCGGCGCGGGCCAGTTCGACCGCGCCGAAAAGATCATCACCGACAACCGCGTGCTGTTCCACCGCGTGGCCAACACGCTGAACTACCTCGACATCCGCACCGTGATCGTCAGTTGCGGCACGTGCTACGACCAGCTCGCCGGCTACAAATTCGAGGAGATCTTCCCCGGCTCGCGCATCGTCGACATCCACGAATACCTGCTCGAAAAGGGCGTCAAGCTCGAGGGCGTCGCCGGCGTGCGCTACATGTACCACGACCCCTGCCATACGCCGATGAAGCAGCAGGATCCGCTGAAGACGGTCAATGCGCTGATCGCCCCCGGCGACGGCACCCGGATCGAAAAGAGCGAGCGCTGCTGCGGCGAATCGGGTTCGCTCGCGCTCGCGCGGCCCGACATCTCCACGCAGGTGCGCTTCCGCAAGGAAGAAGAGATCCGCAAGCTCGCCGGCAGGCTGCGCGCCGACGGCTTCGCGGGCGAAGTCAAGGTGCTGACCTCGTGCCCGAGCTGCCTGCAGGGCTTGAAGCGCTACAACGAGGACGCCGACACGGATGCCGACTACATCGTGATCGAAATGGCGCGCCGGCTGCTCGGCGAGGACTGGATGGCCGAGTACGTCGCCAAGGCCAACGCGGGCGGCATCGAGCGGGTGCTGGTGTGA
>JBBIJJ010000163.1:0-8058 GCA_037446035.1 Burkholderiales bacterium
AGCGGTCCTGCGGCAAGCCCATGGGCGAGCGCCACCACCCCCAAGGCCAGGGCCACCGTGCCGTACACCTGCGGCGGCACGAACTCCGTGATCAGGCGCAGGCCGACCAGCGTGGCAAGCGCCGACACTCCCTGCGCGAGCAGAACCCAGGCGGTCTCAACGGCGGCGCGCTCGTAGCGCTTGAACAGCACTTTCACTGACACGTTACCGAACAAGTTGCTGATTCGGCTCGGCACTACCTTGCTCACGTGCTGGAACGGCCCAGAAGAGGATCACACTCTTTTACCTATCAGGTAAATGTCCGAGCACAGTCCGGGAAACAGTCGAAGCATCGGATCGACCAATCTTGTAACCGAAGCAATCACTCTGCGGGATGATGAAAGCCCCAACCAGTTCCGCCCAAGGACACGCCAATCCTTCAACCCCATATCCTGGGCGATGTACGCCAAGTCATCTACATCTGGTTCGCGAACGTGGCCACGAAAGGTCTCAGGTTCGTACCAGTCCTGCATGCTTGACCATTTTCCGTACCCGAACGGCACTGTGATTCTCTTTCGCAAGTTAACCGCGTTCGGGACCCCCAGGACAAACACCCCGCCTGGTCGCAATTTGTCAATGACCGCATGGAACAGACGCTTGGGGGAATGATGCCAATGCTCCATCGAATCAAAGCTCGTGATGGCATCGAAACCGCCGGCAATATCACCTATTCCATCCCTAACCACATCGCGATGAAAGACGGTGACACCGAGAGACGTGTGCAATTCGAGAATGGAATCTCCAACTTGCACGTTTACGGCGTCCGAAAAATCGTCGATCAAGACGACCCGCCTCATCCCAAGCGCCGCGCAGCCGATTGAGAACAACCCTATGCCCCCCCCGAGGTCCGCAATTTGGATGTCCCCAATGTGCCTTGGCTGCAGTTGGTCGAGAACAGTCTCGATATGAAACGCGATTCTTGGTATGTCGCGTACTTGCGCAGACCTTAACGACTCAGGGTACTGTTTAGCCAGTTGCAGCAATGTGCGAGCGATCAAATCGTCTTTACTTCTCAATGGAATATCCTCCAGAGTTCATTTGTTATTCGCTGTCAGATCCGTCGCACACGAGGCTGTTACGTTTGGCCGAGCTTCGCGCACGAGCTGGGCCACGCGTTCGCGATATGCGCGGTCGCCGAAGTACTCCAGCCCGGCAGGCCGGCCGCGGGGCATGGCCAAGGCCCGACGGATGGCCTGCACGAGCTGCTGCGGGTCGCGCGGATCGACCAACTGGCCGAGTGCGCCGTCGCGCAGCGCGTCGCGGCTGCCGTCGAGCACGCTGCCAATGGCCGGAACGCCGCAGGCCATCGCTTCCAGGTACACGATGCCGAAGCCTTCGCCCCGGCTGGGCATCACGTAGACGTCCGCGAGGTTGTACAGATCGATCTTCTCGTCCTCGCTGACGAAGCCGGTAAACACGACGCGGTCGGCCACGCCGAGCGCCTGCGCCTTGGCGCGCAACCGCTCGCGGTCGTCGCCGTCGCCGATGATCACGTAACACACGTCGGGCAACTCGCCCGCGAGCTGCGGCAACGCCTCGAGCACTTCGTCGATGCCCTTGTACTGCTCACTGCCGGCCAGTCGCCCGACCGTGAGGAGCACGCGCCGGCCGGCGATGCCATAACGCTCGGCCAAGGTCTCGTTGCGCGGCCGCGGCGCGAACCGCTCGAGATCGACACAATTCGGCAGCACCCGAAACCGCTCGATGGGCACGCGCGCCCACGCGCTCAGCCGCTCGACCGTATGGCGGCTGACGGCCGCAATGACATCGCCGCGCGCGATCAGCCTGCGCACCCAGGGATTCGGATGCGGCTGCCAGGCTTCGATGCCGTGCACGATCAGCAGCAGCGGGCAGCGCTGCATGCGGCTCAACGGCCAGGCGAGCGGCAACAGGTTGACGTGCCCGCAGACGATGAGATCCAGGCGCGGCCCGGCGAACGCCAGCCGCAGCGCGCGCCAGCCGAAGGCCAGCTTGCCGCGCGCAGCGGCACGGTCGAATCGAACCTTCTCCGGCATCGGCTCCAGCGCGCGCTGGATCAGGCGCGGCAGCGCGATGATCTCGCGCACTTCCGGCATGCGGGCCAGTGCGTCGAGGAGATCGCGATTGAACTTGGCGATGCCGCCGATGCCGCCATAGGCGTCGGTGAGCAGCACCCCGATGCGCAGCCTGGGCGCATCGGCGCGAAACGCTGCCGCGACCGCGCCAGACCACGAACGCAAGCCAGGCGGTCTGGAACCAGACGCCCCGGTCAACCACTGCGCCACCGGCACGCCAAACCCGCTCTTCGGCCGCGCACCGACGGCAGCGGCGATGTGCGGATCGGCCGCTGCGAGCAGGCGCTGGCGGTCTAGCGGAAAGCGATGCACGGCCACGCGCAGCCAGCGGCGCAGCAGTGTGGAATCGACCAGCGGCACGCGGATCTCGAGCGAGTGCGCCATGCCGGCCCAGTCGGCATCGCGCAGCAGTTGATTGCGCATGTAGCCGCTCATTTCGAGCGCCATGACCGCGAGCTGCGGATTGCGGATGCCCGCGATGCGTGCGCGCAGCGCCTGCAGCGGCGCCAGCGCTTGCAGGCCGCGGCGCGCGAATTCGGGCTCCAGGATGCGCGCGATCTCCCACGGCATGAACAGCGCCCGTCGCAGCAGCCACGCGCCTTCAAGCGTGGCCCCGTACTCGACGAGGCCAGCCCATTTGGGGTTGGTCAGCCGGCCGACGAGGGGCGCACCAAAGGCGCGCAGCGCGCGGCCCACCCAGGGGGCGCGCGCCAGCGGGCGCAGGCTGCGCGCGAGCCGCGGCACCTGCGCAAAGGACGGATAGCCGCCGAACAGTTCGTCGCCGCCCAGCCCGGAGAGCGCCACCTTGAGTCCCGACCGCGCAGCGGCCCGGCTGACGAACCAGGTGTTCACCCCATCGATACTCGGCTGATCCATCGCCGCGAGGATGCGCTCGCGGTCGGCCTCGAAGTCCGCGCGGCGGATGCGCTGCGTGTCGTGCCGCGCGCCGAGCCGATCGGCCACGGCTTCGGCCACCGGTACTTCGTCCAGATCGGAGCCGCGGAATTCGTCAAAACCGAGCGTGATCGTGCGCAGCGGCGTGGCGGTGTCGCGTGCGGCCAGCGCGGCCACCAGTGTGGAGTCGCGCCCGGCCGAGAGGAACACGCCCACCGGCACGTCGGCCACCAGATGGTGGCGCACGGAGTCCGTGACGGCGGCGAGCGCCTCGTGCACGGCATCGGCCGCAGGTGCCGGCGCCTCCTGCGCGGCGAGGATTTCTTCGCGCAGGTCGAAGTAACGCCGCGGCGCGGGCAGCGGCTTGCCGCGCTCGATCGTGAGCGTCGTACCCGCCGGCAGCGCCTTGATCGCATCGACCCACGTCCAGGGCTCGGGCACGTGGCCGTAGAGGTAGAACCCCGCCCAGCCGGCGGCACTCGGCGTCGCGGAGATGGCACCGCCCGCCAATAGCGCCTTGACTTGCGAGGCGAAGCGCAACTGCCGCCCGTCGTCGGCGTAGTACAGCGGCTTGATGCCGAGCGGGTCGCGCGCGAGAAACAGCCGTTGGCGGGCGGCGTCCCATAGCGCGAAGGCGAACATGCCGCGCAGGCGCTCGAGCATCGCCTCGCCGTGCCGTGCATAGAGATGCAGCAGCACTTCGGTGTCTGATTCGGAGCGCAGCGCCACGCCCTGCGCCGCAAGTTCTTTGCGCAGCTCGCGGTAGTTGTAGATCTCGCCGTTGAAGACGATGACGTTGCCGGTGGCGGGGTCGTGCATCGGCTGCGCGCCGGCCGGCGACAAGTCGATGATGGCCAGCCGCCGGTGGCCGAGCGCGACACCGCCGTCTTGCGCAACCCAGATGCCTTCGCCATCCGGTCCGCGCGCGGCCATGTGCGCGGTGCTGCGGGCAAGCTCTTCGGTATCGACGTGTCCGGTCGCATCGCGGTAGTTCACGATGCCAGCAATGCCGCACATGATCAGCGAGCGCGGCCGAGCGCGGCGCGCAGTGCCGCCAGTTTCTGTGCGCCTTCGACGGTCTGTTCGGCGCTCGCCCAGGCGCGCCGCACGAACACGGCGACGAGCAGCAGCAGCCCGAAGGCCAGCGTGGTCACGACGGCCACCAGCGCGCGCTTGGGCTTGCTCTTGCGTTCCGGCGGCACGGCGGCGTCCACCACCTGGATCAGCGCGCCTTCGCGCGCTTCGTCCAGGCGCGCGATCTCGTATTGACGCGCCATCAGCTCGAACAGCGTTTCCTGGTACTTGAAGTCGCGAAAGCGCGAGATGTAGTCCTGCGCGGCACCGGTGGCGGCGACAGCGGGTTGCGACTGTTCGGCGCGGGCGAGCTGCGCGCGCAGGGCGGCAAGCTCCTGTTGCGCCTGACGAAAGTCCGGGCTGGTATCGGCCAGGTAGCCGCGCATCGCGGTGAGCTGCACTTCCTTGGCGGTGACGGCGGCCTTCAACTGCGCCACGCCTTCGGCGGCGGCGCGCGGTTCGGCCTTGAGCACGCTTTCGCTCACCCCCACGGCGGCCAGCGCCTGCTGCGCGCGCTTGAGCGCTTCGCGCGTCTGTTCGAGCTGCTTTTCGAAGAAGGCGCGCCGCTGCTGCGCTTCGGTCAGCGCCAGTCGCTTCAACAAGTCCGCAAGCTCCTCGACGTAGGCGTTGGCCATCGTAGCGGCGCGCTTCGGGTCTTTGTCGTCGACCTCAATGGTGATCAGACCGTCGCGGCCGGCGCTGATCTGCGTGTTGTCGGCCAGGGCCTTGCGGGCGTCTTGCTGATAGTCGGTTTCGTAGAGGCGCAGCAAGTCGAAGCGCTCGATCAGCCGGTCGGCCACGCTGCGGCTCTTGAGCAGTGCCACGTACTGGTCCGCAGGGTTCCTGATGCCGGCCGCGGCGCCGGCCAGGCCAGCCAGCCCGCCCAGTTGTTGCGCGAGCATCGCCGCCGCCGATTGCTGCTGCTGCGGCGGCACGATGCGCGCGGTGGCGGTAAAGACGGGGTCCACCACAAAGGTGATGCCCAGCGCCACCAGCCCCGCCGCCAGCGGGCCGAAGACGAGCAGCTTCCAGTGCTCGGCCAGCACGACCAGCAGGTCGAGCAGGCTCAGCTCTTCTTCCCCGCCGGCGGGTGCGGCCTCGATGTCCGGCTGCGGCGCGCTCATTGCAGCACCTTGATGGCGGCCGCACCCAGGCCGAGCTGGTAGATGACCTGCGTCCAGTCTTTCAGGCCGCGCATGAAGGCGGTGTAGCGGGTCTCGCGGTCGAATTTTTCCGGCACGACGATCGTGTCGCCGGGTTGTAGATCCAGGTCGTGCACGTTGGGCCGCCACCACAGGAAGCCGCCGCCCACGGCGGGCGCGACGATGCTGCCGTCGGCGCGCAGCACGAACGTGGCGTCCACGTCGGCGCTTTCGGTCACGCCTGCCGTCTGCAGGTAGTCGCGCACGCGCCGCCCTTCGCGCCAGATGAGCGCATTGTCGTTGTAGACGGCACCGACGGCCTGCACGAACGACGGCCGCGCAGGCACGACGATGCGGTCGCCGTCTTCCAGCGCGATCGGCGGCAGTTTGGGGGCGGCGGGGTCGAGCTCGAGCGCGATGCGGCCGTTGGGCTGCAGGGTCTTCAATCGCTGCAGGCGTTCGCGCGCCAGGCGCTCTTCGAGCGCGATCTGCTGCTGCAGCAAGGCGGCGTCGGCCGAGGCGCCGACATTGGCCAGGCGCGACGCCACGCCGGCACCGAGTTGCTCTTCCAACCGGCGCACCAGTTGGTCGAGGTTCTGGCGCTGCTGGCGGCGCACGCCCTCGCGCGAGAATTCGGCACCGAACAGATATGCCTCGGGTGTGGGGCCGCCGACGCGCGCCAGCAGGTCGCTCAGCGTCTCGCCGGGCAGCGTCTCGTAGACGCCCGGGGCGAGAACCTCGCCCTCGACGCGCACCAGCCGTGTCTGCCGGCTTTGCGGAACCGCGAGATCGCGCTTGCCGAGGATGGTGACCACATCACCCGGCTGCAGCTCCAGGTTGTGCGCGGGGTCGGCATGCAGCACGGCGCGCCCAAGGTTGAACGGGATCAGCCGCGTCGTGAGTTCTTTGCGGTCGAGCCGTTCGATCACCGCATAGTCCCAGTTGACTTCGTCGATCAGGTTGCGCACGTCGTTGCGCACGCGCTCGGCAGTGATGTCTTGTCCGGGCTGACTCAGCGGAATACGTGCTGCGGTTTCCTTGGCCCGATCCTGACCCGGCGCGACGTCCTTCTCATCTGGCGCGGCCGGCTGCACCAGGATGTTCTTGCGCCGGAAGTAGTCGCGCGTGATCAGCGCGTCGGGCTCGGGGATCAGATCGCGCACGCGCAGCCCGGGGCGGTACGGGTAGCGCAGCGGCTGCGCCACGTTGCCGCGCAGCGTCACGGCATTGGCGAACTCGGGGCTGATCGGCAGCAAGGTCAGCACGTCGCCGTCGCGCAGTCGGCGCTTGAGCCCTTCGGCGTCGAGCGCAAACTCCTGCACCTCGCGCGGGGCGGGCTGCGCGGGGTCGATGCGCTCCAGCAGCGCGCGCTGCGGGTCCGCCAGCACGGGCAGCCCGCCGGCCCAGGTCAACAGCTCAGACACGGTGCCCTCCGGGCCGGCCAGTTCGTAGATGGCCGGCGTCGGTACCGCCCCCAGCAGCGCGATGCGCGGGCCGGCCGACGCGAACACGATCACATCGCCGGGCAGCAGGCGCTCGTCGCGGCTGCGGTCGCCCTTGAGGATGAAGTCGTACAGATCGAACTCGGTGACCGTGCGGCTGTCGCGCACCAACCGCACGCGACGCATGCTTCCGTTGGCGTTGGGCCCGCCGCTCAGGAAAATGGCGTTGACCAGGCTGGTCAGGCTGCTGACGGTGTACTTGCCCGGCGCGCGCGCCTGACCGACGACGTAAATGTCGATCGAGCGCAACTGGCCCAGTGTGGCCGACAGCGTGAAGTTGCGAAAGCTGCGGCTGATTTCGCGCGTCAGGTACGGCTCCAGCTCAGCCACGCGCACGCCGGCCAACTGCACCGGGCCCACCTTGGGCAGCACGATCTGGCCGTTGCGGTCCACCGTCAGGCGCAATTCGAAGTCGAGCACGCCGGTGGATCGAACCAGCACCTCGTCGCCGGGGCCAATCACGTAGTTCGCGGGCACGGGCACGCCTGCGAGCGGCGTAAATCCGCCGGCGGCGGACGCGTCGTCGAACAGGTTGAAGCCAAACAGCGGCACCGAGCGGCCGCTGCTTTCCGCGACGAAGCGCTGGAAATCGGTGCTTGCCAGCGCGGGCAGCTTACGGGTAGCGGGCTCGCGTTCGCCGGCCGCTGCGGGCGCGGGAAGCTGCAGGCTGCCGGGGGGAACCACCCGCGGATCGACCACCGCAGGCGGCCGCACTGCGCCGGGCACTGCGGGTAGCGCCGGCGCAGACGGACGGATGTCGGCCGGCCGCAGCCCGCGCAGAAAGCCTTCGTCCGGGGATTGCGCGTTTTGCACCTGCGCGGCGGCGACCGTAGACAGCAGCGCCGCGCCTGCCAGCGCTAGGCGCGCGAGCAACGCAGTGGCGGCAGAACGTCGTTCGTTCAAGGACATCGCGGATCGGTCGGGGCTGCTCGAAAGGCCGCAAGGATAACGAATGACTCCAAGTCCGGCGGTTGACATTTGTCGTCCGTTTGCTCCGCCGCCTTGGGGCATTTCGAGCCGGCTCCCTTGTCGGTCCGAGCCGCAGGCGAGGAATCTCGGCCTTTCGCCGCGCCGAGATCCCTCGTCGCTACGCTCCTCGGGATGACAAGCGCGCGTCGGTCTGAGCCGCTCCACCTTTGTCATTCCGAGCCGAAGGCGAGGAATCTCAGCCATTCGCGCGGCGGAGATCCCTCGTCGCTACGCTCCTCGGGATGACAAGCGCGCGTCATTCCGAGCCGCTCCACCCTTGTCATTCTGAGCCGCTCCACCCTTGTCATTCCGAGCCGCTACACCCTTGTCATTCTGAGCCGAAGGCGAAGAATCTCAGCCCTTCGCACGGCGGAGATCCCTCGT
>JBBIJJ010000164.1:0-7977 GCA_037446035.1 Burkholderiales bacterium
GGCTGATAGGTGGCGCAGGTTTCCAGCGCCGAGATCACGTGCACCAGCCCCGGCGCATCGCCGCGCGCGGCCAGCACCTTGGCCACCACCTCCTCCTTGCGGATGTGGGCCTTGGCGATGTGTCCGATCGTCGCGCCATGCTCGGCGGCCGGCGCCTGCGCGTTGGCACGGATGCGCTCGCGCAGCGGCAGCGCGAACTGCGGGTAGTCGAAGATGCGGATGCTGCGCGAGTTGAGAAAACTCGTCCTGCCTTCGGCAAAGCATGCCCCGGGCAAGGTCCCGGTGATGACGATGCGGTCGTAGCACGACAGCACACCCGTCAAGTTCTCCGCGTACCGCGTCGTGAGCAGTTCCATCCCGGCCTCCGCAGTGCTGCACCTTGCCGGGACGCAAGGCTACTTTCCTGTTTGGTTCCGGCTCGTCCGGCTTAGGTAGAAGCCGATGCTCGGATTGCGCTGGTCCTTGTCCAGCGTGAACTTGTTGCTGATCGCACCGGTGAGCGTGACGTCGACCTTGTTGCTGCCGGTGTTGCGCACGAAGTTCATGTTGCCGCGGTTCAGGCTCAGCATCTGGCCGGCATTCAGACTGACGGTCTGGGTCTGGTCCTGCCGCGTCGGGCCGGAGCCGGTGAAGAAGCCGTACTGCACGGTGCACTCGTTGGCGGCCCATACGGGCGCCGCGGCAGCCGCGGCGAGCGCGAGCAGCGCATGACGGGCGGCGAAGTTCCTCTCAGAAGGTGTGAATCTTTCTACTGCGCAGCGCGCTGGCGTCGTTGCGCGGTGCTCGGGCCTGGCCTATCCGCTTGATATGTCTCGGCCCTGCGGCTGCGTGCGCCTAGCCGGCGGACCGCTCGCGACGAAATCTTCACACCTTCTCACTCATGGTGCATTCCTCCTCAGCGGGGGTGATGGGCGCCGGCGCGCGGGCGCTGCGCCGGGGCGTTGATCGGGTGGGCCACCGACGCCCGGGCGACGGCGGACGCGCCCTCGGCGGCGATCGCCGCGCTCGCCTCACGGTGGGCCCGCGACGGTCCGGCCGTCGCCGAGCGCGATGGCAGGCACTCCAGCCGCAGCAGCCTCGCGCGGGTGCCGTAGCTGCCCTGCGTCGGGTCGGCCTGGCCGCGCTTGAGCTGCCGGTTCGGTGCGCCTGCCAGCGTGGGGTGAACATCATGCGGACCGTCGTTGCGCAGGGCATCGAGCCAGTCGATCTGCTGGCGCGTGACGTCGCCGACGCTGAGCACGGCCACCGTCGTCAGCAGCGGCCGCCTGGCGGCGCTGTCGTCCAGGTGCCTGATCGTGGCGCGGCACTCGTCGGCGGCCTGGACCGTGGCGAGCGCGGTCATCCGCGCGCTCGCGATGGAGGGCTTGCGCAGGGCATCGGGCGGACGCATGGAACGCGGGCTCCTTCGGTGGCCGGTCGGCGGGTCCGGATGGCGCGCAGTGTTCAGCCGGCCGGCGTCGACGCGTACCCCAGGAAATGAGGGGATCGCCGCCTGCGCCACCGGGCGACGGCTTAGATAAGCTGTGCCGCATCGATCGATGCCGGCGGCACGGAGCCCCACGATGACCCGGACGCAGCTGGGCCGATGGTTGGTGTTCGGCGTGTTCGCCGCAGTGGCGCTCGCCGCAGCGGTGATCGTGCAGTTGTCGCAGCCGCCGCTGTCGCCGGGCGAAGTGTGCGCGCGCGAGCTGGCGAGGAAGCTCGACCACGCGCTCGACCGCCCGCGCAGCTACGACGCGCCGGGCGTGGCGGTGTTCGCGCTTGCCACGCCGGCGGACGACCGCGAGTTGGCCCACCTCAGCAGTGCGCTGTGCGATGCGCTGGTCGAGCAACTGTTGCGGCAAGGCTCGCTGCGGCTGCCGTCGTGCGCCTCGGCGCGGGTGGCGGCCGAGGCCGGTGTGCGCGGCCCGCAGCTCGCGCACCTGCTCGGCGTCGACTACGCAGTGCAGGGATCGATCGCCCGCCTGCCGGACGGTCGCTTCCGCACGCAGGTGGCGATGGCGCGCCTGCGCGACGAGAAGGCCCAGTGGCAGATCGACGAGGAGGTCGACGATGCGCGGCTGCAGGAGCTGCTCGCTCAGGTGACGACGCGCATCGCCGCCAGTGCCGGGCGTCCGCTGGCCACCGACGAGCAGCGCATCGATCCGAAGGCCTACGGCAAGTACCTGCGCGCCGTGCAGCTGACCGCGCGCCGCAACGTCGATGAGATGCGCGAGGCGCTGCGGCTGGTCGACGAGGTCCTGGCAATCGCGCCCGACTACGTGCCGGCGCTATACATGCGGCTCGCATTGACCAGCCAGCTGCTGAGCGCCGGTCCACCGCCGGGCGCGACCGCGCCTGGCGACGATGGCCAGGCGCGGCAGGCGGCGATGCTGCGCGAGATCGACAGCCTCGGCCGCCGCCTGCTGGCGGCCGATCCGACCGACTGGCGCGCGCACACGCTGCTGTTGAATTTCGCGTTCCAGAACCGGCGCTGGAGCGAGGGCTTCGCCCATGCCGACGCGCTGACCCGCGGTAACCGGCGCGCCGGCGGCCTGCGCATCAATGCCCGCCTGCACCTGTACGCGGGCTACCTGAAGCGTGGCCAGGAGCTCGCGCTGGAGGCGGCGCGTCTGGATCCGCTGAGCGCCGAGAACTACATGGCGCTGGCGCAGGCCTTCGGGCTGGCCGGCGAGGATGCGCGGATGTCGGAGTTCGCTGGCATCGCCGCCGAGCGCGGCGTCAAGCGGGCGGCCCTGTACGACGCGTTCAGCGCGCTGCGGCGCAAAGACTGGGCGGCATTCGAGCCGGCGTTCGTCGGCTGGCAGGCGGCGTCGGGCCACGCGGGCGACTGGCCGGCGGCGGTGGCGCGCGCGGTCGCCGATCCGTCGCGGCGCGCTGCCGCGCTCGATGCGCTGGCGGCGCAGGACGTGCGCACGCGCGCGTCGATGGCCGGGTTCTTCCTCGAGTTCGGGCTGATGGGCGATGTCGAGCGCGGGGTAGCCGCGATCGTTGAGCGCTCGCGCCTGCGGCCGGCCGGCTGGCTCGAGTACCTGTGGTGGCCCGAGCTGTCGGCGTTACGCGGACACGCGGACTTTGGGCAGGCGATGGAGAACCTCGCGCTGGCGGCGCTGTGGCGCGAGCGCGGCGCCCAGGACCGTTGCGAACTGCAGTCCAACGGCGGCTGGCGCTGTTCCTAGAACCCAATCTCAAAACCCCCGACGGTCGCGTTGCGACGAGAAGCGGTCGGATGCGAGGCGGCGCGCGAAGGACAGTAGCGTGGCCTGCGGCCGAGCGCGCCAACGACGCAGACGCAGCCGCGCCAGAAGCCACAAGACCGCGCCCACCGCCGACCAGGCGGTCAACGCAAGCCACGCGTCCCAGGCGGCGTCCGACCACGGCGGCTCGACCACGAGGCGGCTGAATCCGTGCAGCGCGTACGCGCCGGCGGCCGCGGCGAGCGCCACATACGCGCGGTCGCTGCGCCGGTAGTAGGCGATCGCGCCCATCACCAGCGCCAGCATCGCCGCCGCGGTGGCCAGCACCTGCGGCAGCGTGGCGGCCAGCGCGACGCGCCATTGCCAGGCCGCGCGCAGCTCGGTTTCGGCGCTCGGCGAAACCCACCGGGCCCCCTCATTTCCTGGGGTGCGCAGCCGTGCGGCCGGCGGTCAACATGCCGGTACGGCGCATCGGTGCGCCGTCGATTGCGCACGGAGGCCGCATTGCGAACCGCTGGACCGGCGAGACGCTGTATCGCGGCGCTGCTGCTCGCGGCCGCGCCCGCACTGGCGCTGGCGGCGCAGGAGTGCCGGGTCACGATCAGGCACTTCGGCGACGGCGCGGCGCGGCGCGCGCCGCTGACGACCGTGGCCGTGCTAAGCGTGGGCGACGTGACGCGGCAGGAACTCGACTGGCTCGGCTCGGTGCGCAACGACGGCGCGCACGACGTCCGCATCGAGCTGGCCGGCGCGGCCAGCCGCGAGCTGGCGCGCGCGCAGTCCGATCCGCTGCAAGGCGACTACGGGCAGCGCGTGCGGCTGCTGCGGCTCGAATGCCTGCCGACGCGCGCGGCCAAATGACGCGCAGTTGCGCAACACGAGGCGCCCTTGTCACACTCGCACCATGCATCCAGTCTTGATCGTCGAAGACGACCACGCCACGCGCGAGCGACTCACCAACATCGTCGCCGCGACCGCGGGTCTGGCGCTGGCCGGCGCCGTCGGCGACCGCGCCGCGGCGCTCGCGCTGCTGGCGCAGCCCGGGTTCGCGCTGCGCGTGGCACTGGTCGATCTCGAGCTTCCGGACGGCAGCGGCATCGACGTGATCCGCGCGCTGCGCAGCCGCGCCCCCGGCGCCGACGCGATGGTCATCAGCGTCTTCGGCGACGAGGCGCACGTGCTCGCCGCCATCGAGGCCGGCGCCACCGGCTACCTGCTGAAGGACGCCGACGCCGATGCCATCGGCGCGTCGATCCTGAAACTGATCGCGGGCGAATCGCCGATCAGCGCCGCGATCGCGCGCCATCTGCTGAAGCGCTTCCGGGTCGCGCCGCCGCCGCCGGCCGCGCCGCGCCTGACGCCGCGCGAAACCGACGTGCTGCAACTGATCGCCAAGGGCCTGTCGTACGCGCGCATCGCCGACGCGCTGCAGATGTCGCCCAACACGGTGCCGTCGTACGTGAAGCAGATCTACCGCAAACTCGAAGTCAATTCGCGCGGTGAAGCCGTGTTCGAGGCGCTGCAGCTCGGGCTGCTGCGCCCGCCGCCGGGTTGATCCGACGCCGAGATCGCAGGTCATGGTGGATTCGGTCAACGCCCCCGTGCGATGGATCGTGCCGGCAGTGTTGGCGGCGCTCCTGGCCTTGGGCGGCGCGGTGGTGATGCTCTACCGCGCGTGGACCGCGCCGCCGTCGAGCACGCACGACGAGGCAGGCGCGTTGGCCGCCACGCTCGATGCCGCTTTGAAACGCCCGCCCGAGCCGCCGCCCGGTGTGGCGATCCGGCCGCTGGCGCCGCCGCAGGCCGCGGAGGGGGACGCGGCGTTGGCCCATGCCATGTGCACGTCCGTCGGCGAGGCATTGGCGCGGCTGCCCGCGCTGCGCGTGGTCACGTGCCGGTCGACCGCGGCCGCCGTCGCCGCTGCGCTCGACGACCGCGCCCTGGCGCGCCTGCTCGCGGTGCGGCACGTGCTCGCCGGCAGCGTGGTCGGGCAGCCCGGCGATCGCGTGCGCCTGCGGCTGGCGCTGGTGGACGCGCGCACCGGCGCGCCGCTCTGGCAGCTCGACGAGGAAGTTGCCAGCGGCGAGCTGCAAGCGGTTCCGCGGCGCGTCGCCGAAGCCGCCGCGCGCACGCTCGGCACCACGGCGCCGAGCACCGGCGAGCGCGCCGTCGCGGCCGCGCTGTATGCCAAATACCTGAAAGCGCGGCTGCTCGCCCGGCAGCCGTCGATCGACGCCCGTCGCGCCGCGGTACGGCTGCTCGACGAAATCGTCGCGGCCGAACCCGAATACGAACCGGCGCTGCTGCTGCGCCACGGTCTGCGCGGCTGGCTGCTCGGCAACCTGGACGAGGCGCGCGACGTGGCGGCCATGAACGCGGCGCGCGCCGGGAACGTCGCCGAAGGGCTGGCGCTGGCGCGCCGCATCCTTGCGCGCGACCCGAACGACCTGCGCGGCCAATGGCTGCTGCTGGTCGACGAGATTGAGCGCAGCCAATGGGCGGCGGGCTTCGACCGCCTCGACGCGATGCTGGCGGGCGCCGGCAGCGACGCGCGGCTGGTGCGCACCGCCGCGCGGCTGCATCTGCATGCGGGCTATCTGGCGCGCGCCGAGGCGCTGGCGCGCGCCGCCGCCAGCATCGACGCGCTGGACGCCGACGGGTTCGAAGTGCTCGCGCACGTGGCCGGCATGCAGCGGCGCGACGCCGAGATGCGCGAGTGGACTGCGATCGCGCGCCAGCTCGGCCACGAAGGCATGGGCCGGGTGGAAATGATGGATGCCTGGCGGCGGCGCGACTGGGCGCTGCTGGAGCGCACCTATGCCGACTGGGTCGCCTGGGGCGGCAAGTGGTCGGCCGACTGGGTGCCGCAGTGGGTGCGCGGCGTAGCCGACCCGGGGCAGCGCGACGCCGCCATCGCGCTGCTGGACGGACACGACGCCGCCACGCGCCAGCACTTCGTCAGCTACTTCATCGAGTACGCGCTGCTGGGCGACTATGGTCGCAGTCTGGCGGCGGTCAGACACCACGCCAAGCTGCCGCCCGCCACCTGGATGCAGGGCCTGTGGTGGCCCGAACTGGCGCGGGTGCGAAGCGACCCGCAGTTCAGCGAAGCGATGGCCGACCTCGGCTTCGCCGCGCTGTGGCAGGCGCGCGGCGCGCCCGATCTGTGCGAGCGCGCGCCGGGCGGTCGTTGGCGGTGCCGATGAGCGCGGCGCGCGCGGCCGGCGCGGGTGGGGGCGCCGCGCCGGGGCGCCGGCGCGCGCTCCGGGCGGCACCTGCCGCCTGACGTTCGCCCTTGCGTTCCCTCTTTTCCTGGGGTGCCGCGGCGACCGACGGCTGCGCACACTGGTGCCCGGTCGTTGCGCTCCGCGTCGTCGCAGCGGCCGCCCGCCCCGACGCACAACTTTCACGCGGACATCATGCGCAGCGTTTCATCTCTGCTCTCTGTCACCATCGCCGCCACCTGGTTCGTGGCGACACCGGCATTCGCCGGCCCGCAGCAAGGAGTCAAGTGCCCGGGCGGCTACACGGCCACGGTCACCAACAGCAACAAGAAGCTCGTCTGCAGCCGCAAAAAGACGTACGAACTGGCGTCGATCTGCTCGGCGCTCGCCTTCAGCAACCAGGGCATCACCGTGTCCGGCAACATCGTGATGGAGCCCAACGATCCGACCGGCGACAAGTGTCTGGCGGTCGTGACTGGAAAAAAGGTGGCGTCGGTGATGTCGCCGCCGCTGCCCGGCTATCCGCCGGTGTCGGAATTCAAGCGTGTCAACAACGCGAGCGGCCCGGACAAGTTCGTCGCCGCGGTCGTTGAGTACGCGTTTCCGGAAGGCAAGATCCCCCCGTACCTCGGCAATGCCGCCAACGGCGTGCGCTGCCCGAGCGGCTGGGACGGCGACAAGGTCTACGACGGCAAAGGCATTCGCTGCGACAAACTCGACGGCGTGCCGAAGCTGGTCGACTGCGACGGCATCGCGGCCGGCCCGGTCGCGCTCGGCTGGAAGTGGCAACAGGACCACGTCGGTGCCGAAGACCGCTGTCTGCCGGTGGGAGGGGGCCAGCATGGCCCGACCAAAGCGCAAGGCATGACCAAGGTGCAGTTCGACGCCGATCGCGCGCGCGACGACGCAGGGTGGGTGCTGGACAAGCGCAGCGGCGCACGCGACAGGTGGCAGCGCAAGGTCTACGCGTTTCCGATCCAGTAGACGGCCCACCGCGTCCGGATTAGCCCGCGCAGCGCGTTTGACCCGCGGTGAACTGGAGCTGAAATCATGCCCTTGACGCCGAAGACGCTGCCGCTTGCCGTCGCCCTCGCTTTCGCGCTGCCGGCGCAGGCGCAGGTGACGGCGGATTTCGCCGACCGCTGGGTCGCGGCGGACGCGACCGTCACGCTGCAACTGGGTCTGGCGCTGGCGGCGCGCGCCGCCGAGCTGCGCTTCTTTGCCGGGACGGTGGACGTGACGGCGATCGCGCGCCAGCCGCGGCCGGGCGCGCTCGCCTTCGATCTGCGCTTCGTCCGGCTCGCCGCCGGCGAGACGACGTTCGCCGTGTATCTGCCCGAGCGTGGCCAATGGCGCGAAGTGGCGCGCATTCCGCTCAAGGTGCTGAACGCCGTCGGCTTCGAGAGCGGGCAGTTCGCGCCCAAGCTCGACTTGAGCGGCAAGTCGCGCGTCGACGAAGGCGTGCGCGGCGACGTCGGTGCGTCGGCCCGGCCGACGTACTTCGACGGCACCGGCCGCGGCGGCTTTGCGTTCGACGCCGCGCGCGGCGCGTTCAA
>JBBIJJ010000165.1:0-7929 GCA_037446035.1 Burkholderiales bacterium
GTGATGATTTCGTCGCGCGCGCGGGCCGCTGGCTAGGCGCACGCAGCCGCGGGACCGAGACACATCGGGTAGATCGGCAAGCCCCGATAAGTCGCTCGCCCTTGAACGCAGGCGGGCGGCCGGAGCCGACACCGCGCAACGAAGCCAGCGGGCCGCCCAGCAGAAAGACTCACGCCTTATGAGCGCGGGGCGCCCGGCTAGCGCAGCCCGGCGATGTAGTCGGCGACCGCCTTGATCTCGGCGTCCGACAGCCGCGCGGCGATCTGCGTCATCGGCGCGTTGTTGCGGCGGACACCGTCGCGGAAGGCTTTCAGTTGCGTCTCCGTGTACTCGGCGTGCTGGCCCGCGAGTCGCGGATACTGGGCAGGGATGCCGGCGCCGTTCGGGCTGTGGCAGCCGGCGCAGGCGGGCACGGCCTTCTCGGCGATGCCGGCGCGGTAGATCTGCTGGCCCTGCGCGAGCGTATCGCGGTTGCGCGCCATGCCGGGCTGCGGCTTCTGCGCGGCAAGAAACGCCGCCACGTTGCGCCGGTCCGCGTCCGACAGCGTGGCCGCGAAGCCGGCCATCACGCTGCTTTCGCGGGCCGGCTTTTGCGCGCCCGGCTTCGCCGTGTAGTCGACGAGCTGCTTGATCAGGTAGTCGGCGTGCTGACCGGCGAGCTTCGGATTGGCACCGATCGTCGAATTGCCGTCGGCGCCGTGGCAGGCGGCGCACACCTGGCTCATGATCTGCTGCCCCTTCGCCGGATCCGGTTTCGCGACCGTCTTGTCCTGCGCGTACCCTTCCGCCGCCAGCGCCAGCACCAACACCGCCATCACCACGAAGCGGCGACCCGTCGTCGAAATCATCGAAACGCCTTCGTCGTCTTGTTGGAATTCGGAACCGCCGCCGCAACCCCCGCGCTGCGCTTGGCGATCCGTGCGAGGCATTCCGCGCGCGCGCGGGCCGACCTCCGCCGGGCGCGTATTCTACCCAACTCGCCCGCCGGATCCGCCGCACGGCGACGCGTATCGCCGCCCCGCCCGACCTTGACCATTCACCGCTTCGACTCCGCGCGCTTCGCGACGTCCGTCGCTGACCTCGCAGAACTGAACGCCGCGCCCTTGGCGATGGTGCCCGAGGTTGCGTTCGTCGGCCGCTCCAACTCGGGAAAATCCAGCACGATCAACGCGCTGACGCGGCGGCGCCGGCTCGCCTTTGCCGCCAAGACGCCGGGTCGCACGCAACTGCTGAACTTCTTCGCGCTGATCGCGCACGGCGGCGGCGGGCGCGAGTCGATCCGCGGCTATCTCGTCGATCTGCCCGGCTACGGCTTCGCGAAAGTGGACGCGGATACGCGCGCGCGCTGGGACCGGCTGGTCGGCGGCTATCTGCTCACGCGCCGGATGCTGCGCGGCGTGGTGCTCGTGATGGACGCGCGCCATCCACTCAAACCCGCGGACGAGGCGCTGCTCGGCTGGCTCGCCGCCCGCGCGGACGCGCATTCACTGCGTGTGCACGTGCTGCTGAACAAGGCCGATCAGTTGCGCAGCGCGCAGCGCTGTGCGGCGCTGGCGCGCGTCGCGCAGCACGCCGCCGATCTGCCGATGCCCGTGTCGGTGCAGTTTTTTTCCGCGTTGAAGCGCGCAGGCATCGAAGAACTGCACGCTGCGCTCGACGAGATGCTCGCGCGCTGATGCGCGACCGCGGCGCGTATCATGGGACGTCCAAAAAGAAGCCCCGACGATGCCGGGGCGGAAAGCCTTGTCTCAAAGGCACCCGCTCAGGGAGGAGAAGCGGGAGACGATGGCGTCACCATCGCCTGAGGGAAAATCTATCGAAGGCAGCCGGCCGCGCCGACTGGGAATTTCCCGTATGCAGATCCTTGGCAGCTTCCCGTCCGTACGTATGCGCCGCATGCGGCGCGACGATTTTTCGCGCCGGCTGATGCGCGAGCATCGGCTGAGCGTCGACGACCTGATCTACCCGGTGTTCGTGCTCGACGGCAAGGGCCGGCGCGAGGCGGTCGCATCGATGCCCGGCGTCGAGCGGCTGTCGCTCGATCTGCTGCTGCCGGTCGCGGAAGAGTGCGTGCAGTTGGGCATTCCGGTGATGGCGCTGTTTCCGGTCATCGAGCAGTCGCGCAAGACCGCGGACGGTCGCGAAGCGACCAATCCCGAGGGGCTCGTGCCGCGCGCGGTGCGCGAGCTCAAGGCGCGTTTCCCCGCGTTGGGTCTGCTGACCGACGTCGCGCTCGATCCGTACACAACCCACGGCCAGGACGGGCTGATCGACGAGACCGGCTACGTGCTGAACGACGAAACGGTCGAGGTGCTGAAGCGGCAGGCACTGATGCAGGCGCAGGCGGGTGTCGACATCGTCGCCCCGAGCGACATGATGGACGGCCGCATCGGCGCGATCCGCGCCGCGCTCGAAAGCGCCGGCCACATCCACACGCGGATCATGGCTTACAGCGCCAAGTACGCGAGCGCGTTCTACGGTCCTTTCCGCGAGGCGGTCGGCTCGCAGGCGAATCTCGGCAAGGGCAGCAAGGCCGTCTACCAGATGGACCCGGCCAACACCGACGAGGCGCTGTGGGAGGTCGGCCTCGATCTCGCCGAGGGTGCCGACATGGTGATGGTCAAGCCCGGCATGCCTTATCTGGACATCGTGCGCCGCGTGAAGGACACGTTCAAGGTGCCGACTTTCGCTTACCAGGTCAGCGGCGAGTACGCGATGCTGAAAGCCGCCGCCGCCAACGGCTGGCTCGACGAAGGCAAGGTGGTGGCCGAGTCGCTGCTGGCGTTCAAACGCGCCGGCGCCGACGGCGTGCTCACCTATTTTGCGCTGCAGATGGCCCGCGCGTTGCGACAAGGCAGTTGAGGACGCGTGCAGCTTTCGTCGTGAGCGGGCCGCGCATCGGGAAGATTCACACCTTCTGACCCATCGATGGAGGCGCTCCACGTCCTACCCGACCAAGCGCTGCGGATGCCGGCCGTGCCGGAGGCGCCATGCGACGCCGGCTTCGTCTGGCTCGACCTCACCCGCGACGAGCTTGCCGCCGACCCGGAGTCGGTGCGGGAGACGATGGCGCGCCTTTCCGGCGGCGTCCGGGTGTTCGATCTGCACCTGCAGGACGCCGCCAACCCGCAGCATCCGTCGTTCTTCGACTCGACCAGCGACTACGACCTGCTGGTGTTCCGCAAGCTCGCGCTCGGCGAGTCGCAGCCGCTCGCCGAACTCGAACCGCCGCGCGCCGCCCGCGGCCGCCAGCGCCGGCTGCAGGAGATCGTCACGCGCCCGGTGACCTTTTTCGTCTTCGAACGCCTGCTCGTGACGGTGCGCGATGCGGGTTCGCAAACGATCGAGCAGGTGCGGACCCGCCTGCTGGAGTTCCGCGCGCGTGCGGCGCCGAGAGCGGGCGCGCCGTTCAACGGCGAGTCGCACCTGGCACGGCTGCCGCAGCGGCCCGAAGAATTGATGCTGCGGCTGCTCAACGCCATGGTCGACCGCTACCTCGATCTGCGGCAGCCGCTGACCGACAAACTCGACCGCTGGCAGCGCGAGCTGCTCGATCCGCGCCGGCCGTTTTCGGATTGGACGGCGCTGCTCGACGCCCGCATCGAGATCCGCAAGCTCGAACATCTGTGCGAAGAGCAGCACGACGCGCTGCAGGAGATGCGCGACGGCTATCTCGAGTCGACGCCGCAGCCGCAGCACAGCGACGCCTATCTGGTGCGCATCGCCGACGTGATCGATCACGTACGGCGCGTGCGTACGCACGCCGAGCGGCTGGAAAACTCGATCGAGACCGCCGTTCAGCTTCACTTCGCCGCCACCGCGCACCGGACCAATCAGGTCGTCCGGCTGCTGGCGGTCATCGCGGCCGTGTTCGCGCCGCTGACGCTGATCACCGGCATCTTCGGCATGAACTTCGAGACGATGCCGCTGCTGCAGCGGCACGACGGCTTCTGGCTGACGATGAGCGCGATGGGCGTGCTCGCGCTCGTGCTGATCGCCGTGTTCTGGACGCAGCGGATCCTGTCCGACCGTCCGGCGCGGCTGCGCCGCTGGTGGCGGCGCCTGTGGCTGGCACGCGAGGCGCGCGGGCGACCGATCCTCGGCCCGTGAGCGGTCGCGAAAATCCCGCTGCGCAGTCGCCGACCCGAACCGAGTCCGGGGCGCGCAGCGGCGGTGTCAAGGCGGCTGCGGTCCGCAGGCGAAGCCCGAAGACCCCGCCTTCGCTCGCCCGGCCGGACGCTGGGCGGACGCAGCCAGCGCCGGGCAACGGCGCCCGCGAGCCGCGCAGCGGATAGACGCGCCGCTTCGCAGGCGATGGGCCGGCACCGATTCGATCGAACGCCCCGCCCGTTGGCAAGGTCACTCTGTAAGGTGGCAAGTTCGCTCTGCGACAATGTCGATCGGCGCCTGCGGCGCCGATCTCGATCACTCACCTCGGAGGAACCGATGATCTGCTTTTCCCCCTCTCGTACGCTCAAGGCGCTGTTAACCGTGACGTTTGCCGCGATCGCCGGCCTGGCGAGCGCGCAGACCACGCTGAGAGTTTCGGCCATCCCGGACGAATCCCCCACCGAACTGCTGCGCAAGTTCAAGCCGCTGGGCGCCTATCTGGAGCGGCGTTTGAACCTGAAAGTCCAGTTCGTTCCCGTCACCGACTACGCCGCCGCCGTCGAAGCGCTGGTCGGCAAGAAGGTCGACCTGGTGTGGTACGGCGGCTTCACGTTCGTGCAGGCGCGCATCCGCTCGAACAACGGTGTCATCCCGCTCGTGCAGCGCGAGGAAGATGAAAAGTTCCGCTCGGTCTTCATCACCCGCGCTGACTCGGGCATCAACGCGCTGGCCGACCTCAAAGGCAAGACGTTCACGTTCGGTTCTCCGTCGTCGACCTCCGGGCACCTGATGCCGCGCCACTTTCTGCTGCAGGCGAAAATCGACCCGGACAGGGATTTCCGCCAGGTCGCGTACTCTGGCGCGCATGACGCCACGATCGCCTCGGTGGCCGGCGGCAAGGTGCAGGCCGGGGCCGTGAACATCGCCGTCTGGGAGAAGTTCGTCGCCGAGAAGAAGGTCGACACGACGAAGGTGAAGGTCTTCTACACAACGCCGCCGTATTACGACTACAACTGGACCGTGCGCGCCGATCTGGATCCGAAGCTGCGCGACGGCATCACCCGGGCCTTCCTCGACCTGTCGATGGCCACGCCCGAGGGTAAGGAAATCCTCGAACTGCAGCGCGCGACGCGTTTCGTGCCGACCCAGGCCGAGAACTACGCGTCGATCGAAGCGGCCGCACGAGCGGCCGGTCTGCTGAAGTAATCGCCGCGGCACGCGCCCTGCGGGCGATGCCGGCTTGCCGGCGCTGGCGAGACCCGTACCCGATGGCCGATCCGATCTACCGTGTGCGCGAACTGTGCGTGCGCCATCCCGGCTCCAAGCCGAACACGCCCTGTGTCATCAAGCAGTTCGACCTCGACGTGGTTCGCGGCGAGCAGATCGCGGTGATCGGCCCGTCGGGCGCCGGCAAGACCACACTGCTCGCGGCGCTGGCGCTCGCCCGCCAGCCCGACGGGGGCTTGCTGGAGTTGTTCGGCCGCGAGCCCTGGGCGCTCGCGAGCGCCGAGCGACACGCGTTGCGCCGACGCCTGTTTCTCGCTCCGCAGACGCCGCCGTTGCCGCCGCGCCAGCGCGTGGTGACCGCCGTGCTGGCCGGCAAGCTGCCGCGCTGGACGCTATGGCAGGCGCTGGCGTCGTTGATCTACCCGAAGCAGGCGCCGCTGGCTGCAGCCGCGCTCGCCCCCTTCGATCTGCAGGACAAGCTGTACTCGCGCGTCGACCGGTTGTCCGGCGGCGAGCGACAGCGCGTGTCGCTGGCACGCCTGCTGGTGGCCGACGTCGACGTGCTGCTGGTTGACGAGCCGCTGTCGGCGCTCGACCCCCGCCTGGCGCAGCAGACGCTCAACGCGCTGCAGAACGAGGCCTCGCGGCGCGGTGCGACCCTGATCTGCAGCCTGCATCAGGTCGAGCTGGCGCACGCGCAGTTCCCTCGTGTGATCGGCCTGCGCGACGGCTTCAAGCGCTTCGACCTGCCGCGCGCCGAAGTGACCACCGACATGCTGGCCGCGTTGTACGCCGGAGCGGAAGACGCACCGCCGGAAATCGCGCCGCCCGACACGGATACCGCGGTGCTTGCGGACGGCGCCCGTTGCCGATAAACGCATGAGCACCGCAAGCCACCGCGATCCGGCCTGGCGGGGGCGTCTGACATGGACGCTGCTGGCGGTCGTGCTGCTGTGGCCGTTGCTGGTCGCCACCGAGTTCAAGCCCTGGCAACTGGCCGACGCCGAAAGCCTGCGGGCCACGCTGCGGTTCCTGTCCGACTTTCTGCCGCCGGCACTGCAGCCGGCCTTCCTGCTCGAGATGCTGAAGGCGGCGTGGGTCACGCTGGCGATCGCGACGGTCGGGCTGGCGCTCGCGCTCGTGATCGCGGTGCCGCTGACACTGCTCGCCACCAGCCGCCTGTCGATTTCGCGCATCGGCCGCACCCGCATGCGGCCGGCGCCGGCGCTCGCGCGGCATGGCATACGCGCGCTGCTGGTCGTACTGCGCAGCGTGCCCGAGCTGGTCTTCGCGCTGCTGTTCGTACGCGTGGTCGGGCTCGGCCCGACCGCCGGCGTGCTGGCGATCGCGCTGTCCTACGGCGGCATGCTGGCGAAGGTCTACGCCGAGATCATCGAGTCGTCCGAAGGCAGCGCGGCCGAAACCCTGCTGCGCAACGGCGCCGGGCGGCTGCAGGCGTTCTTCTACGGCGCGCTGCCGGGCTGCTCGACCGAGCTGGTGAGCTACACCGTGTACCGATGGGAATGCGCGATCCGCGGCTCGGTGATCATGGGCATGGTCGGCGCGGGTGGGCTCGGCCAGCAACTGGACACGTCGATGAAGATGCTCGCCGGCGGCGAAGTAGCGACGATCCTGCTGATCTTCATCGGGCTGGTCGCGCTCGCCGACGCTCTGTCGGCGTGGCTGCGGCAAAGGATGCGCTGATGCGACTGCGCACCGACGCAGCGGCGCCCCGGACCGTGCTCGGGCTCGACACACTCGTCGTGCTCGCGCTGGTCGCGGCGCTCGTCATCGCCAGCTTCGCCACGCTCGATCTGCAGCTCGGTGCGCTGTTCACCGCCGACGGTTACGCGAAGATCGCGGAGTTCGCCGGCGGCTTCGCCCCGCCCGACCTGTCGCCTGCGTTCCTCGAGCGCATCGCCCGCGGTGCCGCGGAAACGCTCGCGATGTCTGCGCTCGGCTCGCTGATCGCCGCCGTGCTGGGCCTGCTGCTCGCGCTGCCGGCCTCGCGCACGCAACGCCCGCATCTGCGGCGCGCGGCGCGCCTGGCGCTGAACATACTGCGCTCGATCCCCGAGCTGGTGTGGGCTGCACTGCTGGTGATCGCCGCCGGCCTCGGTCCATTCCCCGGAACGCTGGCGCTGGCCGTCCACACGGCCGGCGTGCTCGGGCGGCTGTTTGCCGACACGCTCGAGAATCTGCCGGCGGCGCCGGCGGATGCGCTGCGCACCAACGGCGCAACGCCCGTTCAGGCATTCCTGTATGCGACCGCGCCCCAAGCCGCACCGCAGTTCATCTCGTACACGCTCTACCGCTGGGAGAACAACATCCGCGCCGCCGCGGTGCTGGGCGTCGTCGGCGCCGGCGGCCTCGGCCAGATGCTGTACGTGCATCTGAGCTGGTTTCAGATGCAGCAGGTTGCGACCGTGCTGATCGCGATGCTGCTGCTGGTGCTGGCGGTCGACGCCACCAGCTATCTGGCGCGTCAACGGCTGACGCGCTGACCGTACGCGTCGGGTTTGAGAACCGGACGGCGCGGCCTGCAGCGGCGCGCGGAGTGCAAGCGCCGCGAAACAAACGATTGACCCTAGA
>JBBIJJ010000166.1:0-7852 GCA_037446035.1 Burkholderiales bacterium
CGGTTTCGCTCCACGCTTCCTCCCCACACTCGGTCGCCCTCGTGCAGTTGCGCTTCGCTTCGTTCGCTGTGGCCAACTCACGGGAGGACTTTCACCTCCAAGATCGCGCCCATGCTGGGCGCACAACGGGCGACGGCCGCCCGCGTGGCGGCCTCGTTTTTTGCGGCTTCGCTATGCTGTGCGCCGGTGCGTCGAGCGGAACCGAACGCGACGGGATGGCGCAGCAAACGATCCACCTCCGTATCGAAGGCGTCGTGCAGGGCGTCGGATTCCGCGACGGCCTGTGCGACGTCGCGCGGCGTTTCCGCGTCGACGGCTGGGTGCGCAACCGCAGCGACGGTTCGCTCGAAGCGGTCGCGCGCGGCACCCCGGCGGCGTGCGAGTCGCTGCTGGCGTGGGCGCGCCGCGGGCCACCGGCCGCGCGCGTCGATCGCATCGACACGCGCCCGGCGACGCGCGAAGAAGAAGCGCTCGTCGCACCGGGCTTCCGCCGCCTGCCGACGGCGTGAACGCGACCGCGCCGATGTGCGGCGCGCGCGCTCAGGAGCCGTTCTGCGCGATCGCGGCGGCCGCGGCGTCCCACGTAGCTGCGAACGCCGCCGGCGTGAATCCCGCACCCGACGGCAGCCAGTCGGCGGTCCTGCCGCCGGCCAGCGTGTAGTGCCCGACCACATCGAGGTGGTCGGCGCGCGCGACGTGCAGCACGCGACCGTGCAACTGCGACAGCGTGGGCACGATGCCGTCGTTGGTCGCTGGCGTCACCTTGAAACCGAGCGCGCGTTCGAGCGCGCGCCGCGTCGCCGCGTCCGGTTGCGGGTACGGATAGCGCGGGTGCGGCCGCGCGGCGAGCGCGTGCAGCAGCCGAAACAGCCCGCGCAGCGCTACGTATTCGGGATCGAGCAGCGCCTTCGACACAAGCCGCTCGCGCGGCGTCGGCACACCGGCGACGATGCAGCCGTAGTCGATGCCGGCGCGATCGACGGCGACGGCATCGAACAGATCCATGCCCTCGGGCGTCAGTTGCAGCACCGCCCCCTGATCGCGCTCGATCTCGCCGAGATAGCGCCACACGGGATTGCGGCGAGCGAAGCGGATCCGGCGCAGCAAGCCATCGGCGATGCGGTCGAGCGGGCCTTCCCGCCGTCCCAGCCAGTCATCCAGCCGCGCCACCATCGACAGCGCCTTGGCGGCCGCGAGGATCGTGCCTCGCCCCTGCCCCGAGGTGGCCAGCGCGCTGGCCACCAGCAGCAGCGTTTGTCCCTGCATCGTCAAGAAGTCGTTGGCGAGCGGCGTGCCGTGATGCGGCGTGGCGACCGCGATCGCCGTGCGTGTGGCGCGGCCGATGCGCTCGACCGTGTCGTCGCCCGCGATCTTCGCGCCCGGACTCAGTAGCAGGCGCACGTCGAGCCCGCCGGTTGAGTGACCGACGAAGTGCAGTTCGCGCGCAGACAGGCCGCCGCTGCGGATGACCTGCCGACGCAGCGCATCGGCGCGGCGCGGAATCGATGCGGTCGGCTGCGTGCGGCAGCGGACGATGCGCCCCGCAACCCCGCGCCGGCGCAGCGCGCGATCGAGCGCCTGCACCACGCTCTCGAAGTAGCTCACCGCGCCGACCGAGGTGAAGCCGAAGAAGCCCGGCACCAGGAAGACGAGACGCGTCGACATGGCGCGATTGTGCCTGCGAGCCGTGTCGGCAGCGGCGCGCGCTCCCTCTACGGCCGGCCGGCCTTGGGCGTCGGCCGCGGTGCCGCACGTCCGCAGCGCGCGCAAGCGGGCGCGTTTTCCGGTTTAATCCCGGCTCGCGACCCCACGCGGTCGCGACAAGAAACGAGAGGAGACGTTGCCGTGAATGTCCGTCGCGCGCTGTGCGCGTCGCTGCTTTTTTGCGCCTTGTCGCCGTGGGCGGCGAGCGCGCAATCGCCCGCCTATCCCACCAAGCCGATCCGACTGATCGTCCCCTATCCGCCCGGTGGCCCGCTCGACACCGCCGCGCGCGCGCTCGTCGAACGCGTCAAGGATTCGCTCGGCACGGTCGTCGTCGAAAACCGCGCCGGCGCCGGCGGCAACATCGGCGTCGACCTGCTCGCCAAATCTGCGCCCGACGGCTACACGATCGGCATCGGCGCAGTGGCCACGCACGCGATCAATCCGTGGCTGTTCGCGAAGCTGCCGTACGACCCGCTGAAGGACTTCGCGCCGATCACGCTGATCGCGCACGTGCCCAACGTGCTGGTGATGCCGCCGGAAACCGCCGCCAGGTACGGGATCGACTCGGTGCGCGATCTGATCGAGTACGCGCGCAAGCACCCGGGCCGGCTCAACTACGCGTCCGGCGGCAACGGCAGCGGCGGGCACATGGCCGGCGAGCTGCTGAAGTCGATGGCGCGCATCTCGATCGTCCATATCCCGTACGCGGGCGCCGCGCCCGCGCAACTGGGGCTGCTGGCAGGGCAGACCGAGCTGATGTTCGACAACCTGGCCTCGGCCGCGCCGCAGATCCGCGCCGGCAAGCTGCGCGCCTTCGCGGTGACGACCGCCGCGCGTTCGGCGAGCTTTCCGGAGCTGCCGACGATGGCCGAGGCCGGGGGCAAGGCGCTCGCCGGCTTCGACGTCAGCACCTGGTTCGGCCTCTTCGCGCCGGCCGGCACGCCGACTGCGATCGTCGATCGCCTCAACGCGGAGTTCCGCCGCGCGCTCGCTTCCGCCGAGCTGCGCGAGCGGCTCGCGCGCATGGGTGCGGAGCCGGCGCCGACGACGCCTTCGGAGTTCGCCGCCTTCGTCGGCGCCGAGCTCGCCAAGTACGAGCGCGTGGTCAAGTTTTCCGGCGCGAAGGTGGATTGAGCATCGAGCAGGCTGCACAACGAAGCCGGGCGTACGCACCGGCGCGCGACCCGGCATCGCCTGAGGAGACGACGTGAAAATCAGAAACCCGAAAAACTTCTGGTCGGGCGTGATGTTTCTTGCGCTCGGACTGTTCTTTGCGCTGTTCGCGCAGAACTACGAGATGGGGACGGCGCAACGCATGGGACCGGCGTACTTTCCGACCGTCCTGGGTGCACTGCTGGCACTGCTCGGACTCGGCATCGCGATCGGCGGGCTGGCGCGCGAAGGCCGCGACGGCCGGATCGAGCGTTTCCACTTCGGCCCGCTGGCGTGGATCATCGGTGCGATCGTCGTCTACGGCGTGCTGCTGCGCACGGCGGGGCTGGTCGTTTCGCTGGTCGCGCTGGTGGTCATCTCGATGCTCGGCAGCCACGAGTTCAGGTGGAAGGAGGCGGTCGCGGTCAGTGTCGTCATGGGCGCGATCGTCTACCTCGTCTTCATCTACGGGCTGAAGCTGACGATCCCGGTCTGGCCGGCGTTCCTGCAGAACTGACCCGCGGCGGAGACGACGATGGAACTGATCAGCAACCTCGCGCTCGGGTTCGCCACGGCGCTGACGCCGATCAACCTGCTGTACGCGTTCATCGGCGTGCTGGTCGGCACGCTGATCGGCGTGCTGCCGGGCATCGGGCCGATCGCCACGCTGGCGATGCTGCTGCCGACGACGTACGCGCTGCCGCCGACTTCGGCGCTGATCATGCTGGCCGGGATCTACTACGGCGCGCAGTACGGCGGCTCGACGACCGCGATCCTGGTCAACCTGCCGGGCGAATCCGCCTCGGTCGTAACCTGCATCGACGGCTACCAGATGGCGCGCAAGGGCCGCGCCGGCGCGGCGCTGGCGGTCGCCGCGCTCGGTTCGTTCTTCGCGGGCACGGTGGCAACCGTGATCGTCGCCGCGCTGGCCAGCCCGATGGTCGAGTTCGCGTTTAAGTTCGGACCGGCCGAGTATTTCTCGCTGATGGTGCTCGGCCTGATCGGCGCGGTCGTGCTGGCCTCGGGTTCGCTCGTCAAGGCGGTTGCGATGATCCTGCTCGGACTGCTGCTCGGGCTGGTTGGCACCGACGTCAATTCCGGCGTGGCACGCTTTTCGTTCGACGTCCCGGAACTCACGGACGGCATCGGCTTCGTCGCGATCGCGATGGGCGTGTTCGGCTTCGCCGAGATCATCGCCAACGTCGAAAAACGCGAGCACCGCGAGGTGTTCACCGACCGCGTAGGCCGGCTGTGGCCGAGCGGCGAGGAGTTCCGGAAGGCCGCACCGTCGGCCGTGCGCGGCACGCTGCTCGGATCGATCCTCGGCGTGCTGCCCGGCGGCGGCGCGCTGCTGGCGGCGTTCGCGGCCTACACGGTCGAGAAGAAGATCGCGAAGGACCCTTCGCAGTTCGGCAAAGGCGCCGTGCAGGGCGTGGCCGGACCGGAGTCGGCCAACAACGCCGGCGCGCAGACTTCGTTCATCCCGATGCTGACGCTCGGCATCCCGCCGAACGCGGTGATGGCGCTGATGATCGGAGCGATGACGATCCACAACATCCAGCCCGGTCCCCAGGTGATGTCGAGCAATCCGGCGCTGTTCTGGGGGCTGATCGCGTCGATGTGGATCGGCAACCTGATCCTGGTGATCCTGAATCTGCCGCTGATCGGGCTGTGGGTGCAGCTTCTGAAGGTGCCGTATCGCTGGCTGTATCCGGCGATCCTCGTGTTCTGCTGCATCGGCGTGTACTCGATCAACAACAACACGTTCGACGTGTTCATGACGGCCGCCTTCGGCGTCGTCGGCTACGTGTTCTACAAGCTCAAGTGCGAACCGGCGCCGCTGCTGCTCGGCTTCATCCTCGGACCGATGATGGAGGAGAACCTGCGGCGCGCGATGCTGCTGTCGCGCGGCGATCCGATGACGTTCGTCACGCGCCCGCTGTCGCTGACGCTGCTGCTGATGGCAGTCGCTCTGCTGGTGATCGTTGCGCTCCCCGCCATCAAGGCCAAGCGCGAGGAGGCATTCCATGAAGTCGACTGAGCGCGGCGCGGATTGCGCAGCGCGCACGAACCGCCAACGACGCCGGGCCGATGCGGCAAGGCGCCTGGCGTTGAAACTGCTGCTCGCGCTGGCGCCGGTGGCGGCACTCGCGCAGTACCCGACCAAGCCGATTCGGCTCGTCGTGCCGTTTCCGCCGGCAGGCGCCACCGACATCGTCTCGCGCGAACTGGCGCGACACCTGTCGGAGCGCCTGCGGCAGCAGGTGATCGTCGACAACCGTCCCGGCGCGGGCGGCGCACTCGGCAGCGACATCGTCGCCAAGAGCGCGCCCGACGGCTACACGATCCAGATGGCGACCAGCTCGACGCACGCGATCGGTCCGCTGCTGAACCCGAAGACGCCGTACGACCCGCGCGGCGACTTCACTCCGATCGCGCACGTTGCCGATTCGCCCAACGTGCTGCTGGTGGCGCCGAACGTCGCCGCCAATGACGTCCACGAGCTGGTCGCACTGCTGAAGCGCTCGCCCGGCCGCTACAACTACGGCTCCAGCGGCAACGGCACCATCGTTCACCTGACCTCGGAACTGTTCAAGGCGATGACGGGAACGTTCGTCGTGCACATCCCCTATCGCGGCACCGCGCTCGTGATTCCCGACATGTTGTCCGGCCAGATCCATCTGCTGTGCGACAACATCGCCTCGGCGCTGCCGCATCTGAAGGATGGCAAGCTGCGCGCGCTCGGCGTCACCTCGCGGGCGCCTTCGCCGCTGCTGCCCGGCGTGCCGCCGGTGGCGCAGGCGGTGCCCGGCTTCGAATCGGTGACCTGGTTCGGCGTGTTCGGACCGAAGGGGCTGCCGGCGGAGGTCGTGCAGCGGCTCAACGGCGAGATCAACGCGGTGCTCAGGTCGCCCGAGTTCGTCGAGCGCGCTCGCGCGCTCGGCTTCGAGCCCGCCGGTGGCAGCCCGCAGGACTTCGCCGCGCTGGTCGCGCGCGAAACCGACAAATGGGCCAGGCTGATCCGGGAGCGCAAGATCACGCTGCAGTGACGCCTGACACGGCCCGCCGCGCACGCGGCCGGTCAACGAACCTCGCCGCCGCGGCGGTAACGAATTCACGAGCGATGCGCATGTTCAACTGGACCAACCCGTACCCGTCGACACGCACGCCGGTGTTCGCGCGCAACGTCGTCGCCACGTCGCAGCCACTGGCCGCCCAGGCCGGGCTGCGCATCCTGCAGCAGGGTGGCAACGCGGTCGACGCGGCGATCGCTGCGGCGGCCGTGATCGCGATGACCGAACCGTGCAGCAACGGATTCGGCGCCGACAACTTCGCGATCGTCTGGGACGGACAGCGGCTGCACGGCATGAACTCGAGCGGGTTCGCGCCGGCTGCGTGGACGCTCGACTACTTCGCCCGCAAGTACGGACCCGATGCGGCCCGCGCGCGCCCCGCACGCGGCTGGGATGCGGTCACCGTGCCGGGCGCGGTCGCCGGCTGGGCGCTGCTGCACGGCCGGCTCGGCCTGCTGCCCTTCGAGGACGTGCTCGCGCCCGCGATCGAGTATGCCGAGCGCGGCTTCGCGGTGAGCCCGATTACGCAATCGAAGTGGAAGCTCGCGGAGCCGATCCTGAAGGACCAGCCCGGCTTCGCGGAGCACTTCCTGCCGCGCGGACGCGCGCCCGAAATCGGCGAGCACTTCGTGCTGCCCGGCGCGGCCAGGACGCTGAAGCTCGTCGCGCGCAGCAAAGGCGAGGACTTCTATCGCGGCGAAATCGCCGCCGCGATCGCGCGCTTCGCTGCCGAAACCGGCGGCGCGTTGGCCGCGGCCGATCTGGCCGCGTACTGGGACTTCGTGCGCGCCAACGGCTGGGTCGGCACGATCAGCCAGTCCTTCGCCGGGCACGAGCTGCACGAGATTCCGCCGAACGGCCAGGGCATCGCAGCGGCGGCATGTCTAGGGATCCTGAATCACGCGCCCCTCGCGAGCTTTGCCGTCGACGGCGCCGACTGGCATCACGTGATGATCGAGGCGATGAAACTCGCCTTCGCCGACGCGTACGCCTACGTCGCCGACCCGCGCGCGATGACCCGCACGCCGGCGCAACTGCTCGATGACGGCTACCTGAAAAGCCGCGCGCGGCTGATCGACATGAAGCGCGCGCAGGTCTTCGGCCCCGGCGCGCCGCCAAAGGGCGGAACGATCTATCTGTCGGCGGCCGACGCGAACGGCATGATGGTGTCGTTCATCCAGTCCAATTACATGGGCTTCGGCTCCGGCGTGGTCGTTCCCGGTTACGGCATCTCGCTGCAGAACCGCGGCTACGGGTTCTCGCTCGACCCCGCGCACCCGAACTGCGTGGCCCCGCACAAGCGGCCGTTCCATACGATCATCCCCGCCTTCCTCACGCGTGCCGGCGCGCCGGTGATGAGCTTTGGCGTGATGGGCGGCAACATGCAGCCGCAGGGCCACGTGCAGACGCTGGCGCGCATGCTGCTCGCGCATCAGCAACCGCAGGCGGCGTGCGATGCGCCGCGCTGGAAGTGGGAGTCCGGCCTGACGGTCGATCTGGAACCGACGATGCCGGCCGCGGTGCGCGAAGAGCTCGCCCGTCGCGGGCACGAGATCGCGAAGATCGACGACAGTTACATGGACTTTGGCGCCGGCCAGTTCATCTGGCTTCTGGGCGACCCTGCGATCGACGGTTATGTCGCGGCAAGCGACGCACGGCGCGACGGGCTGGCCGCGGGGTATTGAGCGTCTTCGGTTGAAAGGCGGAAGGACAACGCCGAGAAAGCAACGGTCTCCTCTCGGTGTTCCCGGTGGGCGCAGCGCAGCCTTCTTGCTGACCTTTCCGCAAGTCGCTCACACGTCCAACGCTCAGAAGGTGTGAATCTTTCTGCTGCGCGGCCCGCTGGCGTCGTTGCGCGCTGCTCGGGCCTCGCCTATCTACTTGATATGTCTCGGCCCTGCGGCTGCGTGCGCCTAGCC
>JBBIJJ010000167.1:0-7775 GCA_037446035.1 Burkholderiales bacterium
GCATCGGCGGCGGCGACGTACAGCGCGAAGCCCGCGCCCATGTTCAGGTTGCCGTAGGCCTCGCGCGCGTCGATGCCCGCTTCGCGCCGGATGAACTGCAGCACCGGCGGCACCGGCGCCAGCGTGTCGATGCGATAGGTGAACGCAGCCGGATGCCGCATCAGCTTGCGCCAGCCGTGGCCGGTGACGTTCGCGCAGTAGTGCGGCACGATGCCGGCGGCGGCGAGCGCTTCGGTCACCGGCGCATACAACACGGTCGGCGCAAGCAGCGCCTCGCCGTACAGCGTGCCGTCGTCGAGCTTCGTCGCATAGCCGTCCGGGAGACGTTCGGCCAGCTTGCGCGCCAGCGACACACCGTTGGCATGGATGCCGCTGGAAGCGAGCAGCACGATCGCATCGCCGGCGGCGAGCTGCTCGCCGAGCGTCAGGCGCGTCTTCGGCCGCACGATGCCGACGCACGAGGCCGCCAGATCGATGCGCCCTGGCGCGACGACACCGGCGAGCGCGGGCGTCTCGCCGCCGCCCCAGGCCACACCGCACGCATCGCAGGCGGCGCGCCAGCCTTCGACCAGGTCGCGCGCGCGCGCTTCGTCGGCGAACCAGTCGCTGCCGCCGCTGGCCCAGTACGCGTGCACCGACACCGGCGTGGCGCCGACGGTGACAATGTCGTTGATCGCCATCGCCAGCGTGTCCTGCGCGATGCGCTCGTAGTAGGTGCGACCGGTGATCGCGCGCATCGCGTCCGCCACCAGCGCCTTGGTGCCGAGGCATTCGGTGATCGACGCCAGATAGAACTCGCCGCAGTCGACGACGTACGCCGACTCGCCGCGCGACGCCGCGACCTCGCGCAAGCCGTGGCGCGCCAGGTTGGCGGCGGTCGCAGCCGCCGCGCGCTGCGCCAGGATCTTCAGCGGATCGATCTGCGCGTAGTCGACGCCGGCCTGTTTGTAGTCGAGCGACATGTCGATTGCGGATTGCGATTCAGGTGCCTGCCCCGGCGCACTGCGTTCGCCCTGAGCCGATCGAAGGGCCGACCGACGACGGTGAAGTGTGTTCCGGCGCCACGTTCGTGTTTCGCCGGCCCGAAACGAACCGGACGATGCATCAAGCGCGAATCCGATGCGCGCCGCGACACCCGGATCGCGGCGGCTAGACTACGCGCCGTTTGCGCGCGGATTGTAGGCGATGAGCTTTTTCACCAACGAGCGGATGCAGACGGGCCTGTGGGTCGGTGTCGGCATCGCGCTGCTCGCGCTGACGTACCTGCTCGCGCCGGTGCTGACGCCATTCGCGCTCGCCGCGATCCTCTCGTACCTGCTGTCGCCGGGTGTGGATTGGCTCGAGGCGCGCCGGCTGCCGCGCTGGGCCGCGGTGCTGGCGATGATCTTCTTGTTGCTGTTGCTGCTGCTGGGGCTGGTGCTGATCCTGATCCCGGTGCTGCAAAAGGAGGCGGCGCAACTGCAGGCGCAACTGCCGGGGCTGATCAGCAAACTGAACCAGGCGGCCGCGCCGAAGCTGCAGGAGTGGTTCGGTCTGACGATCCGCTTCGACGCGCAGACGCTGCGCGAACT
Source organism: Burkholderiales bacterium (assembly GCA_037446035.1). Classification (GTDB taxonomy): domain Bacteria; phylum Pseudomonadota; class Gammaproteobacteria; order Burkholderiales; family Burkholderiaceae_F; genus DSNY01. Next base: position 1,572 of record JBBIJJ010000167.1, read on the forward strand.
GCTTGCCGAGGGCGTCGGCTCGCAGCAGGATCTGCTCGCGCGCATCTTCGCGCATGCGCGCGCAGGCGGCATCGCGCTGCTGGGCGTGATCGGCACGCTGTTGCTGGTGCCGATCGTGCTGTTCTACGCGCTGCTCGACTGGCACGACCTTCGCCGCCGCGCCGAAGCGCTGATCCCGCGGCGCTGGCACGGGCAGACGGTGTCGATGCTCGGCGAAGTCGACGGGCTGCTGGCGCAGTTCCTGCGCGGGCAACTCGCCGTGATGCTGGTGCTCGCCGCGTACTACTCGGTCGCACTCGCGATCGCCGGGTTCCAGACCGCGCTACCGGTCGGCCTCCTGACGGGTTTGCTGATCTTCATTCCGTACGTCGGTTTCGCGTTCGGCCTCGTGCTCGCGCTGCTGGCGGCGCTGCTGCAGTTCGGCAGCCTGTACGGCTTTGTCGCCGTCGCGGTGATCTATGGCGTCGGCCAGGCAATCGAGAGCTTTTTCCTGACGCCGCGGCTGGTCGGCGAGCGCATCGGCCTGCACCCGCTCGCGGTGATCTTCGCGCTGCTGGCGTTCGGCCAGGTGTTCGGCTTCTTCGGCGTGCTGCTGGCGCTGCCCGCCAGTGCCGCGCTGCTGGTCGCGCTGCGGCGGCTGAAGGACGCGTATCTGGCGAGCGAGTTCTACCGCAAGGCATGAGCCAACTCGCGCTCGACCTGTTGCAGCCGCGCGCGCCCACGTTCGACGACTTCGTCGCCGGCCGCAACGCGGAAGCACTCGCCGCGCTGCGCCAGCTGGCGCGCGGCGAGCCGGCCGAACGCATCGTGTACCTGTGGGGCGAAGCCGGCAGCGGTCGCACGCATCTGCTGGCCGCGCTCGCACGCGCGCCCCGCGCTGCCTGGTGGTCGCCGGACGCGGCGCCGGAATCGCCGGGACTGACGCTCGTCGACGACGTCGACCGGCTCGACGCCGCCGCGCAGGTGGCGCTGTTCAACCGGCTCAACGCGGTCCGCGCGCAGACAGACACCGCCTGCGTCGTCGCCGGCCCGCTGCCGCCGGCGCAGCTCGCGCTGCGCGAAGACCTGCGCACGCGGCTGGCGTGGGGGCTCGTCTACCAGCTTCACCCGCTGAGCGACGCGGAGAAGGCGGCCGCGCTCGCCGCGCATGCCGCCACCCGCGGCGTTGTCGTGTCCGACGATCTGATCCCGTACATGCTGACGCACCTGCCACGCGACCTGCGCACGCTGGTCGCCGCGCTCGACGCGCTCGATGCCTACGCGCTCGCGCGCCGCCGCGCGTTGACCGTGCCGCTGCTGCGCGAATGGCTGGCGGGCGGCACGTAGAATCGCGGCCGATGAACAACAATCCCGCCCGGCCGGGCACCGTCCGCGCCGGCGATCCGCCCCCGAACGGTCGATGAAGCTGGCGCTGTTCGACCTCGACCGCACGCTGCTGCCGATCGACAGCGCCGACGATTGGTCGCACTTCGTCGTGCGCGCCGGCCGGCTCGACGCGGCGCGCTACGCCGCGCGCATCCGCGAATTCACGGACACCTACGCCGCCGGCTGCTTCGACGCCGTGGCCTACCTGCGATTCCAGATGGAACTGCTTTCGCGACTGCCGCGCTCGCAACTCGAACGCATCCGGGCCGAGTTCATGCGCAGCCGCGTCGCCCCGCACGTGCGGCACGAGGCGCGCGCACTGGTCGAGACGCATCGCCGCGCAGGCGACGAGCTGGCGATCGTCACGGGCACCAATGCCTTCGTCGCGCGGCCGATCGCCGACGCCTTCGGCATCGAGCATCTGCTCGCGGTCGAGCCCGAGGAGCGCGACGGCGAGTTCACCGGTCGCCACGTCGGCACGCACAGCCACGGCGAAGGCAAGCTGCGCAAGGTCGAGGATTTCCTGGCGCAGCGCGGCGCGAGCTTCGAGCGCTGCGAATCGTTGGCGTTCTACAGCGACTCGATCGTCGATCTGCCGCTGCTCGAGCGCGTGGCCGCCGCCGGCGGCCGCGCGGTCGTGACCAATGGCGACCAGAGGCTGCGTGCCGTGGCTGCCGCGCGCGGCTGGCCGCAGCTGGAGCTGTTCGCGCGGACCACCTGAACCCGTGATCAAGCGCTTCGTCGAAAAGGTTTCCACGCTGTTCACGCGCTCGCTCGCGCGGCCGGCTCGCGTCAAGCGCGAGCCCAAGCGCATTCCCGCTGCCGAACACGGCATCGACCGCAGCCGCGTGCCGCGCAACGCCGTGCGCGTGTGCGAGACGCTGCAAAAGGCGGGCCACCAGGCCTACATCGTCGGCGGCGCCGTGCGCGACCTGCTGCTCGGCGTCACGCCGAAGGACTTCGACGTCGCCACCGACGCCACGCCTGAGCAGGTCAAGTCGCACTTCCGGCGCGCGATCATCATCGGCCGCCGCTTCCGGCTCGTGCACGTGATGTTCGGCAACGAAACGATCGAGGTGTCGACCTTCCGCGCGCTCGACAACCCCGATCGTCTGACCGACGAGCACGGGCGCGTTCTCGCCGACAACCTGTTCGGCTCGCAGCACGAGGACGCCGCGCGGCGCGACTTCACGATCAACGCGCTTTACTACGACCCGATCACGGAGACCGTGCTCGACCATCACGACGGCGTCAAGGATCTGCGGCGCAAGCGGCTGCGCATCATCGGCGACCCCGAGACGCGCTACCGCGAAGATCCCGTGCGCATGTTGCGCGCGGTGCGCTTCGCGGCCAAGCTCGGCTTCCAGATCGACGAAGCCACGCGCGAGCCGATCCGCCGCATGGCGCCGCTGATCGAAAACGTTCCGGCCGCACGCCTGTTCGACGAGATGCTCAAGCTGCTGACCAGCGGGCACAGTGTGGCCTGCATCATGCGGCTGCGCGCCGAGGGGCTGCACCACGGTCTGCTGCCGCTGCTGGACGTGATCCTCGAGCAGCCCGCGGGCGAGCGCTTCGTGATGCTGGCGCTGTCGCGCACCGACGAGCGCGTGCAGGCCGGCAAGCACATCGCACCGGGATTTCTGTTCGCGACGCTGCTGTGGCACGAGGTGCTGCAGCGCTGGAAGGAGCGCGAGGCGCGCGGCGAGCATCGCATTCCCGCGCTCGACGCCGCGATCGACGATGTGCTCGAAGCGCAGACCGAGAAGCTCGCGATCCAGCGCCGCTACACCTCCGACATGCGCGAGATCTGGATGCTGCAGCCGCGCTTCGAGCGGCGCACCGGGCGCGCGCCGTTCAAGCTGCTCGAGCATCTGCGGCTGCGCGCCGGTTATGATTTTTTGATGTTGCGCTGCGCGGCCGAGGAAGCGCCCGCCGAGTTGGGCGAATGGTGGACGAAGTTCCTGAACGCGAGCGACGCCGAACGCGAGCAGTTGGTGGCCGCGGCGCATGCGAGCGGGGCGCCGGCGGCGCGCGCGCGCAGGCGCCGCCGGCGCGGGCGTGGCGGCGGCGCGGCGCGCACCGCCGCACCACAGTGAGGGCAGATCGTTGAAGCGACGCGCTTACATCGGGCTGGGAGCGAACCAGGGTGACCTCGTCGCCGCGCTCGACTCCGCGGTCGAAGCGCTGAAGTCGATCGAGCGCTCCGAGTTCGTCGCCGTCTCGCCCTACTACCGCACGGCACCGGTCGACGCGCCCGGACCCGACTTCATCAACGCGGTGGCGGCGATCGACACCGAACTGGAGCCGTACGGCCTGCTGCTGCACCTGCTGGACATCGAGATGATGCTCGGACGCAAGCGGCGCGGCGTGCCAAAGAACGCGCCGCGCAAGGTCGACCTCGACCTGCTGCTCGTCGGCGATCTGATCGTGCGCAGCACGCCGCTGACGCTGCCGCATCCGCGCATGCACGAACGCGCCTTCGTGCTGCGGCCACTGCTCGACCTGGCGCCCGACATCGTGCTGCCGGGGCTGGGACCGGCGGCGAAGTTCCTCGACGCGGTCGCCGCTCAGCGCGTCGAGCGTATCGAGGCCGCCGCCCCGCAGCCCTGACCGGCGCAGCGAGCGATGCCGGTACTGGCGCAGACCACCCTGCTGCTCATTGCCTCGAACGTCTTCATGACGTTCGCGTGGTACGCGCATCTGCGCAACCTGAACGACAAGCCGTGGTGGGTGGCCGCGCTCGTGAGCTGGGGCATCGCGCTGGCCGAGTATCTGCTGCAGGTGCCCGCCAACCGCATCGGCTACACCGCGTATTCGGTCGGGCAGCTCAAGATCCTGCAGGAGGTCATCACGCTTTCGGTGTTCGTTCCGTTCGCGGTGCTGTACATGAAGGAGCCGCTGCGGCTCGACTACCTGTGGGCCGCGTTGTGTCTGCTGGGCGCCGTGTATTTCATCTTCCGCTCGACATGAAGCTCGGCGCGCAACGCCTGCGGCACATCGTCATCGAAGGTCCGATCGGCGCCGGCAAGACCTCGCTTGCGCGCCGCCTCGCCGCGCACGCCAACGGCCAACTGCTGCTGGAGCAGCCGGAGGCGAATCCTTTCCTGGAGCGCTTCTACCGCGACCGCGCACGCTTCGCGCTGCCGACGCAGCTCTTTTTCCTGTTCCAGCGGGTGCGGCAGTTGCGGGAACTGCGGCAGCTCGACCTGTTCCATTCGCTGGTGATCGCCGACTTCCTGCTCGAAAAGGACCCGCTGTTCGCGCGACTCACACTCGCCGACGACGAACTCGCGCTGTACGAGCGGATCCTCGCGCAGCTCGCGCCGCAGGCAGCCGCGCCCGACCTGGTGGTCTACCTGCAGGCGCCGCCGGAGACGCTGATCGAGCGCGTCGGCCGGCGCCGCAACGCCTACGAAGCGGGCATCACCGAGGGCTACCTGCGCGCGCTGTCTGAGAGTTACGCACGCTTCTTCCACCAGTACGATGCCGCGCCGGTGCTGGTCGTCAACACCGAAAACCTGAACCCGATCGAACGCGACGCCGACTTCGAGCTACTGCTCGCGCGCATCGAACGCATGCGCGGGCGGCGCGAGTACTTCAACCTCGCCGCTTGATATCGTCGGACCGCGCCCGCGCAAGCGCGCGGCACGCCGCACACAGGTGATCCGATGAGCGCACATACCCCGCCCCCGCCCGCCGAACGCAAGCCGGTCACGCTGCCGCGCCTGCTTGAAATGCACGCGCGCGGCGAGCCGATCGCGATGCTGACCTGCTACGACGCGAGCTTCGCGGCATTGCTCGACGACTGCGGCGTCGACGTGCTGCTGGTCGGCGATTCGCTCGGCATGGTGATCCAGGGCGAGCGCTCGACGCTGCCGGTGACGGTCGAGCACGTCGCCTACCACACGCAGTGCGTCGCGCGCACGGCGCGCCGCGCCTGGTTGATCGCGGACATGCCTTTCGGCAGCTACCAGGCGTCGCCGCTTGCCGCCTACGACAACGCCGCGCGGCTGTTGGCCGCCGGCGCGCAGATGGTCAAGCTCGAAGGGGGCGCGTGGCTCGCGCCGACCGTGCGGCGGCTGGCCACGCGCGGCATTCCGGTGTGCGCGCACCTGGGGCTGACCCCGCAGTCGATCCACGCGCTGGGCGGCTATCGCGTTCAGGGCAGGACCGACGAGGCGGCGGCGCAGTTGAAGCGCGACGCCCTCGCGCTGCAGGAGGCCGGCGCGACGATGCTCGTGCTCGAGCTGGTCCCGGCCGCGGTCGCTGCCGAAGTCACGCGGTCGCTCGCGATCCCGACGATCGGCATCGGCGCCGGCGCCGACTGCTCGGGCCAGGTGCTGGTGCTGCACGACATGCTGGACGTCTATCCGGGCCGCCGGCCGCGTTTCGTGCGCAACTTCATGGCGGGCGCGGCGAGCATTCGCGCAGCGATCGAAGCGTACGTCGCCGCGGTCAAGGACCGCAGCTTCCCGGGGCCTGAGCACAGCTACTGAGAAGGTGTGAAGATTTCGTCGCGAGCGGTCCGCTGGCCAGGCGCACGCAGCCGCAGGGCCGAGACATATCAAGTGGATCGGCGGGGCCCGAAAACGCAGTTTCGGCGCAGGCTCACATCGGCGGAGCCGATGTGAAGCGAAGCGGCCGGAGCCAACACCGCGCAACGACGCCAGCGGGCCGCGCAGTAGAAAGATTCACACCTTCTGAGTCGGACGTCCGGACTCTGGCGTCGGCAGCGCATCGCGCCATCGCGCCTCGTCATTCCGAGCCGAAGCGCTCGTCATTCCGAGCCCAAGCCCTCGTCAATCCGAGCCGAAGGCCTCGTCATTCCGAGCCGCAGGC
>JBBIJJ010000168.1:0-7736 GCA_037446035.1 Burkholderiales bacterium
CGCAACGCCGAGATCCCTCGCTCGGTTCGGGATGACGGCAGCGTCAAGTGGGACGGCAGGAATCGTCATTCAGAGCCGGCCCTGTTCATGGCCAATCCGGCCGGCGCCCTTATCGTCATTCCGAGCCAAAGGCGAGGAATCTCAGCCAATCGCAACGCCGAGATCCCCCGCTCGGCTCGGGATGACAGCAGCGTCAAGTGGGACGGCAGGAATCGTCATTCAGAGCCGGCCCCGTTTATGGTCAATCCGACCGGCGCCCTTATCGTCATTCCGAGCCGAAGGCGAGAAATCTCAGGCAATGGCGACGCCGAGATCCCCTGCTCCGCTCGGGACGACAGCAGCGCTAAAAGGGATATTGATCCTCGCTCGAACATCGGGCGATCCTCGCGTGCACTCTAGGCCATCCTCAACGCCTTCGCCCGCGCCAGCGTCAGCGCGTGCACGCGGCGGATCGTCGGCACGTCGATGCCCGCGCGTTCGGCCAGCTCGATCACGGCGCCGACCACCGCGGCGAGCTCCAGCGGCCGGCGCTGTTCCAGGTCCTGCAGCATCGAGATCTTGGCCGCACCGAGCTGGCGCGCGAGATCGATGCGCTGATCGGGCGTCATCGGCACGTGCACGCCATAGTGCGCGGACACCGTCATGCCTTCGACCATCATCGCACGAATGATCTCGAGCACGCCCTCGTCGGCGCAGATCTGGTTCATCAGGTAGCCCGTGAGTGCGGCGATCGGATTGAACGACAGGTTGCCGAGCAGCTTGGTCCAGACGTCGAGCCGGATGTCGGTGGAGGCGACCGCTTCGAATCCGGCGGTGGCGAGCGCATCGCATACCCGGCGCAGCCGCGCCGAATCCGAGTTGTCGGGTTCGCCGAGGATCAGTCGCCGGCCGCCGGTGTGGTGGACTTCGCCCGGCGCGCGCACCTCGGCGGCGATGTGCACCACGCAGCCGAGCAGATGCGCGCAGTCGAGTGCTTCGAACATCGTGCCGTCAGGATCGAGCGCGCGCACGCGCGCGCCGTCGAGCGGCCCGCCCTCCTTGTAGAAGTACCACCACGGCAGCCCGTTGATCGCCGGCACGACCACCGTGTCGGCACCGACCAGCGGGCGCATGCGCGGCAGCATCGCGCCGATGGCGTGCGCCTTCAGGCCGATCACGACCAGGTCCTGCTCGCCGAACTCGCGCGGCTCGTCGCTCGCGGCGAGCCGGTAGGTGCCGGAGTGGCGGTCGACGTGGTCGACGAGCACGAGCCCCTTTGCGCGGAGTGCCGCCAGGTGCGCGCCGCGCGCGATCAGCGCGACCTCATGACCGGTCGCGGCGAGCTTGCCGCCGATGACGGCGCCGACCGAGCCGGCGCCGACGATGCAGACCTTCATCCGCGCTTGCCGGCGCGCGCGGCGACCTCGGGCCGGTCGTTGCACTGCGGCTTGAGCGGGCCCACCGCCTTGCCCTCCGCGCGCTGCCTGCGCCATTCGTCCTTGCGCCGCGTCCACTCCGCGAGCCGCGCGTGTGCGGTCTTCGACGCCTGCAGCATCTCCATCTCGGAGGCAAGCTGCGCGGTCAGCTCGAGCCGGATGCCGTTCGGATCGAAGAAGTAGATCGATTTGAAGATGTGATGGTCGGTCACGCCGATCACGTCGATGCCGTACGACTGCAGGCGCGCCATGATCTTCTCCAGGTGTTCGACCGTATCGACGCGCAAGGCGAGGTGATTGACCCAGGCCGGCGTGTTGGGCGAGGGCTCGGCCGCGACGTCGTCGCCGAGGTCGAAGAAGGCGACGCACGACCCGTCGGTCATGCGAAAAAAGATGTGCGTGTACGGACAGTACTCGCCTGTCGACGGCACGTAGTCGGACTGGATGATGTGCCACAGCGGCATGCCGAGGATGTCCTCGTAGAAGTGCCGCGTCTCCTCGGCGTCGCGGCAGCGGTACGCGAAGTGATGCAGTCCGTGGATCGGGATCGCCGCCGCCGCCTTGGTCGTCGGCAACTGGCGCGAAGTGGCGGGTGCGCTCATGCTCGTCTCCTGGCTCGTCTGTCTCGTTGCCCGGCAAAGTGTAGTCCGCTGGCAACCCGCCTCAGGCGCGCAGCGCCTGTTCCAGCCTGCGCTTGTCCCAGCCCGGCGCGAGCAGCTCGATGAAGGCGTAGACGAAACCACGCAGATACGCCCCTTGCTTGACCGCCAGCCGCGCCGTGTTGGTGCCGAACAGGTGTCCGCAGGGCAACGCAACCAGGCCCTCATCCTGCGACTGCGCGGCCACGCCGGCGACGATGCCCACGCCGAGCCCGATCTGCACGTAGGTCTTGATCACGTCGGCGTCGATCGCCTCCAGCACGATCGACGGCTCGATCTGCGCCGCCGCGAACGCGGCGTCGATCCGGCTGCGCCCGGCAAAATGCCCCTCGTAGGTCACCAGCGGATGGCGCGCCAGTTCCTTCAGCGTGAGCTTGCCTGGCGCGGAGGCGAACTTCGCAAGCGCGTGCCCGCGCGGCACGATCGCGACGTGCTGCCACTCGTACACCGGGATCGACTTCAGCCCCGGCGCTTCCGCCAGCGTTTCGGTGGCGAAGCCGACGTCGGCCTGCCCGCTCGCCAGCAGCGCGGCGATCTGCGGCGGGTCGGCCTGCAGCAGCTTCAGCCGCACCTTCGGATACTTCTGCGCGAACTTCTGCACGACCGGCGGCAGCACGTAGCGCGCCTGCGTATGCGTGGTCGCGATCCGCAGCGTGCCTTCGGGCGAGCCTGCGTAGTCGCGTGCGAGCTTCTTGAGGTTGTCGACCTCCTGCACGATGCGCTCGGCCGCGTTGAGCACCTGCTGGCCGGGCGGCGTCAGCCCCAGGATGCGCTTGCCCTGGCGCGCGAAGATCGACACGCCCAGCTCGCCCTCGAGCTCGATGATCGCCTTGGACACGCCCGGCTGCGACGTGTGCAGCGCGCGCGCCGCCGCCGTGATGTTGAACTTCTGGCGCGCAGCCTCGCGCAGGAAACGGAATTGCTGCAGGTTCATCGCGGCGCTTGCGGTGCGGAGCGTGGCGGCCAGTATATCCAGCGCATCGCGCGCGCCGCGCGTGCCGCTGCGGTGTTCCGGTGCAGACTGCGCAAACCGCAACATGTTTGGGCACTATGCCATAGCCGGTCTACATGTTGTGTTTTTCCCCGGCGTCTTTCTTCGGGTGTAGTCTTGCCCGAAACGATCCAGATCAAATCCGCATCGCGGCCGGCTGCCTATATTGCGCGCCTTGCGCGCCGCCATCTTCCGCGCAGCCGCCCAGGAGACAGAACCCGATGAAACTCGACAAGGCACAACTGCTGCTCGACGAACAGCCGATCTCCGTCGACGTGCTGCTGGAGAAGTACGCCAAGGGCGACGAAAAGACCGCCGACGACGTGCGCCGCCGCGTGGCGCGCGGCCTGGCCGCGGTCGAAAAGCCGGAGCTGCGTGCCGAATGGGAGCAGCGCTTCTACGAAGTAATGGTCGACGGCTTCATCCCTGGCGGGCGCGTGAATTCCGCGGCCGGCACCGAGATCGCCGCCACGCTGATCAACTGCTTCGTGCAGCCGGTGGGCGACGCGATCAGCGGCGTCAACGGCCAGGGGCTGCCGTCGATCTACACAGCGCTGCAGCAGGCCGCCGAGACGATGCGGCGCGGCGGCGGCGTCGGCTACGACTTCTCGGCGATCCGCCCGCGCGGCGCGCTGGTGCACGGCACGCACTCGCGCGCGAGCGGCCCGCTGTCGTACATGCGCGTGTTCGACAAGAGCTGCGAGACGCTCGAGTCGGCCGGCGCGCGCCGCGGCGCGCAGATGGGGATGCTGCGCTGCGACCACCCGGACATCGAGGACTTCATCCACGCCAAGCGCGACGGCTCGCTGGCGAACTTCAACATGAGCGTGGCGGTGACCGACGCCTTCATGCGCGCGGTCGAAGCCGACGGCGAAGTCGAGCTGTGGCACGCGGCCGAGCCGTTCGACCGCGACGGCGCCTACCAGCGCCCGGACGGTACGTGGGTCTACCGCAGGGCGCGCGCGCGCGACCTGTTCGACCAGATCATGCAGTCGACCTACAGCCACGCCGAGCCGGGCGTGGTCTTCATCGACCGCGTCAACCAGGACAACAACCTGTCGTACTGCGAGACGATCGCGGCGACCAACCCTTGCGTGACGGCCGACACGCGGCTGCACACGCAATACGGGATGGTCCGGATCGGCGATCTGCACGCGGCCGGCGTCGCACTGCAGGCCACCGTCGACCGCCGCACCCTCGACGGCGAGCGCGGCACGGCGGTGCGCGCAGCCAAGCCCGCCTTCATGACCGCATACGAGGCCGACGTCTACCGCGTCGAAACCGAAGACGGCTACGAGATCAAGGCCACCGCGTGGCACGACTTCTACACGCAGCGCGGCAAGATCAAGCTGCATGAACTGCGGGCGGGCGACGAGCTGCTGGTGCAGTCGGGCAAGGGGCAGTTTGGAACCGACGGCAGCGCCGAACTGGGCACGCTGATCGGCCTGATCACCGGCGACGGACATTTCACGAATCGCGGCAACGGCGAGAACGCCGCGATCCTGAACTTCTGGGGCGAAGATCGCGCTTTCGCGCCAGCGATCGCGGCGGCGGTCAACGAGTTGATCGCGGGCATGGCCGCGACCGCACGCGAGCACCGCGTGGCGCCGGTCGCGGTACCGGAACGCAACTACGTATTCATCCGCTCGGTGCTGCTGGCCCGCTTCCTCGAGCACTTGGGATTTACGGCCAGAAGCAAGCATGCCGTTCCGGAAGTCGTCTGGCGCGGAACGGACGCCTGCGTCCGCGGCTATCTGCAGGCACTGTTCCAGACCGACGGCACGGTCAATATCTCGTCGGACAACCAGACCTGCTCGATCCGGCTGGCATCGAGCGAACCCGGCCTGTTGAAAGACGTTCAGATCCTGCTCGCGAACTTCGGCGTGTTCTGCCGCATCCGCAAGCGCCGCGAGGGTGGTGAACGCTGGCTGCCCGACGGCCGCGGAGGCAAGCGCGCTTACGCGTGCCGCGCCGACTACGAGCTGATCGTCGACGGCGAGTCGCGCGAGCAGTTCATGCGCGAGATCGGCTTCCTGAGCGACGCAAAAAACGCGAAGTACCGCGCCTGGGTCGCCGACAAGGCGTTGCTGAAGACGCAGCGCTTCACGACCCGCGTCAAGTCGATCGTGCATGCCGGCCGCGAAGCGGTGTTCGACACGACGCAGCCCGATCGCAACAGCGTGATCTTCAACGGGCTCGTCACCGGGCAATGCGGCGAGCAGCCTTTGCCGCCCTACGGCTGCTGCTGCCTCGGTTCGGTGAACCTGACGCGTTTCGTGCTCGATCCGTTCAGCGACGCCGCCGCGTTCGACTTCGTCAAGTTCCGCGACGTGGTCAAGACCTCGATCCGCGCGCTCGACAACGTGCTCGACGCCACGCTGTGGCCGCTGCCCGAGCAGTTCAACGAGGCGCGCAACAAGCGGCGCGTCGGACTCGGCTTCACCGGACTCGGCAACACGCTGACGATGCTGAACCTGCGCTACGACACCGCGCCGGCGCGCGCGATGGCCGGCGAGATCGCGCGCACGATGCGCGACGCGGCTTACGAAGCGTCGGTCGATCTGGCGCAGGAAAAGGGCCGCTTCCCGCTGTTCGACGCCGACAAGTTCCTCGCCGCCCCGCACTGCGCATCGCGGCTGCCGGACGAACTGAAGGCAAAGATCCGCAGGCACGGGCTGCGCAACTCGCACCTGCTGTCGATCGCGCCGACGGGGACGATCTCGCTCGCGTTTGCCGGCAACGCCTCCGGCGGCATCGAGCCCACCTTCTCGTGGACCTACATCCGCAAGAAGCGCATGCCCGACGGAACCAAGCAGGAGTACGTGGTCGAGGACTATGCCTACCGCCTGTACAAGCACATGGGCGGCGACGTCAACCACCTGCCGCCTTCGTTCGTGCACGCGCTAGAGATGGGTGCGGTCGACCACATGCTGATGATCGCCGCGGTGCAGCCGTACATCGACGCCGCGGTCAGCAAGACCGTCAACGTGCCTGAGGACTATCCGTTCGACGACTTCCGCAACCTGTACCTGGAAGCGTGGAAAGCGGCACTGAAGGGCATCACGACGTACCGGCCGAACAACGTGATCGGCTCGGTGCTCGAGGTCAAGAAGGAGCCGGCGGCCACACCGTCGTCGACGCCCCAGGATCTGAAGGACGATCCGGACCGCCGCGTGCGGCTCGCCTCTGCGCCGCAGCCCGCGCTCGCCAGCCTGAAGTGGCCGGGACGCCCGGAGCTCGCCGAAGGCAACATGGCATGGACCTACATGGTCGAGATCCCGGAGCGCAAGGAGAGCTTCGCCATTTTCATCGGCCAGATCGACAACAACGGCCACGGGCCGATGCCGTTCGAGGTGTGGGTCAACGGTGCCGAGCAGCCGCGCGGGCTGGGCGCGATCGCCAAGGCGCTGTCGATGGACATGCGCAGCGAGGATCGCGCCTGGCTGAAGATGAAACTCGACGCGCTGGCCAAGGCGCGCGACGAACAGGGCTTCCCGCTGGCGATGCCGCCCGACGGTCGCCGCGTCTGGCAGAACGGCGTCGTCGCCGCGTTCGCCAACATCGTGCGCTGGCGCTGCGAGCAGCTCGGCACGTTTCGCGACATCGACAAGCATCCGACGCCGGTGCTCGACGCGCTGTTCAGCAAGAAGGAGCCGAAGGCCGGTCCGCTCGGCACGATGAGCTGGACCGTCGACATCGAAAACCCGAACACCGGCGACGACTTCGTGCTCGGCGTCAAGGAACTGCACCTGCCCGACGGCAGCCGCCGGCCCTACTCGATCTGGCTGGCCGGCGAGTATCCGAAGGTGCTCGACGGGCTGTGCAAGCTGATCTCGCTCGACATGCGCGTCGTGGACGCCAACTGGATCGGGCTGAAGCTCAGGAAGCTGCTGAACTTCGGCGAGCAGAACGGCGAGTTCTGGGCGCAGGTGCCCGGCGAAGAGCGCTCTGCGCTGTACCCGAGCACGGTCGCCTACATCGCGACGCTGCTGCTGCACCGGTACAAGGTGCTCGGCATCCTCGACGACGACGGCCGCGCGATCCAGAGCGCCGGCATCCTCGCGCTGCCCGACGCGGTCAAGGTGATCGAACACGAGACCGCACCGGTCAAGGGCAAGGTCTGCCCGAGCTGCCACGCCGCCGCGATGATCAAGCGCGACGGCTGCGAGTTCTGCACGGCGTGCGGGTATACGGGGCAGTGCTCGTAGGCGCGCCATGTGCGCAGCGGAATCATTGAGCCGCGTCTGTATCTGAGGCGAATTTGGTCGGCGTTTGAGCCCGGGAGAAGATGACAGAACGGCGCAGGAATTCGGATCGAGAAGGCGAACCCGTCGTAATTGGCGTTGATCTTGACGGCGTATGCGCGGACTTCTACGCGCGTATGCGAGAGATCGCGGCCGAGTGGTTTGAGGTACCCCTCAACAAGCTCCCTAAAGACGTTTCCTATGGGCTGCGCGAGTGGGGCATCCGCAACACCGATGAATATGGGCTCTCTTGAATTTCGAGTGGGTTAACGGGCATGAGGGTTGACCGCGCGGAAGTCGAGCTTGCCGGCGATCAGGAAGATGACGGTCCTGATGGTGTCGAAGCGAGTGAAGCCGCGAGCGCGGCGCTTGGCGGCCTGGAACAGGCCGTTGAGCGCCTCGAGGAAGCCGTTGGTCTGCCGAGTTT
>JBBIJJ010000169.1:0-7723 GCA_037446035.1 Burkholderiales bacterium
CGGCGACACGGCGATCGAGATCGCCGCCGCCGCCGCGCGCCTGATCGCCGAGGAAGGCTGCGACTACGCGCTGGCCAAGCGCAAGGCAGTGCGCGCGGTGCTCGGCGAAGGCGAAGGTGCACGCACCCAGTTGCCGGACAACGCGCTGATCGAGGCGGAACTGAGGCGCTATCTGCAAACATTCGCGGCGGACTCGCAGCCAGCGCAACTCGCTGCGCTACGGCGCCTGGCGCTCGACTGGATGACCCGGCTCGCGCGGTTCAACCCGCACCTGGTCGGCGCCGTTCTGAACGGAACGGCCACCGAACACTCCGACGTGCACCTGCATCTGTTCACCGACAGCGCCAAGGACGTCGAGGTCGCGCTGCTGAACGAGGGCATCCAATTCGAGGTCGGGGAAGGCGCCGACGAGCCGGGGGGGCCGGAGGAAGTGCTGCAGTTCGTCGTCCGCACCGCGCCCGACAGCGGCCTGCCCGTGCGAGTGGGCATCCGCCTGAGCGTGCACGCGAGCGACGCGATTCGCGTGGCCGCGCGCTTGCGTTCGACCGACCCCACGCTGCACGCGGTCGAAGCGGCCGGCCGCGCGAACATCGAGATGCTGCGCAAGCTGCTCGCGCAAACCGCGCACCCAGCGCCACGATGACCCGGACGCAGACGCTGCTCGCTTACGTGATGACCGCGGCGGTTGCCGTCGCCGCCGGCGCAGGCGTGGCCTGGATGCGCGTGGCACCGCAGCCCGCCACGACTGCCGACGCGTCCGCGCTGTTCGCCAGCACGCTTGACGACGCGGACGGGCAGCCGCAGCCGCTCGCGCAGTGGAGAGGGCGCCCCCTCGTGGTCAACTTCTGGGCAACCTGGTGCCCCCCATGCGTCGAGGAGATGCCGGACCTGCAGCGGATCCGTGACGAGTACCGTGCACGCGGCGTCGAGGTCATCGGGGTGGGCATCGACAACGGGGCCAAGATCCGCGAGTTCCGCGACCGCCTTGGCATCACCCTGCCGCTGCTGGTCGCCGGCATCGGCGGCACCGAACTGGGCCGCGCGCTGGGCAACCAGGCGGGCGTGCTCCCCTATACTGTGCTCGTCTCCCACGACGGCAAGGTCGTCCAACGCAAGGTCGGGCAGGTCAAGCCGACGGAACTGCGCGCTTGGCTGAACGCCGCACTGTCGTCCCAGCGGTCACCGTGACGACCGCTTCGCACTGGACACGCAAGCCATTTCTAATCACAATCCGCGCCTTCTGTTGATTTTTGGCGCCATCAGCCGCGTTCTTGACTGACGGCCCAGATGCGCGAGACGTGGCGAATCACATCCTGGTCCTCAACGGACCCAACCTCGACCTTCTCGGCATGCGCGAGCCCGGGATCTACGGCGCGCGAACGCTCAACGACATCGAGCAGGAACTCGCAGAAACAGCGCGCCGGCGCGGCGCCACCATCGCCTTTTTCCAGAGCAATCACGAAGGGGCGCTGATCGACCGCATCCATGCGGCGCGCGGTGAAGGCGTCGAGTTCATCGTCATCAACGCGGGCGCGCTCACCCACACAAGCATCGCCTTGCGGGATGCGCTGACGGCCGTACAGATTCCGTTCATCGAAGTTCATCTGTCCAATGTCCACCGCCGCGAGGGCTTCCGCCATCGCTCGTACCTGGCGGATCTCGCGGTCGGCTCGATCGTCGGGCTGGGTCCGGCCGGCTATCGCTTTGCGCTCGAATACGCGCTGGGCGACAGCCCCGCATGAGGCGAGCGGCGCGGCCCGACGCGTGCCGGCTGCGGAGGAACCATGGATCTAAGAAAACTGAAAACGTTGATCGACCTCGTGGCCGAGTCGGGCATCGCCGAGATCGAGGTCACCGAAGGCGAGGATAAGGTCCGCATCGTCAAGCACAACCCTGTGGCACCGCCGGCGCCACCCCCTGCCGCGGCGCCCGCCACCGTCTACGCGGCGCCCCCGCCAGCAGCCGCCGCGCCGGCCGCGGCCACGGCGGCGGCGGCCCCGGCGCCGGCAACGGAAGAGCCGAAGGGGTACGTCGTCAAGTCGCCGATGGTCGGAACGTTTTACCGGGCCTCGAGCCCGGGCGCCAAGCCGTTCGTCGAGCTGGGCCAAGCGGTCAAGCCCGGAGATACGCTGTGCATCATCGAAGCGATGAAATTGCTCAACGAGATCGAAGCCGAGATCGCGGGTACGGTCAAGGAAATCCTGGTGGAAAACGGACAGGCGGTGGAATACGGCCAGCCGTTGTTCGTGATCGGATGACGGTCGTGCGGCATCGATCGTGCAATGCCGTCCGGGCCCGCCCGGGGTGTACCGTCGTCCTAGGTGCGAGTGCGAAGGCGCGCAGCGCCGGCCGGCACCAAATCGCCGGCGATTGAGCCGCGGGCACCTATGTTCGGAAAAATCCTGATCGCAAACCGCGGCGACAACGGCGCGCAAAGCGCGCCCGTTGCGGTGCGGGCTAACGTGCGCGCAGCGCACGTTAAGGCGCGCAGCGCCGGCCGGCACCAAATCGCCGGCGATTGAGCCGCGGGCACCTATGTTCGGAAAAATCCTGATCGCAAACCGCGGCGAAATCGCCCTACGCATCCAACGCGCCTGCCGCGAGATGGGCATCAAGACGGTGGTCGTGCACTCGGAGGCCGACACCGACGCGAAGTACGTGAAGCTCGCCGACGAGTCGGTATGCATCGGCCCGCCGCCGTCGAAGGACAGTTATCTGAACATCCCGGCGATCATCAGCGCGGCCGAGGTGACCGACGCCGAAGCGATTCACCCCGGCTACGGCTTCCTGTCCGAAAACGCCGACTTCGCCGAACGCGTCGAAAAGAGCGGCTTCGTCTTCATCGGCCCGCGCCCCGAATCGATCCGGCTGATGGGCGACAAGGTATCGGCCAAACAGGCGATGATCGCCGCCGGCGTGCCTTGCGTGCCGGGCTCGGAAGGCGCCCTGCCGGAGGAGCCGCGCGAAATCGTCAAGATCGCGCGCTCGATCGGCTACCCGGTGATCATCAAGGCCGCGGGCGGCGGCGGCGGTCGCGGCATGCGCGTCGTCCACACCGAGGCGGCGTTGGTCAACGCCGTCAACATGACGCGGCAGGAAGCGCAGGCGGCGTTCGGCAATCCGGCCGTTTACATGGAGAAATTTCTCGAGAACCCGCGCCATGTCGAAATCCAGGTGCTCGCCGACCAGCACCGAAATGCGGTGTGGCTCGGCGAGCGGGATTGTTCGATGCAGCGGCGCCATCAGAAGATCATCGAGGAAGCGCCGGCACCCGGCATCGCGCGACGGCTGATCGAGCGCATCGGCGACCGCTGCGCGGAGGCGTGCCGCAAGATCAATTACCGGGGCGCCGGAACGTTCGAGTTTCTCTACGAGAACGGCGAGTTCTACTTTATCGAGATGAACACGCGCGTTCAGGTCGAGCATCCGGTGACCGAGATGGTGACCGGGATCGACATCGTGCAGCAGCAGATCCGCGTGGCCGCAGGCGAGAAGCTCGCACTGCGTCAGCGTGACGTCGTGATCAGAGGGGCGGCGATCGAATGCCGGATCAACGCCGAGGACCCGTACAAGTTCACCCCCAGCCCCGGCCGTATCACGGCCTGGCACGTGCCGGGCGGTCCCGGGGTGCGGGTCGATTCGCATGCGTATGCCGGCTACTTCGTGCCGCCGCACTACGACTCGATGATCGGCAAGGTGATCTGCTACGGCGATACGCGTGCGCAGGCGCTGGCGCGCATGCGTGTGGCGCTTTCCGAAATGGTCGTCGAGGGCATCGTCACCAACATTGCCCTGCATCGCGAACTGCTGATCGACGAGAAGTTCGTCCAGGGCGGAACCTCGATCCACTATCTGGAGAAGCGGCTCGCCGCGCGGCAGGTCAACCGGACCTGAGCCGTTGCGCGCCGCGCCCGCATGCTGCGCGAACTGACGCTGACCGTGGCCGAAGCCGACGCCGACCGCCTGGCCGACGCGCTGCTCGATGCCGGCGCGCTGTCGGTCGCGGTCGAGGACGCCGCTGCCGATACGTCGCACGAGTCGCCGCTGTATGGAGAACCCGGGGTCGCGATCGAACGGCACGCCTGGCAGAACAACCGCGTGAAGGTGCTGTTCGATGCCGCGCGCGACCCCGAGGCGCTGCTGCGCACCGCCGCCGCGGCGTGCGCGCTGTCGACGTTGGCAGTCGAGTCCGTCCGCGCCGTCGAGGATGCCGATTGGGTGCGTTTGACGCAGGAGCAGTTTCCACCGACACGCATCAGCGAGCGGTTGTGGATCGTGCCGAGCTGGCACGATCCACCCGATCCGCACGCCATCGTGATCCGGCTCGACCCGGGCGCCGCGTTCGGGACCGGCACGCACCCCACCACGCGGCTGTGCCTGCGTTGGCTCGATGCGGAGTTGCGCCCCGGCGTGCGCGTGCTCGACTACGGTTGCGGGTCAGGCATCTTGTCGATCGCCGCCGCCAGGCTGGGCGCGGGCCCGGTCGTGGGCACGGACCTCGACGCCGACGCGCTGGCGATCGCGCGCGCAAACTCGGCGAGCAACGCGGTGCGCGCCGATTACACTGCGCCCGAGCGGCTGCCTGCGGGCCGTTTCGATGTCGTGCTCGCCAACATCCTTTCGAACCCCTTGAGGATCCTCGCGCCCGCGCTGCTTGCGCGTGTCGCTGTCGGCGGCTCGCTGGTGCTGTCGGGCATCCTCGAACGTCAGGCGCAAGAACTGATCGACACCTACGCAGCCGCCGACGCACGCGTGCCGCTGCGGGTGTGGGGCATCGACGAAGGCTGGGTCTGCCTCGCCGGAACGCGGGGGGTCTAGGCGGCGGATGGCGCTCGCGACCCGCTGTCCCAACTGCCAGGCGCTGTTTCGCGTCGTCGCGGACCAGCTCAAGCTGCGCGGTGGACTGGTCCGCTGCGGCGCGTGCCGACATGTGTTCGACGCGATCGGCAGTCTGACCTACGTCGACGACGCGGCGCCGGCCAGCGGGGCGACATCCGCGCCAGCGACCGCCCGGGCATCAGCACCGCTGACGCTGCGGATCTCGCCTGAACGGCTCGCGCGGCCTAAGCCGGCGGCGGGCGACGACGAGCGTGCGCCCGCCACCGACGCGCAGCGCGCGCCGAGCCGCGACGCGTCTGCGGGTGGCACCCCGCCCAAGAAGACCGAGCGCGCCGACCAGGCGCGCCCGTCCATCGACCAGGAAGTCGCCGAGTCCTCCGTGCCCACCTTGCTTGCGCCGGGGGCCGACGCGCCAAGCCGCAGCGCCAGCGGACAAGAGACGGGCCACGCCGGGCCAGCGGACACGAGTGGCACGGACGGGCCGCGCCGCCGCACGCGCGCGGAAAAGCCGTATCGGCGCATCGAACCGCCGACGAACCAAGCGCGCGCCGAAGACGGCGCCGACACCGACGTCGGCGCAGCGACGGGCGGCGCGGATGAAGCGCCGGACTTTCTGCGTGCGGGTCAGCGGCGCCCGGGCAGCGGATTCTCGGTCGTCTTCGGCGGCGGGTCGCTGCTGCTCGCCGTGCTGCTGCTCGCTCAGCTCGCCGTGGCCTTCCGCGTCGACCTCGCGACGCGCTGGCCGCCGCTGCGGCCGAGCCTCGTGCGGCTATGCGAGGTCTTCGACTGCGTGGTCGGCTGGCCGGCACGTGCCGACCTGCTGGCGGTGGTCGGCACCGAGCTGCAGGCGATTCCGGGCACCGACGTGCTCGAGCTGACCGCCGTCGTGCGCAATCGCGCGAACTTCAAGGTGGCGCTGCCGGCCATCGAAGTCACACTCACCGACACGGGCAACCGCGCACTCGCCCGCAAGGTTTTCGCACCGGTCGACTATCTCGCGTCCGCCGGCGAGCCCTCGTCGCGCATCGACGAAGGACTGGCTGCCGGCAGCGACTACACGATTCGCATCGCGTTCGAAGCGCGCGGACTCGCCGCGGTCGGCTTCGTCGTTTACCCCTTCTATTTATAGAGGAGTCGCGGCCCGCTCCGGCCGCTTCGTTGCCGATATGAGCATCCTCGTGTGCGGGTCGATCGCTTACGACTCGATCATGGTCTTCCACGGCCGCTTCAAGGACCACATCCTGCCCGAGCAGGTCCACATCCTGAACGTGTCCTTCCTGGTGCCGGAAATGCGCCGCGAATTCGGCGGCTGCGCCGGCAATATCGCCTACAACCTGAAGCTGCTCGGCGCCTCGGTCTTGCCGATGGCGACGGTCGGCGACGACGCGCAGCCGTATCTGGAGCGGCTCGATGCGCTCGGCATCGATCGCCGCCACGTCCGCCATGTGCCGGGCACGTTCACAGCGCAGGCGTTCATCACCACCGACATCGACGACAACCAGATCACCGCTTTCCATCCGGGCGCGATGTCGCACTCGCATCTGAACGCGGTGCCGGGCGACGGCTCGATCCGGCTTGGCATCGTCGCGCCCGACGGCCGCGACGGCATGCTGCAGCACGCGCAGCAGTTCGCGGACCACGGCATCCCTTTCGTCTTCGATCCAGGGCAAGGTCTGCCGATGTTCGGCGCCGACGACCTTGCGTGGTTCATCGAACGCGCGCACTACGTTGCGCTGAACGACTATGAGGCGAAGGTGCTGGTGGAGAAGACGGGCCGCAGTCTGGCAACGATCGCGCGCAAGGTCGAGGCGCTCGTCGTCACCCACGGCGGCCGTGGGTCGCAGATCTACACCGGCGGCGACGTGCTGGACATCCCGATTGCGCCGGCGCGCGAGGTGGTCGACCCGACCGGTTGCGGCGACGCGTATCGCGCCGGTCTGCTGTACGGCATCGAGCACGGCCTGGACTGGGGAACCACCGGCCGGCTCGCCGCGGTGATGGGAGCGCTGAAGATCGAACGCGGCGGCGCGCAGAATCACACAGGCGATCGGTCGGCCGTGGCGCAGCGTTTCTTCGAAGCCTTTGGCTACCGGCCTTGGTAGTCCGTGCGTCGCGGACGCATGGGTAACAATCTGATACGTTGTGGCCGCGTGTCGCGGCTAGACTGCAATCGGTACTCGGACGCAACGGCCTCCGCCCCGCGGCGGGTCGGTCAGCGCGCAAGAATCTGGAGGTAGGGATGGCGAGAACTTGGATGATCCTGGGCGCCGGCGCTCTGGCGCTGGCAACCTTGGCCGGCTGTGCGACTCAGCAGCGCTCGGCCAGCGTCTATCGGGCGGGCGAGGCGCAGCGCGAGCAGATCGTGCGCATGGGCACGGTCGAGAGCGTGCGCGAAGTCACCATCGATCGTGGGCAGACGGGCGTCGGCACCGGCGCCGGTGCGGTCATCGGCGGGGTCGCAGGCAGTGGAATCGGCCAAGGGCGCGGGTCCGTCGTTGGCGCCGTCGCGGGTGCGGTCGCTGGCGGCGTGATCGGGCAGGCGATCGAGAACCAGGCCGGCAAAGTGCCCGGTGTGGAGATCACGGTGAAGCTGGACAACGGCGAACTGCGCGCGATCGTGCAGGAAGTCGACGGCCAGCAGTTCCGGCCGGGTGACCGAGTCCGCCTGCTGACGCAGGGCGGCGTAACGCGCGTCACGCGTTAGCCCGGATATTCCACGAGGCACGCGGCAGTTGCGCGAGCGGATGCGCGCGGCAGGTTGCGCGAGACGGGCGCAGGCGGGGTTTCGCGAAGCGCCGCTTCGCGCCGCGGTAGCCGGCCCGCGCATGCTTGCGCGGCCGTGCAACGCAGGCGAATGCCAAGGGGCATTCGCGAGCACTTGAGC
>JBBIJJ010000170.1:0-7721 GCA_037446035.1 Burkholderiales bacterium
TGACAAGCGGCGGTCGATTCGGAGTGACAAGCGGCGATTGGCTACGAATGACGACGCCTGCGGGATGCGGACGCCGGGCCTTTGGCACGTACTGCGAGAACTTGTAATGCTCCAATCACTCGATCCCGAGGAGCCGGTCACAGCGGAGGTCGCCCCGGTGTCTGGGCGCCTGGGTTGAGCGACGCGTAAGCCTCGCGGCCGGCCGACGTCACGACAAGCTTGAAGTCCGTCCGGATGGCCGCAAGATTGACCAAGGGTGTGACCGCGATCGGCTCGCGCGCGCATGGCGAAGCGCACGCCTCGGCGCAGTGTGAACATGGATCAACCGCACCGTTCCAACCATCCGGCACCGACCGGGCAAGCCAACGCAGGTACGGCGCCGCTTGTCGCCCTCTGGCGCGAGCAGCGCGCGCGCCTGCGCGCCTGTGTGGCGCGGCGCGTGCGCGACGCCGACGCGGTCGACGACATCGTGCAGGACATCTACGTCAGGGCGCACGTGGGCCTGCACGCGCTGCGGTCGGAAGAGCGCATCGCGCCCTGGCTGTACCGGATCGCGGCCAACACGATCGCCGATCACTTTCGCGCGCAGCGGCCGACCGAAGAACTGCCCGAAGACCTGCCTGCGCCGGAGCGGGAGCGCGACTGCACGGCCGAACTGGCCCGTTGCGTTGCGCCCTTTCTCGCCGGCCTGCCCGAGCTCTATCGCGCGGCGCTCCAGCTTTCCGAAATCGACGGACTGCCGCAGCGCGAGGTGGCCGAACGGCCCGGCCTGTCGCTGTCCGGTGCGAAGTCCCGGGTCCAGCGCGGCCGCAAGCTGCTGCGCGAGCGCTTCCTCGCGTGTTGCGAGGTCGAAGCGACCGCCGGCGGACTCGACTGCGCGCCGCGCACCCGGTCCTGCGGTTGCGGCTGAGTTGCGTCCCCGAGCTGCGTCCCCAACTGCGTCCCCGAGCTGCGCCCCGAGTTGCATCCCCCGAGCTGCGTCCTTTTGCGGCCTCGCCCGTCTATCGAGGGTCGGCGCCGTCCGGCGCCGTGAAACCCGCTCGATGGAGGAAGCGATGGAAACGAGGTCCCGGGACGAGATCAAGCAGGCGGTGCGTGGCCGCTACGCGCAGGTCGCGCAAACCCACAGCGCCTGCTGCGCACCGAGCTGCTGCGGCGGCGACCGCGTGCGGACGGACGCCGAAGCGCGTTCGCGCGCGATGGGCTATGCGGACGAGGTACTGGCCGCAGCGCCCGAAGGCGCCAACCTCGGCCTGGGCTGCGGCAATCCGCAAGCGATCGCCGCGTTGCAGCCCGGCGAAACGGTGCTCGACCTGGGCAGCGGCCCGGGTTTCGACTGCTTTCTCGCTGCGCATCGGGTCGGCGAGTCCGGCCGCGTGATCGGCGTCGACATGACGCCGGAGATGGTCGCACGCGCGCGCGCCCACGCCGAGCGCGGCGGCTATCGCAACGTGGAGTTCAACCTCGGCGAGATCGAACGCCTGCCGCTCGCCGATGCCAGCGTCGACGTGGTGATCTCGAACTGCGTCGTCAATCTGTCGCCCGACAAGCTGCGCGTTTCCGCCGAGGCGTGGCGCGTGCTCAAGCCGGGCGGCCGGCTGGCGATTTCCGACGTGGTGGCCACCCCCGCCTTGCCCGAACACGTGCGGCGCGACCTCGATCTGCATGCGGGTTGCGTCGCCGGCGCGGCGTCGATCGGCGAGATCGAAGCGATGCTGCGCGCCGCCGGCTTCGTGCAGGTGCGCGTGTCGTCGAAGGACGAAAGCCGGGCGCTGATCCGCGAATGGGCGCCGGGCACCGCGCTCGAGGATTGTGTCGCGTCGGCGATGATCGAAGCGGTCAAGCCGGGTTGATCGGCGCTTTGCGGGCGACCGCATAATCGCCCGCATGCGACAGACGCGCGCGGGCGAAGCGCGGCGCGCCGACTCCGGGGTCGGCGCGCTCGCGCGCGATGTTGCGCTCGCCACGCTCGCACTGGCTGCGCTGTCGGGACTGGCGCTCGCCGCGTTTTTCGATCCGGATGCGCCGTACCGATCGGTCTCGGCATGGCTGCTCGCCAACCCCGTCGCGAGTTTCGCGCGCAACGTCCATTACTGGGCCGCGCAGGTCGGCAGCGCCGCGGCGCTGTGGTACGTATGGACACGCTTGCGCGACGCGGCTGCCGCGTGGCGCGTGGCCGTCGCGCTTGCCGTTGGCGCGGTGCTGCTGCTTTCCGGCTTCGTGCTGCGCGGCGACGCCGATGCGGCCGAGGTCGTCCGCATCGTCGCGCTGCTGGCGGCCGCGATTCCGTTCGTCGAGCCGCCGGGTATGGCGCCCTCAGCGGCGCTCGTCTACGCCGTGCACGTCGGTGCCGCGCTCATTGGTCTGGCGGGCGGAGCGATCGCGCTGTGGCGCGGGCGCCGACTGCGTCCGCGGACCGCCGTCGCGGTCGCGGCGGGTGTCGCAGCGGTCTCGCTGTTCGTTTCGCCGGGACTGCACGACGGGCTCGATGCGTCGCACGAAGGGCCGTGGTACTTCGTGGGGCTGCAGCGGATCGTCGAGTGGGGTGTTTCGCCAGAGGCAATCGTTGCGATCGCTGCGGCTGCGCTCTTCGTCGTATTGGCGCCGGCGTGGTTGCCGCCGAATTGGACTGCGCGCGCGCGAGCGTCGATCGGCATCGCCGCGGTCGCGTATCTCGGGATGTGCGTCGTCGGGCTCGCTTTGCGCGGCGAAGTCGGCGCAGCGAAGCCGCGCTGGCCGGATGCGCGCGGCGACCTGCGGGCCGATTGGATCTTCGGCGTTGCCGCACGGGCGCGAGGTGAAGCGCTGCCGGTCGTGCGCGGTCGCGCCGAAGGCTGCCTCGTCTGCCACGATCGAATCGACGGGCTCGGCGAATCGCACGCGCCCGCCCGCATCGGCTGCGCCTCCTGCCACGGCGGCGATCCCCGTTCGTGCCCGACGCCGGCCGCGCGCATGCGCGCCTGGTGCGCGTGCCCGGCAACCTTGCCGACGCGCGCCGCACCTGCGGGCAGGCCGGATGTCATATCGCGATCGCGCCGCGCGTCGAGCGTTCGATCATGTCGACGATGGCCGGGGTCGTCGCCGTCAACCGGCGCGTGATCGGAGTGGCGCGCGGCGAAGCGCCGCCCATCGACGGCGGCGAGCCGCCGCACGCGAACCGGCTTGGGCACACCGCCGCCGATCACCATCTGCGCGAGCTGTGCGTGTCCTGCCACCTGGGTCAGCCGAAAGAAGAATGGGGACCGATCGGGCAGGAGTCGCGCGGCGGCGGCTGCAATGCCTGTCATCTCGTGTACGGAAAGCGCGCGGCCGACGAACTCGCGCGCTATCTCGCAACGCCGGCCGGCGAACGCGCTGCGGTCCCGAACGCCCATCCGTCGTTGACCGTGAATCCGGGCAACGAACACTGCTTCGGCTGCCACAGCCGTTCGAGCCGCATTTCGACGAGTTACGAAGGCTGGCACGAGCTGCGCGGCGACCCGCCCGCCGGCACGGATCCGGCGCGGCTGCGCAAGCTCGACGACGGGCGCTACTTCGAACGCGCCACGCCCGACGTCCACCACGAGCGCGAACTCGAGTGCATCGACTGCCACACGTCGAACGAACTGATGGGCAGCGGCGCGCTCGCCGCGCGCAAGACCGACCAGCTTCGCATCGGCTGCGCCGACTGCCATGCGGCCAGCCTCGCGTCGATCGATGCGACCGCGCTCGATGCCGAGTCGCACACGCTGCTCGCGCTGCGCAAGTGGACGCTCGCGCCTGGGCAGCGCCTCGGCGCGACGCGCGATGGCGAACCGCTCGTCAATGTCGTCGTCGACGAAAACGGCCGCGGCAAGCTGCGCCGCAAACGAACGGGCGAATGGCATCCGCTCAAAGCGCCGCTGGCGGTTTGCACCGAAGGGCGGGGCCATGCGCGGCTGTCTTGCATCGCCTGCCACTCCGCGTGGGCGCCGCGCTGCACGACTTGCCACACCAGCTTCGACCCGAATGAGGAGGGCTACGACCACGTCGACCAGAAGTGGGTGCAGGGCACCTGGAACGAATCGTCCGGGCCGTTCGAGGTCGCGTTGCCCACGCTCGGCATCCGCATCCATCGCGACGCCGGCGGCCGCGAGCACGGCGTGGTCGAAACCTTCGTGCCGGGGATGATCCTGACCTTCGATCGCAATCGCGATGCGCGGCAGCCGCCCGATCCGGTCTTCCGCAGGCTGTACGGGCTGACGTTCGCGCATACGATCCGGCGCGAGGCGCGCTCGTGCGCGTCGTGCCATGCCGATCCGATCGCGCTCGGCTACGGCCGCGCTAGCCTGCGCTACGAGGTCGCCGGCGGCGTCGGTCGCTGGCGTTTTACGCCGCGCGAGCCGCCTGCGCCGCACGACGGGCTGCCGGCCGATGCTTGGGTCGGCTTCCTGCAGTCGCGCGAGGGCATGGTGTCGACGCGCGACGACGTGCGCCCGCTCACGGTCGACGAGCAGCGCCGCATCCTGCGCGTCGGCGCCTGCCTGAGCTGCCACGCCGGCGAATCGAAGGTGATGCGATCGGCGCTGGCCGATTTCGACGCCGCGCTCGCGCGCCGCAGCCCGCGCTGCGCCCTGCCGCAGTGGCCCTAGCCCGCGCGGGCGTCTCAGGCGCCGTGCCGGATGCAGATCTTGCCGAAATGCGCGCCGCGCTTCAGATACGCGAGCGCGTCGTGCAACTGCTCGAAGGCGAACGTGCGGTCGATCACCGGCCGCACGCGATGCTGCTCGATGGCGCGCATCATCGCCTCGAAGCCGTCGCGGTGGCCGACCGTGATGCCCTGCAGCCGCACCTGCCTGGTAACGACGAGCCCGAGCGGCGCGGCAAGCGCGGAGCCGGACAGCACGCCGATCATCGAGATCGTGCCGCCGGGGCGGATCGCGCGCAGCGATTGCGGCAGCGTCTTTTCGCCGCCGAGCTCGACGATGTGGTCGAAGCCGCGCCCGCCGGTCAGCTCCCGCGCCGGCTTCGACCACTCGGGGGTGGTCGTGTAGTTGATGCCGGCGTCGGCGCCCAGTTGCCTGGCGCGCGCGAGCTTGTCGTCGCTGGAGGAAATGACGGTCACGTGCGCGCCGAGCAGCTTGGCGAACTGCAGCGCGAACAGCGCCACGCCGCCGGTGCCCTGCACCAGCACGCGCGAGCCGGGACGCAGGCGCTCGTAGGTGACGAGCGCGCTCCAGGCGGTCAGCGCCGCGCACGGCAGCGTGGCCGCTTCTTCGTCTGAAAGATGCGCCGGCGCCTTGACCACGCCCTGCTCGGACAGACACATGTAATCGGCCATCGTGCCGTCGATCGGTCCGCCCAGTGTTTGCGTCAGCCGCGCGAGATCCGGCTCGCCGGCGATCCAGCCTTGATGGAAACACGGGCACACGCGGTCGCCGACCTTCACGCGCGTCACGCCGGCGCCCACTTCGACCACTTCGCCCACCCCGTCGGAGATCGGGATCAGCGGCAGGTTGCCGGTGAACGAACCGTAACCGCGATTGGGCACCACCAGATCGCGGTAGTTCAGCGACGCCGCTTTCATCCTCAGCAGCACCTGGCCCGGACCTGGTTTCGGGTCGGGACGCGTGGAAAGCCGCAAGTGATCGAAGCCCCAGTCGCCCTCGATCTGTAAAACGCGCATGGCTTTACTCCGGTTGGGCCGGGATCGAGCGCACCGACAGCACGCCGTCGATGGCGGCGATGATGTCGATCACGCTCTGCTCGACCGGGCTGTCGACGTCGACCAGCGTGTACGCCATTTCGCTGCGGCTCTTGTTGATCATGTTGTGGATATTGAGCCCCGCCTTGGCCATCGCGGTCGAGATCTGGCCCAGCATGTTGGGCACGTTGGCGTTGGCCACGCCGACGCGCCAAGGCGATTCGCGCGCCATCTCGACGTTCGGAAAGTTCACTGCGTTGACGATGTTGCCGTTCTCCAGGAAGTCGCGCACCTGATCGACCACCATCACCGCGCAGTTTTCCTCCGCCTCGGCGGTCGATGCGCCCAAATGCGGAAACGCGATCGCGTTCGGCACGTTGGCCAGCCGAGGCGACGGAAAGTCGCACAGGTAAGCCTTCAACTTGCCGGCACGCAACGCGTCGGCGACCGCTGCCTCGTCGACGATCGCGTCGCGCGCGAAGTTCAGCAGCGCCGCGCCGGATTTCATCGCCGCCAGCCGCCTGGCGTCGATCAGATGGCGCGTGGCCGGCGCCAGCGGCACGTGCAGCGTGACGAAGTCCGCGTGCCTGAGTAGCTCTTCGATCGAGTTGGCCTTGCGCACGCCCGAGTGCAGGCGCCAGGCGGCGTCGACCGTGATCTCCGGATCGAAGCCCGTCACCTTCATGCCGAGCTTCATCGCCGTCTCCGCCACCAGCGAGCCGATCGCGCCGAGCCCCACCACGCCGAGCGTGCGCTGCGGCAGCTCGATGCCGGCGAACTGCTTCTTGCCTGCTTCGACGCGCGCCTCGAAGTCCTTCGCCTCCGGCGGCAGTTCGGCGACGAAAGCGAGCGCCGGCACCAGGTTGCGCGCGCCGATCAAAAGTGCGGCCAGCACCAGCTCCTTGACCGCGTTGGCGTTCGCGCCCGGCGCGTTGAACACCGGCACGCCGCGGCGCGACATCTCCGCCACCGGGATGTTGTTGGTGCCGGCGCCGGCGCGGCCGATCGCCTTGACGCTGGCGGGAATCGGCAGCGCGTGCAGGTCGGCCGAACGCACCAGGATCGCGTCCGGGTGATCGAAGTGCTTGCCGACCGCATAGCGGTCGTGCGGAAAGCGAGCCAGTCCGTGGCTCGAGATGTTGTTCAGCGTGAGGATCTGATACTTGACCATGACTCAGAAGGTGTGAATCTTTCTGCTGCGCGGCCCGCTGGCGTCGTTGCGCGCTGCTCGGGCCTCGCCTATCTACCTTGATATGTCTCGGCCCTGCGGCTGCGTGCGCCTAGCCAGCGGCCCGCTCGCGACGAAATCTTCACACCTTCTCAGTGATGTACCCGGCGGTGTGCCACCGCGTTGCCGAGGCGCGAGAATAACGCCACGCACGCGCAGGGAGGGCAACGATGGTCAAGGGGATGACGCGCGCGGCGGTCGCGGCTGCGATCGCCGCGCTCGCCGTGGGCTGGGCAACGCCCTCATCGGGTCAGGCCGCACAGTTGCACGCGACTCGGACGCTGACCCATGGTGGCGTCGTGCGCAGTTACCTGCTGCACATTCCGCGCGGTCACGACGCCACGCGCCCGACCGCGCTGGTGCTGGTTTTTCATGGTGGCGGCGGCAACGCGGAATCGATGGCGCGGCTGACCGAATTCGACCGACTTGCCGATGAAGCCGGCTTTCTGGTCGTGTACCCGAACGGAACCGGTCGCTTGCCGAAGGTGCTGACGTGGAATGGCGGCGCCTGCTGCGGGTACGCCCAGCGCACGCAGGCCGACGACGTGGGCTTCGTGCGCGCGATCGTCGCCGACGTGGGCGCGCTCGCCGCGATCGACCGCAAGCGCATCTACGCGACCGGGCTTTCGAACGGCGCCATCATGGCGTATCGGCTCGCGTGCGAGGCGGCCGATCTGATCGCCGCGATCGCGCCGGTCGCCGGCACCCAGAACGTCGCGCGCTGCGCGCCGCATGCTCCGGTGGCGCTCGTGCACGTGCACGGCACCGAAGACGCGCATGTGCCTTATTCGGGCGGGGTGGGCGCGCGGTCGCTGACGCGCGTGCACTATG
>JBBIJJ010000171.1:0-7710 GCA_037446035.1 Burkholderiales bacterium
TT
This sequence comes from Burkholderiales bacterium, assembly GCA_037446035.1. Taxonomy (GTDB): domain Bacteria; phylum Pseudomonadota; class Gammaproteobacteria; order Burkholderiales; family Burkholderiaceae_F; genus DSNY01. The sequence continues at coordinate 3 of JBBIJJ010000171.1, forward strand.
CGCCCCGGAGGACTGCACGACCCTGGCCCACCTGGCCGTGCTCTCGACGATGTGCCGCGCGAAATCCTCGGGCGTGCCGGGCACCGGCTGCGCGCCGCGCGCGAGCAGCGCGGCGACGATCGCTGGATCTGCGAGCGCTTCGCGGATCGCGGCATTGAGCTTGCGGATCACGGGCTCGGGGGTTCCCGCGGGTGCCAGGATGCCGTCCCACGCGCTCGCCTCGAAGCCCGGCACGGCAGTCTCCGCGATCGTCGGGTATTCGGGCGCGGCCGGAAAACGCTGCGCCGAGGCGACCGCGAGCCCGCGCACGCGCCCGTCCTTCGCGAGCGGATACGCGTTGGGCATCACGTCGATCATCATCTGCACCTGGCCGCCGATCAGATCGGTGACCGCAGCCGCACCGCCGCGATACGGCACGTGCACGATGTCGATGCCGGCCATCGTCTTGAACAGCTCGCCGGCCAGGTGCGAAGTCGTGCCGTTGCCGGCGGAGGCGAAATTGACCTTGCCGGGGTTGGCCTTGGCGTAGGCGATCAGCTCGGCCACCGTATTCGCGGGGACCTTGGGATTGACGATCAGCAGCGCCGCGATCGAGGTCATGCGCGCCACCGGCGCGAAGTCCTTGATCGGATCGAAGCGCAGGTTGCGGTACAGGCTGGCGTTGATCGAGTGTGTGCCGTTGGTGCCGTACAGCAGCGTGTAGCCGTCGGGCTCGGCGCGCGCGACGAGCTCCGCACCGACGTTGCCGCCGGCGCCGGGCTTGTTCTCGATGACGATCTTGCCGCCGAGCGCCTTTTCCACGCGCGGCATGACGAGCCGCGCCAGGTTGTCGGCGCCGCCGCCGGGCGGGAAAGGCACGACGAGCTTGATCGGCCGCGCGGGATACTCAGCGGCGGTCGCGGGGGCGGTGCCGGCGAGCGCGCCGGCGAGCGCGCCCAACACGGCGAGCGCGCGCCGGCGCGTCGACGAAAGTGGCGATGCACTCATGGAGCGGGTTTCTCCGTCCGGTCGGTCGTCGAGCCGCGATTACGGCACAGGAACATCGAGATCGCCTTGACGGTCATCACAACCTGGTGGCGGCCGTTGATCACCTCGATCGCCGACCGCACGACGCCGCGGTCGGGCTTCGAGGTCGACCGCCGCGCCTCGAGCACGGTGATACGCACGGACAGCTCGTCGCCGGGCCGCACCGGCGCGAGCCAGCGCAGCTCGTCGATGCCGGGCGACGCCAGGCTCGCCACGCGCGACAGAAAATGATCGACCAGCAGCCGCATCATCAACCCGGCCGTGTGCCAGCCGCTGGCGATGACCCCGCCGAACGGTCCGCGCGCAGCGCCTTCGCGATCGACATGGATCGGCTGCGGATCGTAGCGGCGCGCGAATTCGATGATCTCGTCCTCGTCGACGGCGATCGGGCCATACTCGAGCACGGTGCCGGGCACGTAGTCTTCGAAGTAGCGCTGGTCGATGGCGACCGGCAGGTCCGTTCGGTTCATGGCGGGGGTGTCGATGCCGTCTCCGTTGGTTCGCCCGCTGGGGTGCGAGCGGCGGAATTTAGCGCGACCGGCCGGCCGCCGGCCGAGCCGCGAACGGCGCGCATACTTCGGCTGCGCCGACGTGCCGGCGTCGATCGCCCCCGGAGAGCGTCCATGACCCTGTTGATCCTCGGCCTCGTGCTGTTACTCGGCATGCACTCGATCCGCATCGTCGCCGACGACTTCCGCGGCGCGCAGGTGGCGCGGCTCGGCATCAACGGCTGGAAGGCGATCTACTCGATCGTCTCGATCGCGGGTTTCGTGCTGCTCGTCTACGGTTACGGGCTCGCGCGCGAGGCGCCGACCGTGCTGTTCGTGCCGCCGCCGTGGACACGCCACGTCACGGCGCTGCTGACGATCCCGGCCTTCGTGCTGCTGGCGGCGGCATACGTGCCGGGCACGCGCATCAAGCGCGCGGTCGGGCATCCGATGGTGGCCGGCGTGAAGATCTGGGCGTTCGCGCATCTGCTCGCCAACGGTATGCTGGCTGACGTGTTGCTGTTCGGCGCGTTCCTCGCCTGGGCCGTGTTCGATTACGTCGCCGCGCGCAGGCGCGATCGCGCGTCCGGCCGGGTGTACCCGGTGGGGCCGCCGATGCGCGACGTCACCGCGGTCGCCGTCGGGCTGGCGGCGTACGCCGTGTTCGCGTTCTGGCTGCACGCGTGGTGGATCGGCGTGCGGCCGTTCGGCTAGCGAGCCTCTGCGCTGCGGCCGTCGCATCGGGAGTGCGCGTGGATCCCGCCGGCCCGAACCCGCTGCCGCCGCATCCGCCATCGCCGCACAAGCAGCGCGTGTACGCCCAGCGGCAGAAGGCGCGGCAGGCGGTGCTCACGCGGCGCACACACGCACGCCGGCGCGCGGGCTACCTGCGCAGGCACTGGCGCGGGGAGCTGCCGCTCGCCGCCGCGGTGATCGCCAGCGGCGCGCTCGTGTGGGGCGCGGTGCAGCTCGTCGCGTTCGCCGCGCGCCGCGTGCCGATTACCGAGTACCCGGAAGCCGCGTCGCTGCTGCTCGTGGCCGAAGTCGCGCTGCTGATCGTCGGTGCGGTGTGGTGGGGCATGGGCGTGCAGCGCGCGGCGTTCCGGCACGTCGAGTTCGGCGGCTCGCTGCTCGTCGCGTTGCTCACCGGCGCAGTCGGCGTCGGTGCGTTCTTCTGGGCCGGCGCGTTCTGGTACCAGTCGGCGCGGCACGTGATGCCGGACGTGTGGGCCACGCTCGCCGGCACCGCACCGCCGGCCGCGGTGGGCATCGACGCGACGGCGGGTGTCGTGCGAGTGCAGGGCGACCTGGAATTCGGCAGCATGCGCGCGGTGCGCGCGGCGCTCGACGCGCATCCGGGCGTGCGCGTCGTGCAGCTCGAAAGCCGCGGCGGGCGCGTGGCCGAAGGGCTCGCGCTCGGTGCGCTGCTGCGCGACCGCGGCGTCGACACGCTGGTCACCGGCGAATGCAGCAGCGCCTGCGTGACCGCGTTCGCCGGCGGCGCGCGCCGCCTGATCGGGCCGCAGGCGAAGCTCGGCCTGCACAGCGCCGGCGGCAAGGGCGTCAGCGCCGCGGCGGTGGCGAGTGCCAACCGCGCCAGCGACGAGTTCATCGCGCAACGCGGTGTCGACTGGCGCCTGCTCGAGAAGGGTGCGGCGGTCGCCAACGAAAGCATCTGGTTCCCCGAGCCGTGGCTGCTGCTGGCGTCGGGGTTGGCCACCGACTACGCAGCGTCGACACCGGCGCGCTGACCGCGGTCGAGTCCGGCGCGACGCTCGTTCGCGCCGCGCCCGCTCCTCGGGGCCGCTGCATCGCGCTGCCGGCAGTCCATCGGTCGCCGTTTCGAGGACGTGCGCTGCGCGACTGGCACGTGCGGCTTCGATCACGTTGCCCCGTCCGTCGGGCGAGTCCGCGGCTGGCCAAGGTGGTGAGCCCCGAGTAAAGCCCGGGGCGAGCAGCGACCTGGCTCTGTCATCTGAATCGGCGGCCTGGTCGACGCCGGCTTCGTTCGCGCCGGCTCTGTCATCGCATTGGCCGGTCTTGTCGACGCAGGCGCCAGCTCTGTCATCGCACTCGGCGGCCTTGTCGTCGCGCTCGCCAGCTTTGTCATCGCATTCGCCGCGTGCGCCATCCCGACGCCGACTTCGTTTGTCATCCCGAGCAAAGCGAGGGATCTCGGCGGTGCGAGACGCTGAGATTCCTCGCCTTCGGCTCGGGATGACACGAGGCGTCGGCTCGGAATGACACGAAGCACCGGCTGGGTGTGACAGCAGGCGTCGGTTCGAAATGACGGCGGGCGTCGGCTCAGAGCGACGAGACGCATCGGCTCGGTGTGATGCACCCGACGGCCATTTCGTCGCATTCGTCAGTTTTGTCATCGAATTCGCCGCGTGTGCCATCCCGACGCCGACTTCGTTTGTCATCCCGAGCAAAGCGAGGGATCTCGGCGGTGCGAGACGCTGAGATTCCTCGCCTTCGGCTCGGAATGACACGAGGCGTCGGCTCGGTATGACAGCAGGCATCTGCGCGGAATGACGGCAGGCGTCGGTTCAGAGACACGAGACGCATCCGCTCGGTGTGACGCACTTGGTGGCCTTGTCATCGCATTCGCCGGGTGTGCCATCCCGAGGCCGACTTCGTTTGTCATCCCGAGCAAAGCGAGGGATCTCGGCGGTGCGAGACGCTGAGATTCCTCGCCTTCGGCTCGGAATGACACGAGGCGTCGGCTCGGTATGACAGCAGGCATCTGCGCGGAATGACGGCAGGCGTCGGTTCAGAGACACGAGACGCATCCGCTCGGTGTGACGCACTTGGTGGCCTTGTCATCGCATTCGCCGGGTGTGCCATCCCGAGGCCGACTTCGTTTGTCATCCCGAGCAAAGCGAGGGATCTCGGCGGTGCGAGACACTGAGATTCCTCGCCTTCGGCTCGGAATGACACGAGGCGTCGGCTCGGTATGACAGCAGGCATCTGCGCGGAATGACACGAGGCGTCGGCTCGGAATGACGCGAGGCGTCGGTTCGGAATGACACGAGGCATCGGCTCGGTGTGACGCCGGCGCTTGCTCGGAGGGACCACGAGCGGGCACGCGCCGGAGGGGCTCAATACAATGCGGCGCTGTCGCTCGCTCGCTCCGACCGATGATGAAGTTGCTCCGTGCCTGCGCGCCAGTGGTCGCGACCGCTCTGCTCGCGGCCTGCGATCGGCCGGCCGGCGCGCCCCCGGCGCCCTTGATCGACGGACTCGGCGCCACGTCCTTCGAGATCACGACGAAGTCGGCCGCGGCGCGGCGCTATTTCTCGCAGGGATTGCTGCTCGCGTGGGCATTCGAGCATGGCGAGGCTGAACGCTCGTTTCGCGAAGCTGCGCGGCTGGATCCCGACTGCGCGATCTGCGAATGGGGCGTGGCGCTCGTTCTCGGGCCAAACATCAATCACCCGTACCGCGATCGCGTGCAAGAGGCGACACGCCACGTCCGTCGTGCGTTGTCGTTGGCACCGCGCGCCAGTGCGCGCGAGCGGGCGCTGATCGAGGCGCTCGCGGTGCGCTACGGCGGCGGGGCCGCGGCCGCGGTGCCGCCAGCGGATGCGGCGCTATGCATGGCGCGCCCGAGCGCGGAGGTCGATCCGCTCGACGTCGCGTACGCGCAGGCGATGGCGCAGGTGGCACGCGCGTTTCCCGCCGATCCCGACGTCCGCGTGCTGCACGCCGAAGCGCTGTTGCTGCTGGCGCCGTGGGAGTGGTGGCGCAACGGCAGCCCGTCGGTGGGCACGTTGCAGGCGATCGAGGAGCTCGAGGCGGCGCTCGCGCTGGCGCCGAATCACACCGGCGCGAACCACTACCTGATCCACGCGCTGGAGCAGTCGCCGATGCCGGCGCGCGCATTGCCGGCGGCGCAGCGGCTCGCCACGGCGGCGCCCAACGCCGGCCACCTCGTCCACATGCCTTCGCACATCTATCTGCGCATCGGCCGGTACGCCGACGCCTCGCACGCGAACGTCGAGGCGATCGCCGCCGACGAGCGTTTTGCCGCGGCCGTCCGCGCGCAGGGCGCGCAGCCGTTGTCGCATGTGTCGCACCACCGGCACTTCCTGTGGGCCACCGCGGCGATGGAAGGGCGCGGCGCGGCGTCGATCGGTGCGGCGCGCGAACTGGCCGCGCAGGTGGGCCAAGACGGTCGGCCCTTCGGCCGCGCGGGCAACGAATATTTCGTGGCGCTTCCACTGTTCGCGCTGGTGCGCTTCGCGCGCTGGAACGAGATCCTCGCCGCAGCCGCGCCGGCCGGTGCGACGAGCTATCCGCGCGGCGTCTGGCATTACGCGCGCGGCATCGCGCTGGCGCGCACCGGTCGAGCGGACCAGGCGCAGGCCGAACTGGCCGCGCTCGAAGCGGCGGCCGACGACGACTCGATCGCCGAGCTGTCTTTCAAGGGCATCGATCCGCTGGCCGGCTACCTGCGCGTCGCCATCGAGTCGCTGCGCGGCGAGATCGCGCTGGCACGCAAGCGGCACGCGCAGGCGATCGCGCTGCTGCAAAAGGCGGTCGAACTCGAAGACGTGCTCGAGGCGCAGGAGCCGCCGTCGTGGGCCGCGCCGCAGCGCCACGCGCTCGGTGCCGCCATGCTGCTCGCCGGCCGAGCCGCAGACGCCGAGCGGATCTTTCGCGAGGATCTCGCGCGCTATCCGGCCAATGGCTGGGCCCTGTACGGGCTCGCCGAGAGCCTGCGGCGGCAGGGTCGCCGCGGGGAGGCGCAACGCGCGCAGGCGCAGTTGCGGGTCGTGTGGGCGCAGGCCGACCTGGCGCAGCCCGATGCGCGCTACTGACTGCGGGGACGGCCGCCTTCGGTGACGATCGTCACAGGCTGCGTTGCCTGCGCTGTGTGACCTTGGTCCCGATGGATGCGCGAGCGAGCGCGGGGTTTGAGGCGGCTCAACCCGCCGTTGCCGCCACGGTGTCGAATGCGTGCGAACGCCGCGGTGGCGCCGACGCACCGGCGGTGCGAAGGTGAAAACGGCGCCCCATCGACCGGCGCATGGTGACTTCGATGAGCGTGACTGCCTTGAGACCTGCGTCGCCGCCCGCCGCCCTGCCGGCGGCGCGTCGCGGCCTGATGAACCCGTATCTTGCCGGCTTCGGCATCGGTGTCGTGCTGCTGCTCGCGTTCCTGGTCATGGGGCGCGGACTGGGCGCGACCGCGGCCTTCGGCTCGGTCGTCGCGGCGATCGCCGGCGCGATCTCGCCCGAGTGGACCGCGGCCAATCCTGCACTGAAGGGCTACTTTGCCGATCCGCCGGCGACGAACTGGACCTTCTACCTCATCGCGGGCGCGTTCGTCGGCGCGCTGGCGTCGGCGCTCGCTGCCGGGCGAGCGCGGTGGCGCGTCGAACGCGGTCCTCATCTGTCGGCGCAGGCGCGGCTGGCGCTGGGTTTCCTGGGCGGCGCGGTCGCCGCGGCGGGGGCGAAACTCGCAAAGGGCTGCACGAGCGGCCAGGCGCTGACGGGCGGCGCGCAACTGAACCTCGGCAGTTGGATCTTCATGCTGTCGGTATTCGCCGGCGCCTATCTGCTGGCGTTTTTCGTGAGGAGGCAATGGCGATGACGTTCCCCCTTTACCCCTACGAGCTGATTTCGGATTCGCAAGGGCTCGTCGTCGCGCTCGTGCTCGGCTTCGCGTTCGGCTGGTTGCTCGAGCGCGCGGGCTTCGGCAGTTCGTGCCGGCTGTGCGCGCAGTTTTACCTGTACGACATGACCGTGCTGAAGGTGATGTTCAGCGCGATCGTCACGGCGGCGGTGGGGCTGTGGGCGTTGTCCGCGCTCGGCGTGCTCGACCTGTCGGCCGTGTACCTGACGCCGACGAGCGTCGGCGCGCAGTTGCTCGGCGGGCTGCTGCTCGGCGCGGGCTTCATCATCGGCGGCTACTGCCCCGGCACGTCCGTCGTCGCCACGGCCAGCGGCAGCGGCGACGGGTTCGCGTTCATGCTCGGCTTTGCCGCGGGGCTCGCGCTGTACGCGGTCGCTTTCCCCAGGCTCGAGCTGTGGGCCAACGCCAAGAGCATCGGCGAGGTCACGCTGCCGCAGGCGCTGGGCGTGCCGTACGGCGCCATGGTGCTCGCGCTCGTTGCCTTCGCGGCGGTCGCGTTCGCGGCGGCGGAATGGTCCGAGCGCAGGTTTGCGTACCTCAGGCCGCGCTGATC
>JBBIJJ010000172.1:0-7674 GCA_037446035.1 Burkholderiales bacterium
AGCTGTTCGTTCAGCACCTCGGTCGACAGCCCCGGCAGCGCCTACTGCATCGCGCCGGGCCGCAGCACGCCCTGCCGGATCTGCGCGAGCACCGCGAGCGACCCTTTGCAGCCGACGATGTCCTCGATCCAGGCTGCGGGCTGCACGGCCTGCCGCCGGCGCAGCGCGCCGCTCAGCTGGCGCGCGACGATCTCGTCGTGCTCGGTTTGCACGGCGTGTTCGAGCACCACGACGCGAGGCGGCCCGCCGCGCTCGGCGCTTTCGCGCAGGAGTTCGGGCTGCGCGTCGCGATCGATGCGCATCGCGGCGGCGATCCGGTGCGACGATGCGCGCGTACGCGCTGCCGGGCACGCCGGCCACGCTGCTCGTCGACCGCCGCAGCTGCCTGCGCCTGCGTCGCTTCGGCGCGCGCGACGATCGCGAGCGGGGCGTGGCGCTCGGTGCTCTGCTCGCCGAACCGCACCGAGTGCGCAGGCGTGCGAAGCGCCTCTGCAGATCGTTGACCGGACCGTCGGCGGCGCGCCGGCACCATCTCGGCCATGCCGGCCATCGACACCATTCGCGGCGTGACGGTTGTTGGGTGGGAGAAACCCTGCTATCGACGGCGGTGCCCTTCGCACAGAATCGGCGCCCTGCAGCCGGCCCGCAGCGGTCGGTCGGAGTTGCAGGCGGATCGTCGCCGACGCGAACACGGCGCAGCGGGAAGACGCGATGAACCCGTTCGAGTCCCCCTACGACCTGAAGCCCTGGACGCGGCACTACGACGCGGCGATCCCGTCCGAACCGCCGCCGCCGCAGCACCGGCATCTGGCGGCGCTGGTCCGTGCCACCTGCGCCGAGCACGCCGAACGCGTCGCCTTCACCACCTGCATGCCCAACGGCATGCACGGCTCGCTCACCTACCGCCAGGTCGGCGAGTACTCGGATGCGTTTGCCGTCTATCTGCGCGAAGTGCTCGGGCTGACGCCCGGCGCGCGCGTGGCGGTGCAGACGCCGAACTGCCTGGCCTATCCGGTCGTGGCCTTTGGCGTGCTGAAGGCGGGCTGCGTGCTGGTCAACACCAACCCGCTGTACACGCCGGCGGAGATGGAGCACCAGTTCACGGACGCCGGGGTCGAAGCGCTGGTCATCGTCGACATGTTCGCCGGCAAGCTCGAAGGCATCCTGGCGCGCACACCGATCCGCACGGTGATCGTCGCCGAGGTGCCGCAGTTCTTCTCGCGCGTGCCGCGCGCGGTGATCCGCCTGGTGATGAAATGGTGGAACCGCGTGCTGCCGCCGATCAGGATCGAGCACGTGCGGCTGCCGTGGGCGCTCGCCGAGGGCGCGGTCGCCCGCGACCGCGCCCGCATCGACGTCGCCCGCTACACCGAGGGCCTGGGCGCCGACACGCTGGCGCTGCTGCAGTACACCGGCGGCACCACCGGCGTGGCCAAGGGCGCAATGCTCACGCACGGCAACCTGCTCGCCAATCTCGAACAAGCGTTCGCGATGGGTCGCAGCCACATCGAGGAAGGCAAGGAAGTGGTGCTGACCGCGCTGCCGCTGTATCACATCTTCGCCTTTACCTTCAATCTGCTCGCCTTCTTCGCGCTGGGCGCGCGCAACATCCTGGCGCCGAGTCCGCGGCCGATCGGCAACCTGCAGCGCGCCTTCGACAACTACCCGATCACCTGGGTCAGCGGCGTCAACACGCTGTTCAACGCGCTGCTGAACGAGGAGTGGTTCACCGCCTTCCCGCCCAAGCACCTGAAGGTCGCCGTGGCCGGCGGCGCAGCGCTGCAGCATTCGGTGGCCGAGCGCTGGCAGCGTGTGACCGGCACCGTGATCGCCGAGGGCTACGGCCTGAGCGAGAGCTCGCCGGTGGTCGCCTTCAATCCGCTGTCGGGCAAACAGAAGCCCGACTCGATCGGCATCCCGGTGCCCGGCACGGACGTGCGGCTGGTCGATGAAAGCGGCGAACCGGTGCCGGTGGGCCAGCCCGGCGAACTCGTGCTGCGCGGGCCGCAGGTGATGCAGGGCTACTGGAACCGCCCGGACGAGACCGCGCGCACGGTCAAGGATGGCTGGCTGCACACCGGCGACGTCGCCGTGATGGACGAGGACGGTTACTTCCGCATCGTCGACCGCAAGAAGGACATGATCCTGGTGTCCGGCTTCAACGTGTACCCGAACGAGGTCGAGGACGTGATCGCGCAGATGGACGAGGTGCTGGAAGTCGGCGTGATCGGCGTGCCCGATGCCAAGACGGGCGAAGCGGTGCGTGCGTACGTCGTGCCGATGGCCGACGGGTTGACCGAGGAGCAGGTGCGCGCGTTTTGCCGCCGCCAGCTTACCGACTACAAGGTGCCGAAGGCGGTGGAGTTCCGGCGCGAGCTGCCGAAGACGCCGATCGGCAAGATCCTGCGCAAGGACCTGAAGGCCGAGTACCGCGCGACGGCCGGCGCGCGCTGAGGCGACTGAACGCGCGGAGGTGCCCGCCGCCCGACGACACGCCAACCTCGCCGCAACCCCGCGGATGCCCGAACCAAGGAGCCGACACGATGGTGACCGAACTCGAAACCCGGCTGCTCGGGATCATGATGATGGTGATCATGCTCGGCATGGGTGCCTCGCTGACCTTCAAGGACTTCCGCATCGCGTTCCGCAAGCCGCAGGGCATCCTGGTCGGGTTCGTGTGCCAGTACGGCATCATGCCCTTCCTCGGTTTCCTGTTGGCGGTCGCACTCGGGCTGCCGCCGGCGCTGGCCATCGGCCTGATCCTGATGGGCTGCATGCCCGGCGGCACGACCTCCAACATCTTCACCTACTTCAGCAAGGGTGTCCTCGCCTTGTCGATCATGATGACCATCTGCTCGACGCTGGTCGCGGTTCTAATGGTGCCGCTGCTGCTGGAGTTCTACTCGCAGCTCAAGGGCTTGCCGACCGAGTACAAGGTACCGGCCGGCAATGTCGCGCAGGTGCTGGTGGTGCTGATCGTGCCGACGATCATCGGCATCGCGCTGCGCAAGCGCAACCCCAACGTCGGCGCCACGCTCGAGCTGATCGGCGGCTTCCTCGGCATCTTCGTGATTCTGTTTCTGATCGTGACCTGGGTGCCGCGCAACCACCTGCTGCTGGCGACCACGCCCTGGTACGTGTACCTCGCTGCGATCGGGCTCGGCCTGATCGGCATGGCGCTCGGCTTCCTCCTGAGCCGGCTGCTGAGGCAGGATCCGGTCCGCTCGCGCACCATCGCGCTGGAGACGGGCATCCAGAACGGTCCGCTCGGCATCCTGATCGTGCTGCTGACCTTCGAGGGCGACCTGCAGCAGCAGGTGCTGCTGATTCCGGTGCTGTACTCGCTGTTCATCGTGCTGACCTCGAGCGCGGTAACCGTCTGGTTCCGCGGCATCACTAGGCGCGAGGAACTGGCGCGCGACCAGGCCAAGGTGCCGGCGCGCGCGGCGGCGCAGCCGGCGGCCTGACGGCACTGGCAGCGGCCGGCCGTGCGTTCGGGGGCAGGCGGCAGTCACTTGTCGAGTCGTTGCGCGGTGCGCGGGCCTCGCCGATGCACTTGATCCCGAATCCGGCAGTCCATCCATGCCGTTGCGCGGAAGTTCGTTGCGCGACCGGGGTTTGCGGCTTCGACTGCGCTCACCCATCGGGTGAAGCGGCGAGCGGCCGGGAGGTCTCGCGCCGGCGCGAGGCGCCGGCTCGGAAATACTACGCCGGCGACGCGCCGAGCGCCGACGCGACTGCCCGAGTGCCGACGCGACTGCCCGAGTGCCGACGGTGCCGTGCGCAGCGCCCATATTGTCATCCCGAGCGAAGCCGAGGGATCTCGGCGCAGCGAGCGGGCGAGATTCCTCGCCTTCGGCTCGGAATGACCGGAGGGCCTTCGGCTCGGAATGACCGGAGGGCCTTCGGCTCGGAATGACCGGAGGGCCTTCGGCTCAAAAATGACCCGGGGACCTTCCGCTCGGAATGACCGGAGGGCCTTCGGCTCGAAAATGACCCGAGGACCTTGCGCTCGAAATGACCGGAGGACCTTCCGCTCGAAATGACCCGAGGGCATTCGGCTCGGAATGACCCGAGGCGGCGGAGCGAACGGACGACAAATGGCCAACTTCCGGATCTAAGTCGATATGTCTCGGCCCTGCGGCTGCGTGCGCCTGGCCAGCGGACCGCTCGCGACGAAATCTTCGCACCTTCTCAGCCCACAGCCGGCGCCGACGTGCCCGTTCGGCAGCAGCGCGGACTGCTCGATGCACGCTCCGTCCTCGACGCGCACGTTCGACGACAGCAGCCACCGGCGCACCAGCGCGCCGCTGACGATGCAGCCGCCGGCGGTCAGCGAATCGGGCGCGATGCCGCGCCGGTCGTCATCTAAGACGGATTTGGCCGGCGGCAACTGCTCCTGCCAGGTCCAGAATCGGCTTTCTGATCCTAGATTCCTCACCACAGAGACACAGAGGCACAGAGAAAGGCGAAAAATCAAGTCCTTGCTCGCATTCCCCGCCTCACCCGCTGGGTGAAAGAGCGTATTCGCACAACGGTTTGTTTTTCCTCTGTGTTCTCTGTGTCTCTGTGGTTCAAATGCGGTTTTCAGGTTCATAACGCTCAATGACCCACGCGCTGCGCGCGTGCCGATCGCTCGCGCATGCTTTCGAGCAGCCGCTGGATGTTGATCGGCAGCAGCACGAGGTGCAGCAGCAGCACCGGGTGGACGGCGGCGAGCGCGCCATAAGCGATGAAGGCGACGTTGCTTGCGATCGCGGTGGCGCGCAGCGCGGCCATGTCGCGCATGCAGAACGTCGCCAGCACCGCAGCCGACGCCAGGTAACCGATCGCGTCGGGCAGGTTCATCGGGGCAGCGCAAAGCGCATGATGCAGAAGTCGGGCGTCACCCGTTCGTGCACACGCGCGCCGAGCCGCCGGTAAAACGTCGGGCCGTCGGTGCCGAGGTAGACTGTGCTGATGCGCAGACGTTGCGCCTCGGCGAGCAGCGTGCGCACGAGCTGCGTGCCGACACCGCGGCGGCGCCAGGCGGGCACGACGACGAGTGCGGCCAGCCACGGCCATAGATGCGGGCGCCGCTCGTCGTCGTTGTCGATCAGGTTGACGGTGCCGATCGTCGCGTCGCCGGTGATCGCCACCAGCGACAGCGGCAAGCGCGCCGGGTCGTTCGCCGCGCGCAGCCGGCCGGCGAAGTACGCGGCGCTGTAGCTTGGCTTGTCGCGCCAGAACTCGTCGTAGATCAACTGCGCGACGGCGGCCACGTGCGCCGGCCGGTTCAGCAGGTGGTCGATGATCGGCCGCATCGGCTCCTCGCTCGTGCCCGCGCCGCGCTACTTGGCGAAGCACATGTCATCGAGCCGCCAGGTGTGGCCGCCGATCGAGAACCTCGTGATCGACCCGCCCGGCTTGGCGCGCAACTCGAGCGTGCCGACGTGCCAGTTGCTGCCGGCGGTGTTGTTGGTCAGCTTGGCGCTGATTTCGGCACCGCCGAGGCGCTTGCCGTCGGCCGACGCGAACGACGGGCCTTCGTGTTTTTCGCCGTTGACCTCGAAGTTGCTGATGCCGAAACCGCCGGTCGGCGTCATGTTCTGCGCCAGCTTCATGCGCACGCGCGCAACCGGCGCGTTCGGCACGACCTTGACGGTCAGCGTCTTCATGCCCATCTCCGGCGGCGCGCCGCCGGCGATCTTCGCCTGCTGCGCTTCGGCAAAGTTGACGGCGCCGCCGACCGGGTTGCCGCTCATCGTGTACGGCTCGAACGTGATCGTCGCGTGGCGCGCGTTGACCGTGTCGCCGATGTGGTACTTGCTGCCGACGGCCAGGCCACTGAAGTCGTAGCACTGCTGCTGGGCGTGCGCGGCGCCGGCGGCGGCAAGCGCGGCGGCGACGGCGGTCTTGATGAGTGCACTCATGGTTTCGCTTCCTAGATGGTTTCGCTTCCAAGCGGATCAGTTGGCGCTGTCGGTGACGACGATCGGGCCGTAGGTCTTGCCCTCCGTGCACTTGCGATAGGCCGGCACGAACTCCCGGGTCGTGAATTCATCGGACCAGTCGCCGTCGTGCTCTTTGTACTTGAACACGACCTGGATGCTGTTCAAGTCGACGTTCTTGGCGTTGGCGAGGTTGTCGCCGCCGGTGGTGCAGGTGGCGCCGTGCTTGCAGGGTTTCATCGTGTCACTCCGAACGTGTGGGTTGAGTGCGGCTCGAACAGCGGGAAGGTCCGTCTGCTCGTCAGGTAAGAACGCGACGCGGCGCGCCGGCCGGACACCGCCTCGTGTCGACTTTTCGACGGCACAATGAGAATCGCCGCCGGCGCGCTGTGGTGCCGGCGGCGATGCGGGACGGCGCCGTCGCGTGACTACTTGCTGGCCGCGATCGGTGCGCCGGTCTTGATGGCGAACGTGTAGTGCGTCACTTGCACAGTGGCGTTGTCCTTGCTGCCGCTGCCGGCGTTGGGCAGGATCACGGCGTCGGCGGCGACCGTGTCGACTCCCTTCGTGTCCAGGCCGAGCGCGCTCGCTTCCTGCTGATCGAGGTTGGACACGCGGTTTGCGACCGCGGCCGCATTGACGTTGGCCCGCACGTAATCCTGACCTTCGACCAGATTGCCGACCGGATCGGTGCTGCCGAGCGAGACGTTGTTGCGCAGGCACAGATCGCGCCCCTGCGGCGTGCCGGGTGCGTTGGCCCGGATCAGGTAGTTCGGAAATCTCGGGTCGGTGCACTCCAGTTGCACGGTGATCGTGCGCACCTTCGAGCACTTGAAAGCGCTGCCGGACAGCGCGCCGGCATAGCCGCTGCGGCAGATCATGCCGTCGTCGGGGGTACCGAGCAGGTTGGACGTGGCGGTGATGCCGAAGACCGGGGCGGCGAGCGCGATGCCCGCGACCGCAGCGGCGATGCCGGCGGTCCGGCGCAGGGTGTTGACGGATTTCATGGTTCGGAAGGATTTCATGGTTCGTTCCTTGGTCAGGGCGGGCAGCAAGTCGAGTCGGCGCGCGGGCCGTCTGCCGTCTCCGGACCGACGCCGTACGCGTAAGAACGCGGCCTCGCGCGGAGTCCGGACAGCGCGCAACGAACCGCGCGAATATTCGACAAGCGGCACGACGGGCCGCACGCGATCGAAGACGCAGTGAAAGGCGTACGCGTACCCCGCGTACGCAAGGGTCAGCGCGAAGTCAGCGATCAGCGACTGCGCCGGCGCGGCGTCCGCGAAGTGGCTGAGCGCGGGTGTGACCAGTGCCGGACCCACGCCTTCGAACCACAGCGTCTGGATGACGCGCTCGCGCGCGCTGATCAGCACGTGGCCGTTAGCGACGAACGAGACGACCACGTGGGTCTGGGTGGCGTCACCGCGATCATGTGCGGCCCGACCGGGTTGGCGCCGGTGCGCGCGAAACACGGGTCCGATGCGGTTCGGCCCGGATCGATGAGCTCGGGCACCGCCTCGGCGCGAGCCGGACATGGCTCGCGCGGGCCGTCCCTGCCGCGCAGCGGGAAGGATCCGGCCGCGGCTGATCCGCGCGGGCTTGATTCAGCCTAAGCCGGACGAGCCGGAACCAAACAGGAAAGTAGCCTTGCGTCCCGGCAAGGTGCAGCACTGCGGAGGCCGGGATGGAACTGCTCACGACGCGGTACTCGGAGAACTTGACGGGTGTGCTGTCGTGCTACGAC
>JBBIJJ010000173.1:0-7614 GCA_037446035.1 Burkholderiales bacterium
CCGAGCGGTCTTGTCATACCGAGCGGTCTTGTCATACCGAGCGATCTTGTCATACCGAGCGGCCTTGTCATCCCGAGCGGTCTTGTCATCCCGAGCGGTCTCGTCATCCCGAGCGAAGCGAGGGATCCCGACGTCACGAGCGAGCGGGCTGTCTCGCCGCCGGCTCGGAACGACGCCGGGCGGCGCCATCGGAATTCGCGACTCACGGCGATCCCGTCGCCATCCGCGAGCGCCCGCCCGGACCGCACGCCGCCATGCCTGTCGCCCGCGCGGCGTGGGGCGCTACGTACCCGTGCACCCGGCCCGGATTTCTCACAAGGGTCGCGGATGATCGCGCCGGAATCGGGCCGATCCGGGCGAACGCTGGAGCGAGGAACGTAGCGACCGCCACGTTCCGAGTGAAGCGCTGGCCGGGTGGCGCGAGACTCAGCGAGCACCGCGACCGCGAGCGCCCGGTCTGACTCTGTCGCGAGGCCGTATCGCGTGCAACGCCGCATGCAGCAACGGTTCCCCTCGCATCCAGCGAGCGCCTTGTGAGAAATCCGGGCTAGAGTTTGACCTTGAGCCGAACGAGCGTGGCCTTCAGTGTCTCGTTGTCCGGCTCCTTCTTCCAGTACTCGCGCCACAGCCGGCGCGCGGCGTCGCGCTCGCCCTGCGCCCACATCACCTCGCCAAGGTGCGCGGCCACTTCCGCCTCGGGCTTGAGCTTGTATGCGCGCTCCAGGTACTCGCGCGCGCGCGTCAGATCGCCCAAGCGGAAGTAGACCCAGCCCATCGAGTCGAGGATGTAGCCATCCTCGGGCGCGAGCTGCAGCGCCTTTTCGATCAGCTCGCGCGCCTCTTGCAGCCGGATGTTGCGGTCGGCGAAGGTGTAGCCCAGCGCGTTGTACGCGTGCGCGTAGTCGGGGCGCAGCTTGATCAACTGGCGCAGATAACTTTCCATCACGTCGAGCTTGTCGAGCCGTTCGGCCGCCATCGCCGCGTCGTACAGCAGCCCCGCGTCGTCGGGGGCGTGCGCCAGCCCCTGCGCGAGCACGTCGAAGGCGTCGCGATAGCGCCTGGCCTCGCGCAGAAGCTGTGCTTCGGCGAGCACGATCTGCGTGCGCTCTTCGTTGCTCGCGACCCGCGTTTCGGCGAGCACCTTGCGGCCCTCGTCGACGCGCTTCATCTTGCCGAGCACCAGCGCGCGCCGCACGCGCGCGTTCAGGTATTGCTCGCCGGCGCCGATGCGGTCGAGCCACTGCAGCGCTTCGGCGTAACGCTTTTCTTCCTCGGCGATGCGCGCCAGGTTCAGGTAGGCGGGGTCGGGATCGCGCTCCACGCCCGGGCTGTCTTCCAGCAGCTTCAGGTAGCGCTCGAACAGTCTGCGCGCGTCGGCGCGCAGCGCCGGCGTCTCCAGCGAAAGCACCGCCAGCGCGTACAGCGCGTCGAGATTGCGCTCGTCGGCACCGACCACCTGCGCGAACTGCGCGCGCGCCTGCTCGTACTTGGCGTCGGCCACGAGCAGTCGCGCGTAACCCATGCGCGCTTCCAGCGCCTGCGGATTGCGCGCGAGGAAATCCTGCAGAAGCTGCAGCGCGCGCGCGCGCCCGGCCGCATCGTCCTTGCCTTCGGGGCGTGCCATCAGCTGCGCTGCGGTCAGCGCCGCGCGCTCGAAGTCGGGCCGCAGCGCAAGTGCGGACTGCGCCAGCTCGATCGCGCGCGCAGCCAGCCCGGCGGCGTGCGCACCGCCGGCAAGCACGAGGCGCACGTCGGCACCGATCTTCGGATCGTCGCGGTATGGCTGCGCGAGCTTCTCCAGCAGCGCGAAACCGGCGGCGCGATCCGGCGCGCGCGCAAGCGATCGCTGCACGCGCGCCAGTTCGGCGGCCGGCTCCACCGCCGCCCTGATCTGAGCGGCGAGCGCGGCGGCCGCCTCCTCGTACTTGCCGCTGGCCACCAGCAGCGCGGTCGTCGCCTGCGCCGCTTCGCTCGACGCCGGGTCCAGCTCGCGCCACAGTTGCGCGGCTTCGAGCGCCTGCGGGACGGCGCGCGCGCCGACGGCGATTTCGGTCGCGCGCCGCGCGAGCCGCGCATCGCGCGTGGCGCGCGCCACGCTCAGGTACGTGGCGAACGCGGCACCCGTATCGCCGCGCTGCAGTGCGACCTCGGCGGCCATGATCTGGAACAGCAGCGCTCCGCTCAGATCGACGTCCGGCGGCACGCCGGCCGGCTTTGGCTGGCCCTCGTCGAGGGGTCGCGCCGCGGCCGGCGGTGCCGCGGCAGGCTCGGGTGCGGCGGCCGGAGCGCTCGCACAGCCTACAATCGCCGCAGTCACCGTCAGCGCCGCAAGCGCCGACAGACTTCGGGGCCAAGCCATCGCGTGAGCCATGATGCGAACACCGGTAAGCGCCGCCCGCCCAGGCAACGAGGCAGTGGGCGCGAGTCGATCGGGCCGCAGTTTAGCCGCGCCGCCGTCTGGACACGACCGTGGAATAAGCCCCGCTCGAAGCCCGCATTGCGAATGACTCGCGCGGCGTCGTCCGTCGCCGGCCCGCGAGCGCCCCAGCGGCGGGTGCGCGCCGCGGCGAGCGCGCCCCGCAGCAGCGCCGATGCCTGAACTGCCCGAGGTCGAGGTCACGCGTCGCGCGCTGGCCCCGCACGTCGAGGGCCGCACGGTGCGGCGACTCGTCGTGCGCGAGCGCCGGCTGCGTTGGCCGGTGCCGGCGCAGCTTGCGCGTGCGGTCGCGCAGCAAACGGTGCTCGCGCTCGACCGGCGCGGCAAGTATCTGCTGTGGCGAGTCGCGCGCGGCACGCTGATCTCGCACCTCGGCATGTCGGGATCGTGGCGTGTGCACCTCGGCGCCGCACCCGCGCCGGGCGTGCACGATCACGTCGACATCGTCTTCGACGATGCCACGCCGCGGTTGGCGCGGCTGACGGATCCGCGCCGCTTCGGCGCGCTGCTATGGCACGCTGCGCGCGACGGACCCGTCGAGCGGCACCCGTTGCTGGCTTCGCTCGGCATCGAGCCGTTCGATCCGCGCTTCGATGGCCGTTGGCTGCACGCGGGCACGCGCGCGCGCAGCGCGCCCATCAAGCAGGTTCTGCTGGCCGGCGACGTCGTCGTCGGCGTCGGCAACATCTACGCGTCCGAGAGCTTGTTCCGCGCGGGCATCCACCCGGCGCTGCCGGCGCGGCGGCTCGGCCCGGCGCGCTGCGCCCGCCTGGTCGACGCGATCCGCACGGTGCTTGCCGAGGCGATCGGCGTCGGCGGCAGCACGCTGCGGTCATTCGTCGACGCCAACGGCCAGCAGGGCTACTTCATGCTCGACGCCTTCGTCTACGACCGCGCAGGCTCTCCGTGCAGGGTGTGCGGCGCGCCGATCCGCCGCATCGTGCAGGGCCAGCGCGCGACGTTCTTCTGTCCGCGCTGCCAGCGCCGCTGAGCGCGCCCCGGTTCGAACGAACAGCGGGCGCATGATCATCCATTTCTCGCTATCGCGCGACTGTCCGCTGCCAGACCCGCATGCTAGAGTCGGCCGCGCCTCTTGGACGTGGCGTGGCCGATGGCTCAACTCGCGACGAGTTTTCAGGAATACGGCGCCTGGCGCGATTCGCTCGCGAATGCGATCGGGCAACTGCGTCGCTGGCTCGATCAGTCGCAGTTGCTCGAGGCCGATGCCGCGCGCCGCATCGACGTGGCGCTCGACCGCCTCGGCGAGGACAAGCTCGTCATCGCTTTCGTGGCCGAGTTCTCGCGCGGCAAGTCCGAACTGATCAACGCGATCTTCTTCGCCGACTGCGGCCGGCGCATCCTGCCGTCGTCGGCCGGGCGCACGACGATGTGCCCGACCGAGCTGATGTACGACGAGTCCCTGCCGCCGTGCATCCGCGCGCTGCCGATCGAAACCCGCGCGCGGCTCGGCACGACGACTGACTTCAAGAAGGCGAGCGCCGAATGGCGCGTGTTCCCGGTCAACACGTCCTCGCCCGACGGCATGCTGCACGCATTCCGTCTGGTCGCCGAGACCGTCAAGGTGTCGGTCGACGAGGCGCGCATGTACGGGCTGTTCGATCCGGAGGATCCGGATCAGGCGCTCGCGATCGACAAGCACGGCATGGTCGAGATCTCGCGCTGGCGCCACGCGGTGATCAACTTCCCGCACCCGCTGCTCAAACAGGGGCTGGTGATCCTCGACACGCCGGGGCTGAACGCGATCGGCACCGAGCCGGAGCTGACGCTGTCGCTGGTGCCGAGCGCGCACGCGGTGCTGTTCGTGCTGGCCGCCGACACCGGCGTCACCAAGAGCGATCTGGACGTGTGGCGCCACATCGTCGGCGACTCGGGCAACGCGCACAACCACATCGCGGTGCTGAACAAGATCGACGGTCTGTGGGACGCGCTCAAGAGCGAGGAGGAGGTCGACGCCGAGGTGCAGCGGCAGGCCGTGAGCGTCAGCCGCACGCTCGATCTGGCGCCGGAGCGCGTCTTCCCCGTGTCCGCGCAGAAGGGCCTGGTCGCCAAGGTCACCGACGACCGGCGGTTGCTGCAGTTGAGCCGCCTGCCGACGCTCGAGAGCGCGCTGGTCGATCTGCTGGTGCCGGCCAAGCAGCGCATCGTGCGCGACCAGGCGGTCGCCGTGGTCGAGCGCGTCACCGCCGAGGTACGGCAGGCGCTCGCCGCGCGCGAGCGCAATCTGATCGAGCAGCTGTACGAGCTGCGCGCGCTGCAGGGCAAGAACCAGAGTTCGATCGAGCGCATGCTGATCCGCGCGCAGGGCGAGCAGCGCGAGTTCGAGGACAACGTGCGCAAGATCGTCGCCGCGCGGGTCGTGCTGTCGAAGCTGTCGGAGCAGGTGTACGAGCCGCTGCGGCTCGAATCGCTGCGCGGCCGCGTGCTCGAAGCGCGCGAGCGCATGCGCAAGAGCCGGCTCACGCCGCAGTTCCTGTCGGCGGTCAAGGACTACTTCGCGCAGTTGCGCGACCTGTTGCGCGCGTCCAGCGCCAAGCTGCTCGAAATCGAGCAGATGGTGCTCGGCGTGCAGCGTCGGTTTGCCGAGGAGCTCGGCTGGAGCACGCCGCCGCCGATGCCTTTCTCGCTCGACACCTACGTGGCCGAGCTGGAGCGCGCGGAGGCGGCATACCGCAACCACTTCGGGGCGCTGGCGGTGCTCACGCGCGACAAGTGGGCGCTGATCGAGCGCTTCTTCGACACGGTGGTGTCAAAGTCGCGCGAGGTGTTCGCCGCGGCCGAGCGCGACACCGAGGCCTGGGTGCGCTCGCTGCTGCCGCCACTCGAGATACAAGTGCGCGAGCAGCGCGCCCAGCTCAAGAAGCGCGCCGAGTCGGTCGCGCGCATCCGCGACGCGCAGGAGTCGCTCGACGAACGCATCGGCCAGCTCGAAGAGGCGCTCGAGGACGTGCAGTCCAAGCTGGAGGCGTTAAAGCAGCTCGGCGGCCGCGCCCGCGCGATCGCCGATCGCGAGCCGACCCCGACGCCTGTGCGCGCTGCCAACGACGCCGAAACGCCCGCGTACCTGCGCGTCGAGATCTGAAGACGCCGCGGCATGCCGCGCCGTGTAGCGTGGCGCCGCATCGAACCGGCCGCAGCGCCGGCCTTCGGCGAGCGCACCCCCTGATCGACCGATGAGCGAGTTCGCCGCACGCGTCGTCGCGTGGCACGGGCAGAGCGGCCGACACGATCTGCCCTGGCAGCGTACGCGCGATCCGTACCGCGTCTGGCTGGCGGAGATCATGCTGCAGCAGACGCAGGTGGCGACCGTCGTCGGCTATTACACGCGCTTTCTGCAACGTTTTCCCGACGTGGCGAGCCTGGCGGCCGCACCGCTGGCGGACGTGATGCGGCTGTGGGCCGGGCTCGGCTACTACAGCCGCGCGCGCAATCTGCACGCGTGCGCGCGCCGTATCGTCAACGAGCACGACGGCGAGTTTCCGCGCGACGCGCGGGCGCTGGCGCGGCTGCCGGGCATCGGCCGCTCGACCGCCGCGGCGATCGCGGCCTTCTGTTTCGGCGAGCGCGCCGCGATCCTCGACGGCAACGTCAGGCGCGTGCTCGCGCGGCACTTCGGCATCGACGGTTTTCCCGGTGCGGCCGCGGTCGAGCGCCGGCTCTGGCAACTCGCGGGCGACCTGCTGCCGCAGCGGCGCGCGATGCCCGCCTACACGCAGGGGCTGATGGATCTGGGCGCGACGGTTTGCACGCGTGCGCGGCCGCGCTGCGACGCTTGCCCGGTCGCCTCGACCTGTGTGGCGCTGCGGGCCGGTCGCCTGGCCGAACTGCCCGCGCCGCGCCCGCGCAAGCCCGTGCCGACGCGGCGTGTGCAGATGCTGATCGCCGTGCACGCGGACGCCGTTCTCGTCGAACAACGGCCGCCTGCGGGCGTGTGGGGCGGGCTGCTCGCGCTGCCGCAGTACGACAGCGCAGCGGCCTTGCACGCCGCCGTACGAACGCTCGCCGGCGGGGCACGCGCGCGGCGGCTGCCCGCGCGTCGCCACGCATTCACGCACTTCACGCTGAAGTTCACGCCGCACGTCGTTCGCCTCGCGCGCCTCGCGCCGCGCGCGGCCGAGCCGGGTGTCATGTGGCTGCCGTTCGCGCAGATCGAGACCGCGGCGCTGCCCACCCCGATCCGCGCGCTGCTGCGCGACGCGCGCGCAGCGCTCGCTGCGCCGCTGGCGGCGCGCGCGCGTCATACTGTGGCCGTCGCGCCGAACGCGCGCGCGAAACGACATGACAGCGAGACTCGCCGATGAAAGGACTGCACTTTTCGATCGTGGCCGCGTGCGCCGCTGCGCTGCTCGCCGCCGGGCCGGACGCTTTCGCGCAGACCGGCCCGAGCGGGGCCGCCGCATGGCCAGCCAAGCCTGTCCGCATCGTGGGCGTGTTCCCGCCCGGTGGATCGGTCGACCAGGTGGCGCGCGTGCTCTCGGCGCAGCTCGCGCAGCAGCTCGGGCAGCAGTTCATCGTCGAGAACAAGGGCGGCGCGTCGGGTTCGATCGGCACCGCGGAGGTCGCACGCGCCGCGCCCGACGGCTACACCTTCGCCGTCGTGTTCGACACGCACGCGGTCAACCCTTCACTGATCCCGAACCGGCCGTTCGACACCGTGAAGGATCTCGCGCCGGTGACGCTGATCGGCACCTCAGCGATGGCGATCGTTGCGCACGCGAGCCAGCCGTACAAGGATTTCCGCGACGTGATCGCCGCGGCGAAGGCCAAGCCCGGCAGCGTGTCGTTCGGCTCGATCGGCACGGGCAGCCTGGGTCATCTGGCGATGGCGCAGATCGGCAACCAGCTCGGCATTGAGCCTAGATTCGGCAATTGGCGTCACGTCGAAACGGCAGAAAGCCAGCATCCATGCGGGTTTGAAGCCAATTCCGACGACTGCGGAGCAGTTCGAAGTGGGTGATGGTCGTGCTCACTGCAAGCCTTTGGCGCGAACGGGTTTCTCGGTACTCCACCCACTTCAACTGCCGTTTCTAGGTTGAGTGGACGCACGTGCCTTGCCGCGGCGGCGGGCCGCTGATGAACGACGCCGTCGCCGGGCAGGTGCCGCTGGCGATCGGCACGGTGTTTCTGGTCAATCCGCACGTCAAGAGCGGCAAGGTCAA
>JBBIJJ010000174.1:0-7601 GCA_037446035.1 Burkholderiales bacterium
GGCGCGACTTGGCATGACCGCGTGGCGCAGCTCACGAACGACATTTGACGTGCCCCGCCTCGATCGTGGGCGCGGCTCGGGGTGGACACTGGGCGCGATCCGCGACAAACGTTTGCGTGAACCGCGGTGACCGTATGGCGTGAGCCGTGATGATCGTGTGGCGTGAAGGGCAACGATGCTTCGGCGTCATGCCGGGCCTGTTGTTCCGGTTCACTCCCGATCGCAGGCGCGGAATCTCCGGTCGCCTTCGCTGCCTGAGTCCCTCGCTTCGCCGGGCACGACCGTCCGCTGCCGAGGTGGCGCAGCGGGCGCGCGTGAGGATGTCGCACGGCGACCATCGATGTTCAGCGGCCAAGGACACGATGGCTTAACGCCGGCAGATCGGTTCGCACCTGTGCGATCAAGCGGGTGTCGATGTCGCCGACGACCAGCCCCGGACCCGTCGCGAGCGATGCGACCACGCCGCCCCAGGGATCGATCAGCATGGTATGGCCGAAGGTGGCGCGGCCGTTTTCGTGCCGCCCGCCCTGGGCCGGCGCCAGCACGAAGCAGAGGTTCTCGATCGCGCGCGCGCGCAGCAGCGTTTCCCAATGCGCGCGGCCGGTCGTCGCGGTGAATGCGGACGGCACGAGGATCAGGTCGGGCGCTTTGCCGTCGCTGGCCAGCGCGCGGTACAGCTCGGGAAAGCGCAGGTCGTAGCAGACCGAAAGTCCGACCTTAAGCCGCGGTCCTTGCGGCGGGGCGAACTCGAAGCTCGTCACCCGTTCGCCGGGCGCGATCGTACGCGCCTCGTCGTAGTTCTCGTCGCCGCGCGAAAACGCAAACAGGTGGATCTTGTCGTAGCGCGCCGCGCGCGCGCCGTCGGGTCCGTAAACGAGCACGGAATTTTTCACGCGGTCGGGCTGCGCAGCAGCGAGCGGCACCGTTCCGCCGACGAGCCACAGCGCATGCCGGCGCGCCTGCGTCGCGAGAAACTCCTGGATCGGGCCCTGCCCGTCGGCTTCGCGCGCGCTGACCTTGGCTTCGTCGGTGTGACCCATCAGGCAGAAGTACTCGGGCAGTGCGACCAGCCGCGCGCCGGCGGCCGCCGCCTGCGCGATCAGCGCCTCGGCCGTGCGCAGGTTGTCGTCGACGCGCGGCGTCGAGACCATTTGCACGGCAGCCACGCGTACCGCAGACGCCGGCGCGTCCATCGAAGGCAGAACCGAACTCACGCGCGATCGATCTTCACTTGCGGGTTTCCGCAGCGTCGGGGACGGCGCGCTCGCGGCGCTTGACCTGCGGCTCCGTCCACGAGCCCGAAACGTCGTACTCGTAGGAGAAGGCTTTGGACAGCGGATCGCGCAGCAGCACCTGCGCGAGGAAGGTGCCCAAGCCCACGGCCGGATTGGCCATCAGAGCATACACGAGGGACGCCGAGCGGGCGTCGATCTCCGGCAGCACGAGCACATGCAGGTTCTGCGTCTCGTTCTTCAGATCGATGCTGCCTTCCATCAGCACGGTGGCCGATGCGCCGCGCATCTTGAAGTCGCGCGTGACCAGTGTGCCGGCCTTCAGCTCCGCGCTCGCGCTGATCTGGTCGAAGGCGAAGCCTTCGGAGAACACGTCGCGGAAGTCGAGCGCGATGCGGCGCGGCAGCGACTGCAGCGACATCACGCCGAGCAGCCGGGCTGCGCCAGCGTCCGCCTTGAGGAACTGCCCCTTGGCGGTCGCCAACTGCAGCTTGCCCGTCAGCGTCGGATAGTCGATCGCCAGCGGAGAGCCGCGCCACGATAGCTCGCCTTCGAGCTTGCCGCTGCCGTTGCGCACGGCGTCCGGGATGCCGAGCCGGCCGAGCAGCGCACCGGCGTTGCCGAACTCGAGCGACAAGGCCATCGTCATGCGGCGCGCTGCCGCGGGCGGCGCGTTCGCCTCGCGCTCCCACCGACCGGTCGCCGTCAGACGCCCGTCGGGACTGACGATCCCGAGCTTCTGCATCCGCCACGCGTTGGCGCCGTCGACGGCGACGTTCTGCGCGACCAGTTCGAGCCGGCCGAGCTGGCGGCGGCCGAGCTCGAACTCATCCGCGACCACGTCAAGCGCGGGGATGTCGACGGGCGGCGCATCGAGCAGCTCGGCGACCTGCTCGCGCTGCGCGTCCGGGATCGTCAAGCGCGCCAGCCGCGCGCTGACGCGACCGGGCGCAGCGCCCGCTCCCGGCTGCCACGTCAGCGCGCCAGTGGCATGGTCCGACACGAGGTTCGCGTTCCACCGGCCGTCGGCCGCGCGTGTGGCGCCGAGCACGACGTTGGCGATCGGCTTGCCGGCGATCACCAATTCGCGCACGCGCAGCGCGAGCAGGTCCGGTATGCCCGCATCGCCCGCGCGGGCCGCATCGACGCCGCCCGCGACGACGGTGCCTTCGAACAGCGGCCGCCACCGATCGACGTCGAGCCGTGCAAGATTCACGCTTGCGAGCACGCCCGCTTCGGGTACCGGGACCGCTTCGCCGATGCCGATCGCGCCACGCTCCACGCGCATCGCGCCGGCCGCGTCGCGCGCGCGCTCGAGACGCAGCGTCAGCAGCGCGCCCGCGGTCACCCGCAAGCTGTCGCGATCGGCCGCCACCGGCATCAGTTCGAAGCGCAGCGGCAGCGCCTCGGCGGCGTTCTTGCGTGCCGGCGCCGGCAGATCCAGCGACCAGCCGACGAGGTCCGAGTCGACGCGGATCTCCGTACGGCCACCGCGCACCGTGACGCCGCCCGTATAGCGTGTCGTGCCCTGTGCGCGGTCGAGGAGGCGCTGCACGAGCGCGTGCTCGACCGCGCGCTTGGCCCCCTGTGGCGTTGCGGTGCCCGCGGCGGCGATCGCGATCGCGCCGTCGGCCGCGGTCGCGCCGTCGATCCGGACCTGCCCGCCGACGAAGTTCGCGGTGACGTTCGTCAGACGCAGCGAGCGCTCGGTGAACTCCACGCGGCCGGCCGCGCGCGCAAACGGCGGGATGTCCGCGCGCAGTGCGATGTCGCTGTTCTGGAAACTCACGGCGCCGGCGACCTTCGTCGCGCGCGCGTCGTCGAGCGGGATGTCGAGCCGCAGTTCGGCACGCGCGTTGCCGCTGGCCTGCGCCTCGGCGAGAAAGCCGCCGAGCCAGCCGCCCACCGGCGATGCGTTCGCATAGCGCAGCATGTCGGCGAGCGGGCCGCCCGCCTCGCCGCCGATCGCGAGGTGCGGCGCGCGCGCGCCGAGGTCCGGGATTACGACCCTCACGTTGGACAGCGCAACGCCGTAGATCGAACCGCGCTGGCCGGTGATCGTCATGCGCTGGCGCTCGAACAGCAGCTCGGCGTCGATGCCCTCGATGCGCGGCCAGGACGTGTCGGCCGCTGGCTGGCCGGCGTCGCGGCCACCGAGCGAACCGCCTTGCGGTCCTGCGGCCGGGCCCGCGGCGGGTCCTTCGGCCCGGCTCGCCGGCACGTAGTCGAGCGTGCCGTTGCGCACGCGCGCGGCGACCCGGAACTCGCCGGTCCCGGGGTCGCTGAACGGGAAATCCCACAGGTCGCCGCGCAGTCTGAAGCTGCCGTCGACCGCTTCGCCGGCGACGAGCGCGTCGCGCAGCCAGGCACGCGTCCTGGCGCCCGCGACGAGCGGCACGTACTTGTGCGCGGCGCGAGCCTGCGCACGCACGATGCGGCCGGTGACGTCGACCAAGCCCGGGCCTTTGCCGCCGCTGCGGTACGCGCCGCTCGCGGTCAGTTCGACCTCGTCGTTGGATGCCGTGAGATTGTCGACGCGCAAATCGAAGCGCGGCCGCGTGGTCCAGTACACGCGCGTCGCGAGATGGCGCAACGGCAGCCGCGGCTCCTCGAAGACGCCGGGGAACACCAGCGCGGCGTCGCGCGCGTCCACCTGCACTGTGCCGCCGGATTCGGTGGCCTCGATCGAGCCCGTCAGGTTCTCGAAGCCGGGCAGCCCGGCGCGCGGCTTGCCGCTTGCGGCGCCCTCGGCCTGCGCGGGGGCGGTTGCGGCCGGCTGACCGCTCGATCCCAGCCCGTCGAAGCGCGAGCGCAGCGAAAAGCGCGTGGGTGAAGCGGGCTCGCCTTCCCAGGCGAGCTTAAGATCCGTCAACCGCCCGCGCACTGCGTGACGCGCCGCGAATTCGCGCAGGTCGCGCGCGAGCGGTACGTGCGCGGCCAGCACGCTCAACGTGTCGAGCGACAGGAGGTTCGTTTCCAGTTCTCCGCGCAGCGGCCGCTCGTCGGCGGCGCGCGTCACGCGCAGCCGCAGGTCGGTCGGCGGCAGCGCGAAGGTCTCGGCCTGCAGCGAGAAGCGCGCGAGCGCGAGTTCCTGCCCGCCTTCGAATTCGTTGCCCCAGACGCGCTGGGTGAAGCGGCCTTGCACACCCAACAAGCGCAGCGGCTGCAGATCGGCGCCGAGGTGCGCGTCGACGTCGGCGAGCGCCACGTCGGCCGTGAACCGCGTCGGGGCGAGCGCGTCGAAGTCGAGCCAGGCGCGCAGCGCGCCGTGCGCGCGCGCGATCGCGATCGTCTCGGGCAGCACGCGCGCCAGTCGCGCGATGCGCGCGACGTCGGCGTAGTCCATCTGCGCGAACACGCGCCCCGACCAGCGCCGCGCGTCGGACGGGCGTTCGCCCCAGGCGCGGTCGAAGCGGGCGCGCACGTCGATCGGGCCGGCCAGATCCGCCGGCGGGCGCGCCTGCAGCGCAAAACGGTGCGTGAGAAAGCCCGTTTCGAGCACCAGATTCACGTCTTCGAGCGCGACTGTCTCGGGGTCCGCCTGCGTCTCGTCCGTGTAGCGCAGCGTCGCGTGACGGATGGCGATGCGTTTCTGCGTGAGCACCCAGTCGGCCGTGCCGCCGTCGCCGCCGGCGCCGGCCGGATCGATCGTGAAGCCCGCCACCGCGAAGCGTCCGCCGGGCAGCCGCCGCACGTCCAGCTCGGGCGCCAGGATCGAGAGCGACGCGAAGCGCAACGACAGCGTCGGCACGCTGGTCCACGAGACGGTCGCTTCGAGCTGCGGCAGCGCGAGCCGTACTTCGCCGCGCGCGTCGAGCAGCCGCACGTCGTCGAGTCGCAGTTGCGGGTTGAATGCGCGCCAGCGCGCGTCGATGCGGCCGATGCGGACGTCGGCGCCGAGCAACCGGCTCGTTTCGCGTTCGAGCGCGGGCCGGTACGCGTCGATACGCGGCATGACCCAGTAGCGCGCCGCCAGCAGCAGCGCGCCGAACGCGAAATACGCGACCAGCGCGGCGATCGCCAGCGTCTTCAACGTCCAGCGCAGTCCGCGCACGCAGCCGGCACCGAAGCGCTGCGCGAGCGTGCGTTCGGTCGCCTCGAGCGCGTGCCCGACCGCCTCTTCCACGGCATGCTCGAGCTGCGCCAGCGCCGCGGCCGCGGGCGAGTCGCGTTCGGAGCGAGGCGGGGTTTCGGGTTTCACGGTCGGAAGCGGCGACGATGGGCGGCGGGACTCGCTTAGGCGCCCGCGGGCGCCGTTCGGTTCCATCCGCCTTCGATCGCCGACATACAATGCGCGCGGCCCCGATCGCGCCTGGCGCCGAGCCTGCCAAGCACTGCGGACGCTTCGACACTGGTTGAGAACGCGCACCGCGGGCGGTTGAGAACGCGCAGCGCGAGCGCGGGCGTTTCGCCGACCGAGGCTAGCACAGCGAGCACGCCGCCCGTCTTGATCTCCGACACGAACGAATCCGTCGCCGCGGGCTGCACCGCGGCGCTGGCGCTTTCTCGCTATGTGCAGCGTGCGCTCGCGGCCGAGCTCGGTGCGCGCGCCGACGACGCGGCCAAGGCGGCCCGCCTGCGCGAACTGGCCGCCGCGCCATGGCCGCGCCAACGCATCGAAGCGGCGCTCGATGCGTTGCTGGCGGGGTTCGGCGCAGAGCACGCCGCCGAGGACTTTCCCGAAAAGCTCGGCGCCGCGCTGCGCCGCCTGCGCCGGCCGGTTCTGCTCGCGGTCATCGCACGCGACCTGGGCGGTGTGGCACCGCTGGCCGAAGTGGTCGCCACGATGACGGCGCTGGCCGAGGTCGCCGTACGCCGCGCGCTCTCCATGCACGCGCGCGCGCTGGCGCGCGTGCACGGCGTGCCGACGAGCCCCGGCGGCGTGCCGCAGGACCTGCTGGTCGTCGCGATGGGCAAGGGCGGGGGCGGCGAGTTGAACGTCTCGTCGGACCTCGATCTGGTGTTCGTCTACGACGAGGACGGCGAAACGCGGCCGACCGCCGAGTTCGCCGCGGCGCGCCGCGCGCTGACGAACCACGAGTTCTTCGAGCGGCTCGGCCGCCGGCTGATCGGCGCATTGTCGGAGGTCACCGCCGACGGCTTCGTGTTCCGCGTCGACATGCGCCTGCGTCCGAACGGCGACGCCGGACCGCTGGCGGTGTCCAACGCGATGCTCGAGGAGTATCTGGTGCGGCAAGGGCGCGAGTGGGAGCGCTTCGCGTGGCTCAAGGGACGCGTCATCTCCGCTGCCGTGTTCGCCGACGCGACCGCATTCGACGCGCAGTGCCGCGCGCTCGACCAGATCGTCCGCCCCTTCGTCTATCGCAAGTACCTCGACTTCAACGCGATCGCGTCGCTGCGCGACCTGCACGCACTGATCCGCGCCGAGACCGAGCGCAAGCGCGCCGCGCGCGCGCAGCCGCAGGACAACGTCAAGCTCGGCCGCGGCGGCATCCGCGAGATCGAATTCATCGCGCAGACCTTCCAGGTGATCCGCGGCGGGCGCGACGCGCGGCTCAGAAACCGCAGCACGCTGGCGACGCTGGCGACGCTCGCGCAACTGGGCGCGCTGGCTGCGCCCACCTGCGAGCGTCTGGCGGCCGCGTACGACTTCCTGCGCCGCCTCGAGCATGCGCTGCAGTACGTCGACGACGCGCAGACGCACCTGCTGCCGACCGATCCCGCGGAGCTGGCGCGCGTGGCGGCGATGCTGCGGCTGCCTTCGCCGGAAGCGCTGCGCGCCCGCTTCGACGAGACGCGCGAATTCGTCGCCGAGGCGTTCGACGCGATCTTCCTCGCGCCGCAAGTTGCTCGCGACGAGCGCGACGGCGCCGACGGCAACGGCGCGCTCGTGCTCGGCGAGCCGCTCGCGCAGCGCATGGCGCAGGCCGGTTACGCCCATCCGGGCGAGGCCGCGCAACGGGTCAGCGACGCGCTGGCCGCGCGCCGCGTGCTGGCCGCCAGTGAATCGGTGCGTCGCGCCATCGAGCGGCTGGTCTCGCGCGCGGTCGATGCCGCGGCCGAGGCCGCGCGTGGCGTGGCCGAAGGCGGCGCGCCGCATGCCACCGGCGTGGTCGCCGACGAGGTGCTCGCGCGCTTCCTGCAGTTGATCGACGTGATCGCCGGCCGCAGCACCTACGTGGCACTGCTGAACCAGTATCCGCACGCGTTCGCGCGCGTGCTGCGCGTGCTGGCGTCGAGCCGCTGGGCGAGCGACTACCTCGCGCGGCATCCTATCCTGCTCGACGAACTGCTCGACGAACGGCTCGCCGAGCGAGAAATCACGCTGCACTCGTGGCCCGTGTGGGGTGCCGAGGTCGCGGCGCATCTCGCCGAGCATGAAGCCGAGCTGCGCGACGATCCCGAGCG
>JBBIJJ010000175.1:0-7546 GCA_037446035.1 Burkholderiales bacterium
GCCGCTGGCAAAAACGCGTGCACGAACCCCTGCCGCAGCAGCGCCAGCGCCTCCCACAGCGTGAGGCCGCCGCCCATCCGCGCCGCGGTAACGAACTCGTCGGCCAGGGTGGTCCGCGAGATCCCGGGGTTGTCGGTGCACAAGGCCAGCGGCAGACCGGCGTTCAGCAAGCCGCGCAGCGGGTAAGCCGGCAGCCCGGCGCTTTCCGGTACGACCGGATCGGCGAAACCGACGACCTCCCGGTTGGAGGTCGGGCACAGTTCGATGCAGACGCCGCGGTCGCGGAACCGCTCGGCCAGGCGCGGGTTCTCGAGCAGCGTCAGGCCGTGGCCGATGCGGTCGGCGTGCAGGTGGTAGGCCGCTTGCCAGATGTTCTCGGCGCTTTCGCCTTCGCCGGCGTGGATGGTGATGCGCAAGCATTCCCGGAACGCCGGGGTGAAATGGTGGGCCAGCTGCTCGGGACGCTGCGTGCCTTCCGCGCCAGCCAGGTCCAGACCGAGCAGAAAGCCGGCCAGTTCGCCGTGCGCGGCGACGGCTTGCGCAATGACCTGGGGCATCGTCTCGCGCCGGCGGCGATCCAGAATCCAGACGAAGCCGAAGTGCGGCGCGGCGGGCACCGCGGCGCTCGCGCGTTCGAGCGCGGCGCGCAGCTCGCGCAGCCACGCGGCCGGATCTTCGGGGCGGTATTTGTGCGGGCTGCCGCGCAGCTCGACGTACGCCAGCCCTTCGGCGCGCGCCTGCGCCATCAGCGCCTGCGCGTACGGCTCGATGGCGGCCGGGTGCGTGAGCACGGCCGAGCCGGTCAGCTCGCCCGGGCGCTCATAGGCCGCGAAGCCGCCCGGCGTGTGTTTCAGCGCCACGCGCGGTTCGGTCACGCCGAACAGATTTCGCTGCAGCGTGGCGTCGTCGGCTTCGACGAGCAGCGCGGCGGCGCAGGCGGCGCGCTCGCTGCCTTGCAGTTGCTGCGGCCAGTCCCATGGCCAGTCGGCGTGCGCCTGCAACAGGGAGCGCACGCGCGCCAGCGCGCGCGCCCGCGTGTCGAAGTCGAGCGATTCCCAAATCGCGCGGCCGACGGCACGCTGCGCGGCCAGGTCGAGGCAACCTCCGAGGTGTCTGTGCAGATCGGCCTTCGGCAGCCGCGCAAGCCACCGGCGGTGCTGCGGGTCAAGTGGCGTGCGCCGCAGCTCCTCGATGCGCGCCGGCGGCAGCCGGTACAGGCTGCGCCAGTTCTCGCGCGGTTCGGCCTGCGACAGCGCGCCGAGAAAGTTGCCGAGCAGCCGGCTGCCCTCGCGCAGGCGGCGGTCGACCTCGGCCGCCAGCGCGGCGCCGTCGGGCCGAAGCGGCCAACGCAATTCGTATTCGGCCAACGGCAGCGCAAAGGTCGACGAATCGACGCGCCGGCCGTCCAGTTCGATGTCCAGCAGCTCGTTGCGGCTGCCGCGTCCGACCACCAGCGGTGTCACCGCGCCAGCCACGTCTTGCGCCAGCGGCCGCGCGAAGAGCATCGGATCGTCGGCACACCGCAGCCGCTCGGGCATCGGCTCGGGCCCGACGACGTGGAGCCAGGCATGCGCGCCGAACAGGCTGCCGGCGGTCTGCAGGTCGGCGCTCATCGTCTTGCGGCCCCCGGCGAGCGACAGCACGAGCTGCCCGCCGGCGGCGCGCTCGGCGGCCAGCATCACGACGCGCAACGTCAGTTCGCGGATGTGGTCGCATTCGGCCTGCGTGGCCAGTTGGTCCGTGCCGGCCGCCGTCCACACGCGCAGCGGCAGCGGCTCACCGAGCAGCCGCCACCAGGCGCGCAGCCGTTGCAGCGACTGCGCGGCCTGACGGCCCTCGGTGGTGACGATCCACAGCTCGTCGGGCGCGGCCAGCGCGTGGCCCGCGCGCAGCGCGTCGAGCTGCGTGCGTTGCGGGTGCTCCGCGTATAGATCGAGCACCGCCGGCGCCAGGAAACCGAATACTTCGGGTATGACCGCCCAGCTCGCACCAAGCGTGCAGACGAGCAGGTTCATGCGTCGGCCCTGTCGTCCGGGGCGGCCAGCGCCAGGTCGTCGAGTTCGAGCGCGGCGATCGCCGGCAGCGACTGGCCGATCGTTCCGCGCAGTTCGCCGTACATCCCGGCGGTCGCGCCGATCACCCGCTCCAACTGCCGTTCGCGTTCTTTCCAGATCTTTTCCATCGCGCGCCGCTCGCGCTCCAGCTGCTCTTTCATCGCCGCGAAGGCCTCGACGATCGTCTCCGCCTTGCGACGAAACGCGTCGCCGGACAGATAGCGGTACAGCGCCTCCATCTTCTCGCTCATGCCGGTGGCGGCGTTGCGGGCGAACGCGACCTGCAGCAACTGCTCGCGCAGCGCAACTGCAAGCGCGGGCCAGGCGGTCAGGCTCGCGACCCAGACCCCGTCGACGCAGACGAAGCCGGCGCGCGCCTCGGGCGGCAACGCGGCGCTGACCAGCACCGCCAGCGCGGCGCCGCAGGCGCGCTGATCGTCCCTCAACTTGGCGATCCACGCCGGCTGCCAGTGCTTGGTGTTCTTGGTCTCCCAGACGATCAGACCGCACGGCTGAAGTGCGGCGTCGCGCACCTCCTGCAGCAGGTCTGCGCCCTGCAACCCTTTGGGCACCGGGCGGATCACGTCGCGCGGAAACTGCGCCGCCAGCGCGGCCTGGATGTCCAGTTCCAGCACCTCTCCCTGCAGCTCCTGCGACCCCTGTTCGCTCTTGCGCCGCGCCTCCTCCGGCAGCCGCTTCAGATCCTCGATCGTCTTGTCCGTTTCACGCAGTTTCAGTTGCTGCTCTTCGAACGCGCGCTGCCGCACCTGCGCCTCCCATTCGCGCCGCTTTTCGTCGGCGCGGCGCGCCACCTCCAGATCGAGCTGGCGTTCGCGCGCGGCTAATGCCTCCTGCCGCTGCCGCAGGGCGGGCTCGGCCGCCTGCGCAGCGTCGCGTTCCGTGCGTATGGATTCCAGTTGTCGTTGCAGTTGCGTGATGCGCGCGTCGGTCTCCGCGCGCAGCTTGTGCTCGAGCTCGAGCCGGGCCCGCTCGACCGCCGCGGCCTGCGCTTGCTCCAAATCGAGCGCGCGCCGCTGCGCCTGAAGTTCGCGCACCTCCGCCTCGCGGAGACGGCCGGCCAGTTCCTGCAGCTGCGCCTGGTGCTGCGACCGCAGCGCGGCATCCATCTCGCCGCGCAACTGCTCGGCCGGCGCCTCGGTCAGCGGGAAGCGCTGACCACAGTGCGGGCAAGGCAGCGTGACATCGCTCATCGGCGGAACTTCTCAGAAGGTGTGAATCTTTCTGCTGCGCGGCCCGCTGGCGTCGTTGCGCGCTGCTCGGGCCTCGCCTATCTACTTGATATGTCTCGGCCCTGCGGCTGCGTGCGCCTAGCCAGCGGCCCGCTCGCGACGAAATCTTCACACCTTCTCAGGACAGGATGTTGATTTGTTCGGGTGCGAGCGGCAGGTCGTACAGTGCCCCGCCGCGGCCGCGCCTGGCCCGGATTGCATACCGAGCCGCGGCAGCTTGCCCGAGCAGCCGCTCGATCGCGGCATTGATGCGCGATTTGTGCGGCTCGAAGTAGCGGGCCATCTTCAGCGGCGCTTTGCGCCGCCACTCGAAGGCCAGCTCGATGCGCTCGTACTCCGCGCTGGCCGGCCGAATCACGCGCCTCGCGACGCGCATGAACTCCTTGAAGGCCTCCTCTTCGCGCCAGTCGACGGCCGCGGCACCGCGCTTCGCACGGTCTGCCAGCCAGAGCAGCACGGCAAAGGCCACCGACGGCAGCGCCAGCGGCTCATCGTCGAGCCGGGCCGTCTTCGTGCCGATTTCCAGCGTTAGCTGCGGTGCCCGGCGGCTGCGCTCGGCGGCGGCGACGACCCGTGAAAATGGCGCGCCGCCTTTGCGCAGCCGTTCGGGCAGGCCGTCGCGCAGCCGCACGAACGGGACGGGGGCGAGATCGACCTGCGCTTGCCGGCAATCGAACGTCTGCTCCCTATCGCCGCGACGGACGCGGATCGGATGTTCACGTCGCGTCGGGTAGAAAAACTCCCGGTTGTTCTCGAACGGTTCGCTGACCAGCACGTGCGAAAGCGCGTCCTGTGCGCGACCGTAAAGCGAAAGGGCGTAGCCGAGGTAGTAGCCCATCGTCTTGCGGCCGCCGGCCAGCGACACGTGCAATGCGGCCGAATCATCCTCGGTCAGGCTGCGGACGATCTCGGTGATGAAGTCGGCGGCGCGTTCGTTTTCTGCCGGCGTGCGGATGTCATCGAGGCCGCGCCCCTGGCCGTCGTCGAGGACGTGGATGCAGTCGGTATCGAAGCGGATCGCGGGCAGGCGGTACTCCGCGCGCAGCCGGTGAAACCAGCCCGTCCTCGCGGCCAGCAGGTTCAGCCGCGCTTCGCGCTCGCCGGTGGCAGTGGTGATCAGGCGCACCTCGCTTGGAACGAAAGCCGGCTGCTGCCGTTGCGTCAACGCGTACAGGGTCTCGGTAACGACCTGCGGCGACAGGCCGGTGGCCGCGAGCAGAATGCGTCGCGGGTATTCGTGCGGCTGCATGGGGGCGAAGCGATGTCCGAGCGGCGCATACGTTAGCGGCAAACGGTCCGCCGCGCGACGCTCGCAAGCTTGCGATGGATCGAACCGCGCATTCGAGCCCCTGGTCGCCGTCCGCATCCGCCAGGCGGGGGCATGGGCCACCCTGCAAGGGGTGCCCGGCGGCCGCCGCACTCGGGGCGGCTTGACGCAGGTAAAGCCGGCGCGCTGCACAGGGCGCAAAATTATTTTGGTTGAGGCGGGCCGCGCAGCAGGTTGGCCCGCGGATGGATAACGGTCACGGAGGAAGGAGTACCCCATGGATCGCATCTGGCTGAAGCAGTACCCGCAAGGCATCCCCGCCGAGGTCGACGTCAAGGCGTACGCGTCGCTGAAGGACATCTTCGAGAAAAGCTGCGCGCGCTTCGCGGATCTGCCCGCGTACAGCAACATGGACCACTCGATCACGTACCGCGAGCTGGACGCGGCGAGCCGCGCTTTCGGCGCCTACCTGCAGAAGGTTGTCGGGCTGAAGAAGGGCGACCGCGTCGCGATCATGATGCCCAACCTGCTGCAGTACCCGGTCGCGCTGTTCGGCGCGCTGCGCGCGGGTTTCACGGTCGTCAATACCAACCCGCTGTACACGCCGCGCGAGCTGGAGCATCAGTTGCGCGACTCCGGCGCGACCGCGATCGTCGTGCTGGAGAACTTCGCGCACGTGCTGCAGCAGGTCGCCGGCAAGACGCCGGTGAAGCACGTGATCACGACGCAGATCGGCGACCTGTTCCCGCCGGTCAAGCGGCTGCTGGTCAACTTCGTCGTCAAGCGCGTGAAGAAAATGGTGCCCGCGTGGCAGATACCCGGCGCGGTCGCGTTCAACGACGCGCTGGCCGCCGGCCGCGCGCGGACGCTCGACGACGTGCCGCTGACGCAGGCCGACATCGCGTTCCTGCAGTACACCGGCGGCACCACCGGCGTGGCCAAGGGCTCGATGCTCACGCACGGCAACATGGTCGCGAACCTGCAGCAGGTGCACGCGTGGATCGCGCGCGACCTGCTCGAAGGCAAGGAAACCGCCTGCATCCCGCTGCCGCTGTACCACGTGTTCGCGCTGACCGTGAACCTGGTGCTGATGAAGATCGGCGCGCAAACGATCCTGGTGACCAACCCGCGCGACATCCCCGCCTTCATCGCGACGCTGAAAAAGACGCCGATCACGATCATCATCGGCGTCAATACGCTGTACAACGCGCTGCTGAACGCGCCGGGCTTCTCGGAAGTGCGGTTGCGGCAGTTGAAGGTGGCCGCGGCCGGCGGCATGGCCGTGCAGCGCGCGGTCGCGCAGCGCTGGAAGGCCGCGACCGGCGTGCCGCTGGTCGAAGGCTACGGGCTGACCGAGACCGCGCCGATCGCGATCTGCAACCCGCTGAACATCGAGGAGTGGACCGGCAACATCGGCGTGCCGATCCCGTCGACCGAGGCCACGGTGCTCGACGACGAAGGCAAGCCGCTGCCGGTGGACGAAGTCGGCGAGATCTGCATCCGCGGCCCGCAGGTGATGAAGGGCTACTGGAACCGGCCCGACGAAACGGCGAAGGTGTTCACCGCCGACGGCTGGTTCCGCACCGGCGACATGGGGTTCATGGACGCGAACGGCTCGTTCAAGATCACCGACCGCAAGAAGGACATGATCGTCGTGTCCGGCTTCAAGGTGTTCCCGAACGAAGTCGAGGACGTGGTGATGCTGCACCCGGGCGTGCTCGAGGTCGCGGCGATCGGCGCACCCGACGCCAAGTCCGGCGAGACGGTCAAGATCGTCGTCGTGAAGAAGGATCCGGCGCTCACCGAGCAGGCGCTGCTCGAGCACTGCAAGCAGCACCTGACCGGCTACAAGGTGCCCAAGTTCGTCGAGTTCCGCACCGAGCCGCTGCCGAAGACCAACATCGGCAAGATCCTGCGGCGCGAGCTGCGGACGCCGGCGGCGGCGTAGCGCGGGACTTCCTCCGGGCAGCCGCCGATGGCGGGGACCGCACGCGTCGCGCCGTACCGCCCGCGGCGCGTGACGCTGCACGACGGCCGCGTCGTTACCGTGCGCGCCGTGCGGCCGGACGATGCCGCCGAGATCGTGCAGGCCTTCGAGCGGTTGTCGCCCGAATCGCGTTATCTGCGCTTCATGCAGCACAAGCGTGAGCTCGACCCGAACGTGCTGGCGCGCGGCGTCGATCCGGTGCCCGGCCGCGAGTTTGCGCTGGTGGCGACCGTGCCGGCCTACGACGGCTACGACATCGTCGGCGCCGCGCGCTACGTGGCGGCAGCGCAGCCGGGAACCTGCGAGTTCTCGATCACCGTGGCCGAAGACTGGCGCGGCGCAGGGCTCGCCACGACGCTGCTGCGCCGGCTGATGAGGCGCGCCGAGCGCGACGGCTACCGCGTGATCGAAGGTTTGGTGCTGGCCGACAACGTGCCGATGCTCGCGCTCGCGCGCCATCTGCGATTTGCCGTGCAGCCGGCGCCCGACGACCCGACCGTGTCCCTGGTGCGGCGGGCGCTGTAGCCGCGCGCGTGGTCCGCCGGCGCACTGCCGCCGGCAGACCCGCGCCCCGCGCTTCGCCGGACAATGGCACCCTTCCCGCTCGATCAACGGAGGCCGCATGAACCAGGAGCTGTTCGACAAAGGGCTGCGGACCCGGCGCGAAGTGCTGGGTGCCGACTACGTCGACGCGTCGATCCGTAACGCCGACGACTTCAACCGGCCGCTGCAGCAACTGGTGACGCAATACTGCTGGGGCGACGTGTGGAACCGCCCCGGACTCGACCGCCGCACGCGCAGCCTGCTGAACCTGGCGCTGCTCACGGCGCTGAACCGCCCGCACGAACTGAAGCTGCACGTGCGCGGTGCGCTCAACAACGGCGTCACCCGCGAGGAGATCCGCGAGGTGCTGCTGCAGGCCGCGATCTACTGCGCGGTGCCGGCGGCGATGGACGCCTTTCGCGTGGCGCGGGAGGCGTTCAACCTA
>JBBIJJ010000176.1:0-7512 GCA_037446035.1 Burkholderiales bacterium
CGGGCTAGACATCGCCGCACCGAACGGGTGCGTGCGCTGCGCTCAGCGAACCGGCACGCGCGCATCGGCCTGCGCGCACGCGTCGACGACCGCGACCGCCGACATGTTGACGATCCTGCGCACCGTCGACGCGGGCGTCAGGATGTGCACCGGCTGCGCCGCGCCGAGCAGGATCGCGCCGATCGTGATGCCGCCGCCGGCGGTCACGCGCAGCGCGTTGTAGGTGATGTTGGCGGCGTCGACGTTGGGCATCACCAGCAGGTTGGCCTCGGCCGGCAGGCTCGAATCGGGCATCAGCGAGTCGAGCACAGACTTCGACAGCGCCGCGTCGGCCTGCATCTCGCCGTCGACCGCGAAGTCGGGTCGGCGCGCCAGCACCAGTTCGAGCGCATCGCGCATCTTCTGCGCGCTCGGCGCCTCCGAGCTGCCGAAGCTCGAATGCGACACGAGCGCCACGGTCGGTACCAGCCCGAAGCGGCGCACCGCCTCGGCCGCGAGCATCGTCATCTCGGCGATCTGCTCGGCGCTCGGATCGACATTGACGTGGGTGTCGCAGATGAAGAGCTGCCGGTTCGGCAGGATCAGAAGCTGCATCGCCGCGAACGTCTTGACGCCGGGCCGCATGCCGATCACGTTGCGCACGTACTTCAGATGGTCGGCGTAGCCGCCGACGGTGCCGCACAGCATCGCATCGGCGTCGCCGCGCCGCACCAGCATCGCGCCGATCAGCGTCGTGCGCGTGCGCACCTCCGCCTGCGCGAGTGCGCGTGTGACACCCTTGCGGCGGGTCAACTGGTAGTACTCGCTCCAGGTGTCCCGGTAGCGCGGATCGTCGAGCACGTTGACGACCTCGACGTCGCGGTCGAGCCGCAGCCGTAGCCCGTAGCGCTCGATGCGCATGCGGATCACGTCGGGCCGGCCGATCAGGATCGGCCGCGCGATGCCCTCGTCGACGACCACCTGCGCGGCGCGCAACACGCGCTCCTCCTCGCCCTCGGCGTAGATCAGCCGCTGCGGCGACTTCTTCGCCGCCGCGAACACCGGCTCCATCGTGCTGCCGGACTGGTACACGAAGCGGCGCAGCTTCGCGCGGTACGCATCAAGGGCGGCGATCGGCCGCGTGGCCACCCCGCTGTCCATCGCGGCCTTGGCCACCGCCGGCGCGATGCGCTCGATCAGCCGCGGGTCGAACGGCTTGGGAATCAGGTACTCGGGACCGAAGGCGAGCCCTTCCGCGCCGTAGGCGCTCGCGACCTCGTCGGGAATCTCGGCGTGCGTCAGATCGGCCAGCGCGC
The DNA here is from genome assembly GCA_037446035.1 of Burkholderiales bacterium. Lineage (GTDB taxonomy): Bacteria > Pseudomonadota > Gammaproteobacteria > Burkholderiales > Burkholderiaceae_F > DSNY01. Next base: position 1,296 of record JBBIJJ010000176.1, read on the forward strand.
GCACGGTCGCGAGCTTCATCGCCTCGTTGATCGTCGTGGCACCCACGTCCAGCGCGCCGCGGAAGATGAACGGGAAGCACAGCACGTTGTTGACCTGGTTCGGATAGTCCGAGCGCCCGGTGCCGATGATCGCGTCCGGGCGCACCGCCTTGGCGACCTCCGGCATGATCTCCGGCGTCGGATTGGCCATCGCCAGGATGATCGGCTGCGGCGCCATCGTCCTGACCATCTCCGGCGTCAGCGCGCCTGCGGTCGAAAGCCCCAGGAAGATGTCCGCGCCCGGCATCGCGTCGGCCAGCGTGCGCACTGCCGTCTCGCGCGCGTAGCGCGCCTTGCTCTCGTCGAGTCCCGCGCGGCCGGCGTAAAGGACTCCCTTGCTGTCGGCGACCAGCACGTTCTCGCGCCGCAGTCCGAGGCTCGCGAGCAGGTCGAGGCAGGCGATCGCCGCCGCGCCCGCGCCGCTGCAGACGAGTCTTGCCCGCGCGATGTCCTTGCCGACCAGCCGCAGCCCGTTGAGCACCGCGGCGGCGGCGACGATCGCGGTGCCGTGCTGGTCGTCGTGGAACACGGGGATCTTCATCCGCTCGCGCAGCTTGCGCTCGACGTAAAAGCACTCGGGTGCCTTGATGTCCTCGAGATTGATGCCGCCGAAGGTCGGCTCCAGCGACGCGATGATGTCGACGAGCTTGTCCGGGTCGCGCTCGGCGATCTCGATGTCGAACACGTCGATGCCGGCGAACTTCTTGAACAGGCAGCCCTTGCCTTCCATCACCGGCTTGCCCGCGAGCGGACCGATGTTGCCGAGCCCGAGCACGGCGGTGCCGTTGGTGACGACCGCGACCAGGTTGCCGCGCGCGGTCAGCGTGTAGGCCTCGCCGGGATCGCGCGCGATCTCGTTGCAGGCTTCGGCCACGCCGGGCGAATAGGCGAGCGCCAGGTCGCGCTGCGTGACCATCGCCTTGGTCGGAACGACCGAGATCTTTCCGGGCGTGGGCTGACGGTGGTATTCGAGCGCCGCTTCGCGCAGGTTGTCTGGCATGACTCCTCCTCGAATTCGACCGACGCAAGCCGACGCGCAGGCGCCAGGTTCGTCGGTCGAGAGATTACGCCGAGCCCTAGCCGCGACGCACGTCCGCAGCCAGCGAGGATGGCGGCCGGCCGGTGCGATGCGAACCGCGCAGGCGCACGGTTCGCGCGGGGTCTCCTGCCGTCCTGCAGCGGGGTGCTGCCCGACTGTGCAGCGGGCAAGGAAGCGAGCGCGTCCCGCGCCGGCTGCGGCTCGTCAGCCGCCGGCCTTCGTACGCAGCACGCTTTCGCAAGTCGCGCGTTCGGGCGCCTTCTCAGGCAGCTTTGCGCAATGCTCGCCGAGCCGCTTGCGCAGCGCGGCCAGCACGATGTCCTGGCCGCTCGCTTCGGCCCAGCCGACGAGGCGGCCGCCCATGCGCTCGAGCGCGGCGCGATTGCGCTCGTGGAAGGTCGCGGGCACCGGCTCGAGCTCGCCGATCACGCTGCGCGCGGCCGCCTCGATGCGCGCGGCGGCATCGGGCGCGAGTTCGATCAGGGCGTTGACGTAGGACGCGCCCCATTGCAGCCGCGTCGCCGGGCCTTTCGAGGCCGCGTACGCCTGCTCGTACCAGCCGAGCGCGGCCGCCTTGTCGCCGCGCTTCTTGGCGTTGCTGGCCAGCCCCGACATGAAGTAGTACGGCGAATGCGAGCGCGCCAGTTCGCGCTTGAGCATCGCATCGGACTCGTCGAGCAGGCCCGCCTCGCGCAGCGCATAGGCGGCGGCGCTGATGACGGCCTGGCGCTCGTAGCGATCGGTCGTCTCGCGGTCGGCGCGTTCGGCCGCCGCGCGCACGTCGGCGACGAGCCGCGCCGGTAGCGGCGCGTCTTTCGGCGCGTCGAGCCGCGCCAGCGCCACGCGCGCGAGCGCGGCCGATACGCGGTCGGCTCTCGACAGGCTCGCATCGTCGCCGAAGCGCACGAGCAGCCGGTCCCACTCGGCGAGCAGCGTCTTGCGCTCGGCGCTGCCGGGCGCGGTGACGTAACCGGCGATCTCGCCGGCCGCATCGGTCAGCACCGAGAAGTTCTCGCGCGCGAGCTTCGCGTCGGCGAGCACCATTCGAACCTGCGGGTACGCGGCGGCGGGCGCGGCGCGCTTGTCGGGCGCGTTCGCTGCCGCGGCGATCGCCTTCAGCGTCAGCCGCGCACGCGCATCGGCCACCGCATGCGGGCAGCGCTGCGCGAGCCGCGCAAGCGTGTCGGCCAGCTGCGCTTTCGGCACGGCGGCTTCGTGGTCGGTTTCCCACGAGTAGTACGCGAGCAGCCGCCAGTCGGCGGGCGTCAGCACCGGGTTGTCGGACAACGCGGCGGCGAGCAGCACCTTGACGGGCCGCGTCGCGTTCATGCCGAGCGCGAGCACGCGCATGTACTGCTGCGCGTCGACCTCGCCGGGCAGCCGCGTGACTTCGGTGCCGTCGGGGCGGAACAGCACCATGGTCGGATAGCCGCTGACCCTGAAGCGGCTGGCGAGCATCTGCGCCGACGGCGAGTCGCCGTCGATGTAGACGGGTACGAACACGCGCGAGCGCTCGATGAAGTCGCGCCGGTTGAAGATCGTCGCCTTGACCTGGTTGCACGGCGGACACCATTCCGCGCCCCAATACAGGAACAACGGCCGCCGCTCGCGCCTGGCGCGCGCGAACGCAGAATCGACGTCGCCCGCATGCCAGGCGATGTCATGTCCGCTCGCCTTCGTGCCCCTGGCGGCGGTCGCTGCATGCGCCGCGGGAACGCCGAGAAGAAGGACCGTGAGCGCGATGAGCCAAGGCTTCATGCGACCTCCGGCGCGCGGACTCAACAGGTGCGTCCGACGATCGACGCGGTGGCGATCAGCTCCTCGAGCAGCGCCATCGCCGCGCGTCCCGAAGCGGCGTACGGGTCGAGGGTAGGTTTTTCCGCGTACTTCAGCAGCGTCGAAGGATTGACCTTCGCCAGATTGACCTGACCCATCGTCCAGCCGGCGAAGCGCCGTTCGGACACCTCCTCGTAGTGCAGCAGCACCACGTCGCGATGGCGCTTGTCGCGCACGATCTTGTTGTACAGGTGGTTGACCGCTTCGCGCCCGCCTTCGAGCACCTGCATGTAGACGTCGCCGCCGTGGCACAGGATCCCGGTGATGCCCAGCTCCGGGTTGTGCTTGCGCGACTGCGCGAGGATCGCTTCGATCACTTCGTGCGTCGCCGCTTCGGCGGTGCGGCTGGCGTACAGCAGGCGGACGAGCATGGCGGCTTCCTTCGAGTGCGGCGGGCGTGCGGCGATCAGCCGCCTTTCTGCAGCAGCGCCAGGAATTCGCGGCGCAGGCTCACGTCCTTCAGGAACACGCCGCGCATCACGCTGTTGACCATCTTGGAATCGGTGTCCTTGACCCCGCGCCACTGCATGCAGAAGTGATCGGCCTCCATCACCAGCGCCAGCCCGTCGGGCTGCATGCGCTCCTGCAGCAGGTCCGCGAGCCGCGCGACCGCCTCTTCCTGGATCTGCGGCCGGCTCATCACCCAGTCCGCGAGCCGCGCGTACTTCGACAGACCGATCAGGTTCGAGTGCTCGTTGGGCATCACGCCGATCCACAGCTTGCCGATGATCGGGCACAGGTGGTGAGAGCAGGCGCTGCGCACGGTGATCGGACCCACGATCATCAGCTCGTTCAGGTGCTCGACGTTCGGGAACTCCGTGACCGGCGGCTCGGGGACGTAACGGCCGCGGAAGACTTCGGTGATATACATCTTCGCCACGCGGCGCGCGGTGTCCCGCGTGTTGTGGTCGCTTTCGGTGTCGATGACCAGGCTGTCGAGCACGCCGAGCAGTTTGCGCTCGACCTCTTCGCGCAACAGGTCCAGCTCGCCAGGCTCGATGAAGCGCGCGATGTTGTCGTTCGCGTGGAAGCGTTCGCGCGCGCGCCGCAGTCGCTCGCGGATCTTCTGCGATACCGGCACGCCGAGGTCCTCGGCGGCGGCGCGCTTGCGGGTCCGATCGTCCATCGTTGACTCGCCCGGCGGTGTCGAGCCCGCATCGTAGCCCGAACCGGCGCCGGCGCGCAGCGGCGGCCCGCCTACGGGAAGCGGTATTCGAGCCGCAACACGTGGAGGTTCACGCCGGGGTTGGGGCGGCGGATGCCCGCGTTGGAATAGTGGACGAAGCGGTAACTCAGTTCGATCGCGTCGGCGTCGCCGAAGCTGCGGCCCGCGGCGAGGTGATCGCTGAACTGAAGGCGCGTGCTGAAGCGCCGGTCGCGCGTCTCGTACAGGTCCGACAGCGTATTGATGCCGATGCCGACGTCGAAAAACCAGCGACCGCAGCGCGTATCGCGCAGTCGCAGGTACGGCGTAAAGCCGGCGACCGTGAGATGGTGCCGGCCGGCGGAATCCGGTCGCGGGAAAACCCATTGCGCGACCGCGATCTCGCCGAACGTCTCGACGCGCGCCGTCCCGCGCACCCACAGCGGCGCGCTCGGCGCGACCACGAGTGCTGCGCGCAGCATCTCGATGCCGTTGCCCTGGCCGGCCTCGGCGGCGAGCCCGCTGCGCCTGCCCGCCGCCGCGATCGGCGCGAACGCGAGCGCGGCGGCAGCGCATGCAGACGCGGCAGCCCGCGTTGCATGGTCGAGCCTCGTTCTCACGCACGAAAAATACCCGGCGACCGACGGACCGCGCAACTCGCAGGCCGCGCGGACGCCGTACGACGCTCGGCTCTGGCACACTGCGCGGCGAATGAAATTCGCCATCGGCGTCTTGTTCGCGCTGTTGTCCGCATGGGCGCCGCACGCGCAGGCCGGGTCATTCTCGTTCGCGCTGATCGGCGACGCGCCGTACGGCGCCGCGGAGAGCGCGCTTTTCGATCGCGTGCTCGACGAAATCGATGCCGATGCGGCGATCCGTTTCGTTCTGCACGCGGGCGACGTCAAAGGCGGGCGCGAGCCCTGCGCCGACGAACTGCTGCGCGCGCGCCACGCGCAACTGCAGCGCCTGCGCGCGCCGCTGGTCTTCACGCCCGGCGACAACGACTGGACCGACTGCCATCGCTCGGCCGCCGGCGCGTACCACCCGCTCGAGCGGCTCGCCGCGCTGCGCGCCATTTTCTTTGCCGATCCGCGCCGCACGTCGGGCGGCGCACCGTTCGCGGTCGAGCCGCAAAGCGAAACGCCGGGCTTAGCGCAGTTCGTCGAGAACGTGCGCTTCGTGCACGAAGGCGTGGTCTTCGCCACGCTGCACGTGGTCGGCAGCAACAACGGGCTCGAGCCCTGGCACGGCATCGATCCGCGCGACGGCCCGCGTACGCCGCGCGCAGACCGGCTGCGGGAATTCGAGCGCAGGCACGCGGCCAACCTCGCGTGGCTCGAGGCCGCGTTCACGCACGCCAGATCGATCGATGCCCGCGCCGTGGTCCTGCTGATGCACGCGAATCCGCGCTTCGACCTGCCGGCCGGCGATCCGCAGCGCGCCGGTTTCGACGCGCTGGCCGAGCGGCTCGCGCAGCGCGCGGCGGACTTCGGCCGGCCCGTGCTGCTCGCGCACGGCGACTTTCATCGCTTCGTCGTCGATCGGCCGCTCGACGTCGACGGCGCCACGCCGCGCGTGCCGAACCTCGTGCGCGTGCAGAGCTTTGGCAGTCCGTGGATCCGCTGGGTCAAGGTGACCTTCGATCCGGCCGCGCCGACGCCGTTCCGCGTCGAGGCCGTCGACGCAGACGGCAACCCTGCGAGGTGAACGCGCCGGCCGCGCGCTACCGGTCACGCAGCGTCGCCAGATAAGCGACGACGTCCTCGATTTCCTGCGCCGTCAGTATCGGCTTGCGCGGGTCTTCCTTGCTCGTGACGGGCCGTGCATCGGCGCGATGGAAGCTCGGCATCGCGACCTTGGGCGTCACCTGCGCATAGTCGACGACCGACAACCGCAGTTGCGCCGGCGTCAGCCGGGCGCCCACGCCGTCGAGCGCGGGGCCGCGATCGCCGCCGCCGGGCAGGTCCTTGATCGCGTGGCATTGCAGGCAGTTCGCCGCCTCGCGCCTGGCGATCAACGCGCGGCCGCGCGCCGCGTCGCCGGGCGTGTTGGTGAGCGCCTGCGGTGTGCCGTCGCCCTCGACCCGTCAGAAGGTGTGAATCTTTCTGCTGCGCGGCCCGCTGGCGTCGTTGCGCGCTGCTCGGGCCTCGCCTATCTAC
>JBBIJJ010000177.1:0-7487 GCA_037446035.1 Burkholderiales bacterium
CTAGGGGATTCGAGAGCCGCCCTCCTCAAGCCAAGCAAATCAGACGCTTAGGGGCGGCCTACTGGGCCAAGTGCGGCGCCAGGTGTACTGCTGTGCACGCATAAAGGCCATCGCATTGCTTGGCCCTGAGGACCGTGCACCTCGGCCCGTCCGTGCCGTGGAGCCACACCATCTTTCAGGGCACGACCCCGCTTGTCGTCGCCACCCTTCTGGGCGGGATCTCCTGCGGCGCATCGTGTCGTTGCGGCCGGAGTCGTTGGTCCGGGTCAATGGTCTCGCTGCTCGCGCCTCGCGTTTCGCCGCAAAGAATTGCCCCGGCCGATGCTCCGGCCGGGGCGAACGGACCTACGAATGACCTACGCAGAAACGTCCGCCTCGATGTCCGGCATCGCTGCGGATACGCCCATCGGCTCCGCGGCCGTCGCCTCGCGACGCGGGCCGACCCGGCGGCGAGGCGACCTCGGTGACGGCCACGGCCACGACACGCCGTTCGCGCCGGTACTCCCCACGTCCGCGGCTGCCGTCTGAACGTCCGCCTCGTCGCTATTCGCAGGCTGCGGGCGCTCGCGCGCCATTTGCGACAACCGCGCTTCCAGTCGCCAGACGCGATGCGCAAGCCCCTGGACCTGTTCGTGGACGCGTTGCATCGCTGCGCGCGAGGCCGCCAACGACTGCAGCGTTCGCGCCACGGCAGCGTCCATGTCGCTGCGCCTTGCGGCCAGTTCCTGCGCCGCTTGGCGATAGGCCGAAGCCCAAAGGGCGCGAAAGGCCGCGTCGCACTGCATCCTTACCCATTGCTTCGGCGGCTTTGCCCGGCGCTGCCGGCGCCGGTTCGGCAACAACACGTCCAAGTGTCGCAGCAGCGTGCAATATGAACCGCGCCCGATTTGCGGCCGCTCGTTTCTCAGCGTGGGCTCGCGTCCCTGCGCGCGCAGCGCCACGATTGCGTCGCGGACCTGTTCCCTGGTTATTCCAGGTCGTGCCATCAGTCCTCCAATGAATTTGTGACCTGGAGACCTGCCGGATTCGGCGGACACCCATCGGTGCCCCGGTCTCGCGGCGTATAGCAATCCAGTGAACACTTCCTCGACTCGCGAGCGATCCTGCACGGCCCCTCTGCTACGGACAGCCGCGTAACCGCGGATAACAAGAACCGCTCGGTGTAACGCCCACTCGCACGGCACACGGCATGCACCGTTTCACACTGGATGGAGCGATGCATGAAACGCGATCTACCGCTGCCACCTCTCGACACCTGCATGGCCGCGATGAGCGCCACACGCATGCACGACCGACCCGGTCGCGTAGCGCGCGAGCGCAAGCCGCTGCCTGCCTTGTCCGAGGCACAGCACGAGGCGATGCGACAAGACTGGCATGACTTTGAAGCGCAGTTGTTCGCCCGCATCGCCGAGGAGCAGCCGGCCCTGCTGGCGGGGCCATGGGAACTGTTGCTCGGTCTGGTGCAGCAGCAGCCGCGCTATTGGGTCCATCCGACCGTGTCGCTTGCGCAAATGGAATCCGAGCCGGGGCTCGTTGTCGAGCCATTCATCGACGTTGACGCGCTGGCGCATGACTGGCCGGCGCCGAAGCAGCGCGTCTGGCTCGCCTGCTGAGAAGGTGTGAAGATTTCGTCGCGAGCGGGCCGCTGGCTAGGCGCACGCAGCCGCAGGGCCGAGAAGGTGTGAAGATTTCGTCGCGAGCGGTCCGCTGGCTAGGCGCACGCAGCCGCAGGGCCGAGACATATCAAGTAGATAGGCGAGGCCCGAGCAGCGCGCAACGACGCCAGCGGGCCGCGCAGCAGAAAGATTCACACCTTCCGAGACATATCAAGTAGATAGGCGAGGCCCAAGCAGCGCGCAACGACGCCAGCGGGCCGCGCAGCAGAAAGATTCACACCTTCCGAGACATATCAAGTAGATAGGCGAGGCCCAAGCAGCGCGCAACGACGCCAGCGGGCCGCGCAGCAGAAAGATTCACACCTTCTGAGTGGGTCCCCGATAGGGACGAACCACTACTCGCCAGCCGCCGGTTGCGCTGCCGGCGCATCACACTCGGCTTCCGGAATACTGGCGTCAGCGGCCCGGGCGGACTTCGCGAGCTCGGCCAAGGTTTGCGCCCCGCTGTGCCGTCACCGCGGATCGGTGCGCGCATTCTTCGCCGGCGAGCGGAGGGCATCGCGTCGGCGCCGGTACCGCTGCGTGCCGGGGCGAAGCAGCGAGCCCGCCTTTGGGCAACTGATCTGACAAGGCGTGACGCCAGCTTCCTGAGTTGCGCCGCGTAGCCGCCAGGCGTGCTACGAACAGGCGCGCCGCGGCGGCAGGCTCATGCCCCGAGCCTCGCCGCCCCTAAACTGCGCGCCGCAATCCAACAGAAGCTCGGGATGCCCTGGCCGGCAGCGCAAGGTGCACGCAGCCGCGCGGGCCCCGGTTGCAGCGCAGCCGGCGTGCCATCACGCATCCGGCAGCTACCATTGCAGCCGCCAGCGACCGTCATGCACTCGCCGCCAAGATGGCACAGCTCGAAGACCTGAAGCCGAACGCCGCGGTGCGCGGCATCCTGCCCGACGCGCCGGTCACCGTGGTCGCCGTGCAGTGGTACGGCTCGGAGGCGCTCGAACTCACCTACAAGACGGCCACCGGCCAGGTCGCCAACCTGCTGCTGTACCGGCACGACGAACCGCGGCTCGAAGTCGTCGAACAGGGCCGCCCGTGGAGCTTCGACGGCGACGGCGCGACGTTCCGGCTCGTCGCCGAAGCGCAGCGCATTCGGCTCGCACATCTTTTCGATCCGCTGCTCGCGATTCACACGTCCAACGTAGAGCCGCTGCCGCATCAGATCACCGCCGTGTACGAGGCGATGCTGACGCGCCAGCCGCTGCGCTTTCTGCTCGCCGACGACCCCGGCGCCGGCAAGACGATCATGGCCGGCCTGCTGATCAAGGAGCTGATCGCCCGCGGCGACCTGCAGCGCTGCCTGGTCGTCTGCCCGGGCAGCCTCGCCGAGCAATGGCAGGACGAGCTGTTCAAACGCTTCAACCTGCCGTTCGAGATCCTGACCAACGACAAGCTGGAAGCGGCCCGCACCGGCAACTGGTTCCTCGAGACCGATCTGGCGATCGCGCGGCTCGACAAGCTTTCGCGCAACGAAGACCTCCAGGCCAAGCTCGCCGCGCCCGAATGCCGCTGGGACCTGATCGTGTGCGACGAGGCGCACAAGATGTCGGCCACGTTCTTCGGCGGCGAGGTCAAGTACACCAAGCGCTACCGGCTGGGACAGCTTCTGTCCACGCTGACGCGGCACTTCCTGCTGATGACCGCCACGCCGCACAACGGCAAGGAAGAGGACTTCCAGCTTTTCATGGCGCTGCTCGACGGCGACCGCTTCGAGGGCCGCTTCCGCGACGGCGTGCATACGGTCGATGTCAGCGACCTGATGCGCCGCATGGACAAGGAAAGCCTGCTCAAGTTCGACGGCACGCCGCTGTTTCCGGAACGCATCGCCCAAACCGTGCCGTACAAGCTCTCGGAAGACGAGGCGCACCTGTACGCCGAGGTCACCAACTACGTGCGCGGGGAATTCAACCGCGCCGACGCGCTGCACGGCAACGGCCGCGCCGGCACGGTCGGCTTCGCGCTGACGATCCTGCAGCGCCGGCTCGCCTCCTCGCCGGAGGCGATCTACCAGTCGCTGCGCCGCCGGCGCGAGCGGCTGCAAAGCCGCCTGCGCGAGCTCGAACTGCTGCAACGCGGCGCCGAAGCGGCGCTGGCGGCCGGCGCGCCGCTGCTGGACGCCGACGATGTCGAAGACCTCGAAGACGCGCCGGACAACGAAGTTGCGGAGACGGAAGAACGGATCCTCGATCAGGCCACGGCCGCGCGCACGCTGGCGGAATTGCGCGCCGAGATCGACACGCTGGCGCGCCTCGAAGCGCTGGCGCTGCAAGTGCGCAGAAGCGGCGTGGACCGCAAGTGGCGCGAGCTGGCGAGCCTGCTCGGCGAAATCTTCACCCCCGCCGCGCTGGTGAACCGGGCCGAGCAGCCGCAGGCCGAGTATGGCGGCCGGGTCAAGCCCGTGGCTTCGCCGCGCCAGAAGCTGGTCATCTTCACCGAGCATCGCGACACGCTGAACTACCTGCAGGCGCGCATCGCGACGCTGCTCGGCGCCGCCAGCGCCGTCGTCGTCATCCATGGCAGCATGAGCCGCGAAGACCGGGCCAAGACGCAGGAGGCGTTCCGGCACGATCCGCAGGTGCAGGTGCTGCTCGCCACCGATGCCGCCGGCGAAGGCATCAATCTGCAGCGCGCGCACCTGATGGTCAATTACGACCTGCCGTGGAACCCCAACCGGCTGGAGCAGCGCTTCGGCCGCATCCATCGCATCGGCCAGACCGAGGTGTGCCACCTGTGGAACCTCGTTGCCGAGGAAACGCGCGAAGGCGACGTGTACCGGCGGCTGCTGGAAAAGCTCGAAGAAGCGCGGCAGGCGCTCGGCGGCCGCGTCTTCGACGTGCTCGGCAAGCTGGTCTTCGGCGGCCGCCCGCTGAAGGAGCTGCTGATCGAAGCCATCCGTTACGGCGAGCGGCCGGAAGTACGCGCGCGCCTGACGCGCGTGATCGAAAACGCCTTCGACCGCCAGGCGTTGCAGGACCTGCTGGAAGACCGCGCGCTCGCGCACGATGCCATGGACGCCAGCCGCGTCTTTCGCATCCGCGAGGAAATGGAGCGCGCCGAGGTGCGCCGGCTGCAGCCGCATTACGTCGAATCGTTCTTTCTGGAGGCTTTCGCCAGGCTCGGCGGCACGGTGCGCAGCCGCGAACCGCGCCGCTATGAGGTCACGCACGTGCCGGCGCCGGTGCGCCACCGCGACCGGCTGATCGGCATCCGCGAGCAGGTGCTCGCGCGCTACGAGCGCATCGCGTTCGAAAAGCCGCTGGTCGCACCGCCCGGTCAGCCGCTGGCCGCGTTCGTCTGCCCCGGCCACCCGTTGCTCGACGCGACGATCGACCTCACACTCGAACGCCACCGCGATCTTCTGCGCCGCGGCACGGTGCTGGTGGACGAACGCGATCCCGGCACGATGCCGCGGGTGCTGTTTTTCATCGAACACAGCGTGGCCGACGCCAGCCGTACGCGCAGCGGCGACCGGCGCATCGTTTCGCGCCGCATGCTGTATGTCGAAATCGACGGTCACGGCAACGCGCGCCATCTGCACTACGCGCCGTATCTGGACTACCGGCCGCTTGCGGCCTCCGAGCCTTCGATCGACGAGCTGCTTACCCGCCCCGAGTGCGGCTGGATCGGCCGCGACATCGAACGCAACGCGATGGCGCATGCCGTGGCCACCGTCGTGCCGGAGCATCTGAAGGAAGTGCGGGACCGCAAGCTCGCGCTGATCGAAAAGACCGAGGCCGCGGTCAAGGACCGCCTGACCAAGGAGATCAACTACTGGGATCATCGCGCGCAGCAGTTGAAGCTGCAGGAACAATCCGGCCGGCCGAACGCGCGGCTGAACTCGGCCGAGGCGCTCAAGCGCGCCGATGCCCTGCAAGCGCGGCTGCACAAGCGGCTGGAGGAGCTGCGGCTGGAGCGCGAGATCGGCGCGCTGCCGCCGGTGGTGCTGGGCGGCGTGCTCGTCGTGCCCGCCGGGCTGCTGGCGGCTGCCACCGGCGCCCCGGTGGCAGCCGCCGCAGCGGACAACGACGCCACCGCCCGGCGCGCGCGCGAAATCGTGATGGCCTCCGAGCGCGCGCTCGGCTACGAGCCCATCGACCGCGAGCACGAGAAGCTCGGCTACGACATCGAAAGCCGTGTGCCCGGCACTGGGCGGCTGCGCTTCATCGAGGTCAAGGGCCGCGCCGCCGGTGCGGCCACCATCACGGTCACGAAAAACGAGATCCTGTGTTCGCTCAACAAACCGGACGACTACCTCATCGCCATCGTCGAGTTCGACGGCGACGGCCACCGGCTGCACTACGTGCGGCAGCCGTTCAGGCGCGAGCCGGATTTCGGAGTGACGAGCGTGAACTACGATCTTGCCGATCTGATCGCGCGGGCCGCGGCGCCGACGTAGGAGATCGGCTTGGGCAGGGCGAGCTTGCTGAATGCGACCACGACGAACTTTCTCGAGCTGATTGGCAACGGCAGGGTTTATCGCGTGCCGCCTTATCAGCGGGACTATTCCTGGACCGAAGAGCAGTGGGAAGACCTTTGGAACGACCTGCTCGAACTGACGAGCGATCCGGAAGGCTCGCACTACATGGGAGCGCTGGTCGTCGAGGCGCGCAGCGACCGGGAATTCGCAATCATCGACGGGCAGCAGCGGCTGGCGACGATCAGCACGCTCGCGCTTGCGGTCATCGCGCGCCTGCGCGACATGGCTCGGCGCGGCATCGACGCGAAGAACAACGATGAGCGCGCCGACGCGTTGCGATCGCGCTTCATCGGCGAGAAGGATCCGGCCTCGCTCGTGGAGGCCAGCAAGCTGACGCTGAACAGCACCGACGACGCCTTTTACCAGGACTACCTGGTGCAGCTTCGGTCGCCGCTGAATCCGCGCGGCCTGCCGAAGTCCAATCGCCTGCTGTGGGATTGCTTCCGCTACTTCGCGCGCCAGCTCGACAACCTGGCGCAGATCGCGAACGACGGGCAGCGGCTGGCGGCCTTCCTGTCCGAAACCGTGGGGCGCCAGTTGCTGTTTATACGGATTGCCGTCGACGACGAGCTCAAGGCGTACACCGTGTTCGAGACGCTGAACGCGCGCGGACTCGAGCTTTCTGCGACCGACCTGCTGAAGAACTACCTGTTTTCCCGGCTGCGCGTCGAGGCCGATCTGCAGGCGCTGCAGCGGCGCTGGCTGGCGCTGATGGCCACGGTGCAGCAGGAGCGTTTTCCGGAGTTCCTGCGCTATCACCTGCTGTGCGAGGTGCCGCGTATCCGTAGCCAGCGCCTGTTCAAACTCGTGCGCGAGCGCGTGCGCAGTCCCCAGGAGGTTTTCGACCTGATGGACGCGCTCGAACGGCGCGCCGAGTTGTTCGCGGCGTTGTTCGACCCGAATCACGGCTACTGGATCGAACGGCCAGCCTGCCGGCCGTTCATCCGCGACCTGAATTTCTTCCGTGTGCGGCAGATGACCCCGCTGCTCTTCGCGGCCTGGGAACGGCTGACGGAAGAGGACTTCGCGCGCGTGCTGAAACTCGTCAGCGTTATCTTGTTTCGCTACAGCGTCGTCAGCGGCTTGAACACGAACGCTTTGGAGCCCGTTTTCCACGCCGCGGCCAAGGGCCTGCTGGACGGCACGATCGCCACCCCGGCGGCGGTGTTCGCGAGCCTGAAGCCGATTTACGTCGATGACGCGCGCTTCGAACAGGACTTCGCGGCCCTGACGGTCGATCCGGCCGGCCAGGGCAGGAAGGTGATCCGCTACATCCTGGCTCGGCTCGAAGCCGACGCATCCGGGCGCGCCTGCGACCCGGAAACGGATCCGGCAAC
>JBBIJJ010000178.1:0-7461 GCA_037446035.1 Burkholderiales bacterium
CTGAAATATCCGGGCTAGCGCCCGCGCCAGGGAGCGCCGGCCGCACTCAAGGCACCTGCAGCCAGCGCACGAGGTAATACAGGCGCACCCCTTCGGACGAGCGCGAGGGCCCCATTAGTTCCGCGGCGTGCCGATCGTGCGCGGGGTCGGCGCCGGCCAGCGCCGCCTCGGCGCTCGCCATCGGCTGCACGCACGACTCGGGAAAGCGCTTGCGGCTGCCGCGCCGAGCGTGAACGATCGCCCAGCAGCGGGCGACCGGGCCCTCGACTTCCGGATCGATCGTCAGCCCGCCTTTCACGCGGCCTCGCACAGGCTGTGCACGTGCTGCCGCAGCGGCTGCAGCACGGGGGCGAGCTTACGGCACATCAGGGCACCGACGGCGGTCGTGCCGCGCAGGATCGGTTCTGCCGCGGCGCGTCCGGTCGCGGCAAGCGCACGCGCGGCCGCAACCCAGCGCTCCGGCGCGTGCGCTGGCGTCCACTCGACGCCGCGCGCGGCGGCAAACCATGCCGCCGTGAGTTCGAGCAGGCGCAACACCGCATCGTGCGTCGGCGGTCGCTCCAGCGCCAGCGCCAGCGCGCGCAGAAAGCCCTGGCCTTGGGCAGACGCGCAGCGCACGAGCAGCGCCGCGAACGCATCGCCGTCGGCCGCGGCCTGGCGCAGACCCGCCGGCACGGCGCAGGCCGCAGCGTTCGGCAGCGTCTGCGGCGCGCCGGCGAGCCAGCCGATCAGGTAATGCGGGCGGTGCTGCGCGGCGGACCACAGGCGCCGCCGCGCGGGCTCGTCGAGCAAGGCGGCGGCGGCGATGGCCTCGACGGACGCGATCGCCCGGTCCGGGTCTTCCTCGAACGGCAGGTGATCCAGCAGATGCTGCGCGAGCACCGGCCCCATCGCGCCGCGCCGCACCGCTTCGTGCGCGAGCATCGCGCGGGCGATCTCGGCGTCGGGCTGCGCCCACCAGATGCGGCGCGCCAGCTCGTCGGTCAGATGCGGCGACTGCGCGGCGGCGACGAGCGCCTCGGGTTCGCCGAGTCGCAGCAGCGCTTCGAGGTTCTTCGGGTTGACTTGGCCGCTGCGCGTCCAGCGCCGCAGGTGCACGGGGTAGCCGCCCGGCGAGCCCATCGCGTGACCGGCGAGCGCCTCGCGCACGCGCGTGAGATAACGCTCGGGCCGCGTATCCGGGTTCAGCGCGATGCGCGCTTCGCCGCGCGGCGTCAGCGCGTACAGCGTCAGCGAAGCTTCGTCGATGCGCACGGCGTGCACCGGGCCGGCGAGCAATACCGCGAGCCGCAGCGCATCTTCGTGAGTCAGGTGGTCGATCGACATCGGCGCTTCGCATCTTGGCATCGGCGCCGCGCGATCGGGGGCTGCCCGATTGGGCTACCCCGGCGCGGTGAACCCGGTCAGTCCAGCGCGATGCGCCGACCCCAGGGCACGGGCGCCCGCCCCTTGACCAGCCATAGCACCGGATAGTCGGGCGCGCGCACCGGAAACTCGCCCTGCGCATCGGTGAAGTACACGAGCGCATCGGGCCGCGCGCCGTTGCGTTCCACCCACTCGAACACCGGCCGGAAGTCGGTGCCGCCGCCGCCGGCGATGCGGTCCGGGCGCGCCAGCGGCTCCCACGGCTCGGCGACCCACGGGCAGCCGGCCGCGAGCGCGCTGTCGCAGGCGAGCAGTGTGGCGCGCACGGCGAGCGCGCTTTTTAACGCCTCGACCTCGGCGACGAACTGCGCGATGTCGGCCTCGCCGATCGAACCGGACGTGTCGATCGCGACGACGAGATCGCCGGCGGCCCCGCGCAGGCTTGGCAGTAGCGCGTCGCCCTCGCGCCGTGACGGCCGCAGCCACGAGTAGTCGACGCGCGCGGTCTGCGCCAGGTAGTGCGCCAGCGCGCTGCGCCACGACACGCGCGGCGCGAGCGCCTCTTGCACCAGCCGCGCCAGCAGCCCGGCGAGCTTGCCGGCCTCGCGCGCGCGCTGCGCGGCCGCCGCCAAGTGGCGCTGCCACTGCTGGCGCAGACGTTCGCGCTCGCCGGCTGCCGGCGGCGCCGGGCGTGGCTCGCCGTGCACCGCGCCGCCGGGCGAATCGGCGCCGCTGCCGCCGCCACCGCCGCCGTCGTCACCGTCCCAGGCGTGCTCGTCGAACGTGTCGTCTTCCCGCTGCTGCTCGTCGATGCACGGATAGATCTCTTCCGCGACCAGGCCGCGAAACGGCTCGATCACGTGGGCGCCGGGCGGCGGTGTGAGCCCTTCGTCGACGAGCAGCGGATTGATCGCATAGTCGCAAGCCAAGTCCCAGCGCCGCCGCTCGCGGTGGCCGCGCCGCGCGAAGTGCCCGAGTGCGCAGTGCAGCGCCTCGTGCGCCAGCGCGAACTGCAACTGCGCCGCGGTCAGCGACGCGATCCAGCGCGCGTTGTAGTAGATCGCGCGCGCGTCGGTGGCCGTGGTCGCGCACCAAGATCCTGCCCGCTTCAGCGGCAGGCGCAGCACCAGCGCACCGAGCAACGGCCGGTCGAGCACGAGCCGCGCGCGCGCCGCGGCGAGTCGCCGCGCGAGCTCGGCGTCATCGGTTTCAGTCATACAGCAGCACATCGCGCACGCGTTCGGCCCAACGCGCGAACGCCGGCACCGCGAACAGCGTCGAGCCCAGCCCGCGATGCAGGTCCGCCACCAGCATCACGCCCATCTCGCGGGTGGGCATGCGCTCCGCGTAATCGAGGATATGCCCCCAGAGCTGCGGCGCCGTCGCGCTGCCTTTGGCGCGCAGCGCGCGTCCGACCAGCGCGGCGGCAACCGCATATTGCAGCTCGATGTCCTGCGGCACCTCGGCGGCGCGGCCGGCGCAGATCGCATCCAGATCCGGCAGGCGATCGAGCGAATCCAGATACGCCGCGCACTCGGCACCGGCTGCGTGCCCCACGCAACCAGCCAATGCGCCTGCCAACAGCGCCCGCTCGCCGTCGAACTTGCGCAGCGCGCGATGCGCAAACTCCCACGAGCGCGGACTCGGAAACGCCATCTCGCCGGCGAGCGTGCGCGCGGGATCGAAGTCGAACAGCAGCTCGGGCTTGAAGCGCAGGAACCCGATCAGCCGCTCGTCGATGCCGCTGGCCCATGCCCACTGCACCCAGTCGTCGACGTCGACCTCCAGCTCGAAGTGCGCGAAACGGTTGGCCAGCGGCGCCGGCATCGCGTAGGTGACGCCGCGGTCGCCCTGCCGGTTGCCGGCGGCGAAGATCGCCCAGCCGTCCGGGATACGGTACTCGCCGAGCCGCCGGTCGAGGATCAGTTGATAGGCGGCGGCCGACACCGCCGGCGCCGCGCTCGTGATCTCGTCGAGGAACAACACGCCGCACGCGCCGTGGCGCGCCGCATCGGGCAGCATCGCCGGCACGGCCCACTGCACGAGGTCGCCGACCCGAAACGGAATGCCGCGCAGGTCCGACGGCTCCATCTGCGACAGCCGCACGTCGAGCATCGGCACGCCGTACCGCGCGGCCGCCTGCGCCACCAGCGCGGACTTGCCGACCCCAGGCGGCCCCCACAGCATCAACGGCGTGTGCTGGCCATCGGCGGCAGCGAGCAGCTCGCGGTCGAGCACGCGGGCAAGGTGGGCAGGTCGCATGCGTATGTGGGAAACCCGGTAGGCGGTGGCGGCCCAGTCTAGCCGTGCGCGAAGCAAACGTAAGCGGCAACGCCCGCCTGCGTGCGCAGCGTCACGCCGAGCGATCGATGCGGCGCGCCTTCAGCGGAACACGACCGTGCGCCGGCCGTTGAGCAGCACGCGATGATCGCTGTGCCACTTGACCGCGCGCGCCAGCACCTGGCACTCGATGTCGCGGCCGATGGCGGCGAGGTCTTCGGCGGTCATCGCGTGATCGACCCGTGCGACGTCCTGTTCGATGATCGGGCCGTCGTCCAGCTCCGCGGTCACGTAGTGGGCCGTCGCACCGATCAGCTTGACGCCGCGCTCGTGCGCCTGGTGATAAGGCCGCGCGCCTTTGAAACTCGGCAGGAAGCCGTGATGGATGTTGATCGCGCGGCCGCGCAGGCGCTCGCACGACGCCGGCGACAGGATCTGCATGTAGCGGGCCAGCACGACGAGTTCGGCGCCTTCGGACTCGACGATCTCGAGCTGCTGTGCCTCGGCCTGCGACTTGTTTGCCGCGGACACCGGCACATGGTGAAAGGGCACGTCGTAGCCGGCGACCAGACGGTAGAAGTCGCGATGATTGGCAACCACGGCGCGGATGTCGATGCGCAACAGCCCGCTCCTCCAGCGGAACAGCAGATCGTTCAGGCAGTGCCCCTGCCGACTCACGAAGATGACCGTTCGCATCGGCTCGTGCCAGGGATGCAGCCCCGTTTCCATGCCGTGGCTTTGGCCGAACCCGGCGAGCGCCGAGCGCAGCGTCGCCACGTCGGCGCGCGGGCAAGTAAAGCGCACGCGCATGAAGAAGCGGCCCGTATCGGGGTCGTTGTACTGCGCCGCCTCCTCGATGTTGCCCCCCTGTCCGAGCAGGAAGCCCGAGACCGCGTGCACGATGCCGGGCCGGTCCTGGCAGGACAACGTCAACACGTACGTATCGCTCATCGCGGTGATTGTGGCATCGGGGCCTGCGGCCGAGAGCCGAAAAAGCGTCGGTTTCGCGCTCGCCGGGCGGCTGCCGCCACCGCGCTGCGGCACCACCGGCAGCGGGCGCTGCAAGTGCTGCGGACTAACGCCACATCGCGCGCATGCGCGCAGCAAGGTCGGCGCTCGCGGTCTGCGCCGGTGGCGCAGCGGCCGTGTCCGGCTCGGCCGCCGGCCACGCGACGGCTTCGAACAGGGCGGTCAGTGCGTCCGGAATGAAGCGCGTGCGCATCGCGTACAGGTGGCGATCGCCGCCCGCCGCTTGCTGCGTCACGTAGAAGCGCTGCGGCACGATCACGTGCAGGGCGTCCTTGGCGCGCGTCATCGCCACGTACAACAGGCGCCGCTCCTCCTCGATCTCCTCCGGCGTGCCGGTGGCCAGATCCGACGGAATGCAGCCGTCGACCGCATTGAGCACGTACACCGCGCCCCACTCCTGCCCCTTGGCGGAGTGGATCGTCGACAGGGTGAGGTAGTCCTCGTCGCGCAGCGGTGCGCCGGCTTCGTCGCTGGTCGCCTCCGGCGGATCGAGCGTCAGTTCGGTCAGAAAGCGCACCCGCGACGGATAGGTGCCGGCGATGTGCTCCAGCGCGGCGAGATCGGCCGCACGGACCGCCGCGTCCTCGTGCAGGCGCTGCAGATGCGGCTCGTACCAGCGCCGCACGAGCGCGAGTTCGGCGGGCCAGGCGGCAGCTCGCTCGCGCAGCGCGCGTGCCAGATCCACGAGTGCACGCCACTCGTCGCGCGCAGCGGCAGGCGGGTCGAATCGGCCGAGCGCAGCGATCGGGTCCGATGCTGCGGCCAGCCGGTCGAGCGCGCGCGCCGCCGTCTTCGGCCCGACGCCGGGCAGCAACAGCAGCACGCGCAGGCCGCTGACGCGATCGCGCGGGTTCTCGATCCAGCGCAGGCAGGCGAGCACGTCCTTGACGTGCGCGGCCTCGAGGAACTTGAGCCCGCCGAACTTCACGAACGGGATGTTGCGGCGGCCGAGTTCCAGCTCGAGCTGCGTGCTGTGATGAGACGCCCGGAACAGCACCGCCTGCGCACGCAGCGGCAGTCCGCGCTCGCGGTTCTCCAGCACGTGATCGGCGACGTAGCGCGCCTGCGCCGCTTCGTCGGCCACGGCCACGAGCCGCGGGCGCTGCGACGATGGCCGCGCCGAGTGCAGACTCTTGCTGAAGCGCTCGCGCGCGAGCGCGATCACCGCGTTGGACGCGGCCAGGATCGGCTGCGTCGAGCGGTAGTTGCGCTCGAGCGTGACCACGGTCGCCAGCCGCGCGAACTGCCCCGGAAAGTCCAGGATGTTCCGCACCGTCGCGCCGCGGAACGAGTAGATCGACTGCGCGTCGTCGCCGACGACCGTGAGTCCGCGGCCGTCGGGTTTGAGCGCGCGCAGGATCGACGCCTGCAGCCGGTTGGTGTCCTGGTACTCGTCGACCAGCACGTGCGCAAAGCGCGCGCGGATCTCGTCGGCGATCGCGGGCTCGGCCATCGCCGCCGCCCAGTACAGCAGCAGGTCGTCGTAGTCGAGCACGCCCTGCCGCTGCTTGGCCTCGACGTACGCGGCGAACAGCGCACGAAGTGGCGCCTCCCGCTCGGCGCACCAAGGAAACGACTGCGCCAGCACGTCGGCGAGCGGCCGCGCGGTGTTGACCGTGCGCGAGTAGATCGCCAGACACGTGCCTTTCAGCGGGAACCGCTTTTCGGTCCTCGACAACCCCAGCTCGTGGCGCACCAGGTTCATCAGGTCGGCGGAGTCTTCGCGATCGTGAATCGTGAACGACGGGTTCACGCCGATGCGCCCGGCGAGTTCGCGGACGAGCCGGGCGCCGATCGCGTGAAAGGTGCCGGCCCACGGAATCGACACCGCCGGCGTGCGCCCGCGCGCACGCGCCAGCGCGGCGACGATGCGCTCGACCCGCCGCGTCATCTCGACGGCGGCGCGGCGCGAGAAGGTGAGCAGCAGGATGGTGCGCGGGTCTGCGCCGCGCTCGATCAGGCAGGCCACGCGATGCGCCAGCGTGTTGGTCTTGCCCGAACCCGCGCCCGCAATCACGAGCAGCGGACCGTCATCCGCGCCGTCCGCGCCGTACTCGGCGGCCGCGCGCTGCTGCGGATTCAGCCGCGCGAGCAGCGCCTCGCGCGCGTCCTCGCCCGCGACGGCGGTCGCACTCATCGATCGCGCTGGCGGCGTTGGCGCCCGCAAGCCGACCGGCGCAAGTCAGGCAGGGGTATTCGCATACTGGCGAAATATACAGTTCCGCGGCGCGCACGCGGTTCTTCACGCGCATGTGCGAGTGTGCCGGCCGGTGAAGTCGACTGCGCCACAGCCGCCCGCGCGCCGGGCCAGCGGATCGTTTCGGGTAAGATCGCGCCCTCGCGCGAGGCTGCAGGCGACAGGATTCTTGTCTCCGGTCCAGTGCGCGGGGCCAAGTCGCTCAGTGGGTAGAGCAGAGGACCGACAGCTTGGCCGCAGGACAAGCTGCGTCGAAGGCTCACTTCGGCGCAGCCGAAGTGAAGCAACGCGCAAGCGTTGCGGCCGGAGACAAAATCCTTGTGTCCGGTGCAGTACGCAAGGCCAAGTAGCTCAGTTGGTAGAGCAGAGGACTGAAAATCCTTGTGTCGGTGGTTCGATTCCGCCCTTGGCCACCACCATTCAACGCCCAACCCCCTATCGGTTGGGCGTTTTCGTTTGGGCTCTCCGCGACACTGCGCGGGATTCAGGCCGGTTCTGCGTGTGCCGCCCTTCGTCGCCAGGTCGAGAAGGACCCGCCCGGTTTGACTCTCTTCCGCCCTCTTTTCTCTCGAAATCCGCGCCAACTTCTT
>JBBIJJ010000179.1:0-7424 GCA_037446035.1 Burkholderiales bacterium
GACACGAGCAGCATCTTGCCGAGCGCACCGAACTGTGCGACGTCGAGCAGCCCCGCATAGACGATCAGCTTGCCAAATGAAATCACCGCCGCCAGTCCGAGCAGCGGCATGTACGCAAAGAACACGACGCCACGGGCGATCGTCGCGCGCATGATTAGCGGTCACCCTGCGGGAACCGCTCGCGCAGCGCGTCGATCCAGCGCAGGGCCGCTCGTCGCCGCACCGCGATCTCGCGCCCGGCCGCCGGCGCCTGCGGCGCCAGCAGCCCGTCCCAGTCCTGCGCCTCGACTTGCGCGACGACGGCGTCCTCGCCCGCGGTGTCGCTTGCCGTCGCCGGGTCGTCCGGCTCGACTGCACCGGATGCAAGCATGCGCGCCAGCCGCGCGGCATCCGCGCCGTTGAAGTAGCAGTAACGCGTGGTCGTGACGGCCCGAACATAATCGACGTACTGACTGAAGCGATAGATGTGCGTGTAGCCGTAACGCAAAGCGCGGCGGATGCGTTCGCGCGGCACCGCGTCGAAGGCCGCCGTCAACCGCGCGAGGTCGTCAGGCGAAAGCACGGGCGCGCAGATGCCGGCGGTCTGATAAGCCGAGGGCGTCAGCGAAACGACCGGCTTGCCCAACGCACCCGCCTCGAACGCCGCGCTGCCCCCGGTGACGATGACGAGATCGGCCTGTGCGATCAAATCGAACGTGCTCGCCCGATCGCGGCTGCCGATCACATGCACACCGCGCCGGTTTGCCCACTCGGTGTAGTAGCGCTCGGAAAGCTCGCCCGTGCGGCGGCCGATGTGTTCCCCCCAGTTCGGGTGGCAACGCAACACGGCGCGGCGAGGATCGGCGCCCAAAGTCTCGAGCACCGCATCCAGTCCGTCGGTGAGTTGTGCCCAGCCGTAAGTCCAGTGCGGGTGGCCGTCCACCTCGTTGCGGCTGCTCGGCACGATCAGCACGCGTAAACCCTCCCCGCGGCCCGCGGCCGGCCACGGTTGCGGCTGCGCCTGCCGGTTATACGCGCGCCACTCTTTCACGTTGCGCCGGAGAAAACGCGCGGCCAGATGATGCGCCGCGCGCGCTGCCTGCCGCGCCGACAGCGGCACGTCGCGAAACCGTGCATTAAGACGATCGAGCTGCCTGAGGTCCAGGCAGTTGTCGTTGATCGCAAACTGCAGACCGTCGCCGAACCAGGTGCGCTCGACCGTCAGGTACGGGATGCCGGCGTCCGCCGCCGCTTCGATCACCGCGCGGTTGGCCTCGAAGCGCCCGTTGAAGCAGATCAGGCCGTCGAGCCGCTCGCGTTCGATCCACGCCCGCGCGCCTGCGTACGCGCGCGCCGCCGCAGCCGCCAACGACACCTGCAGATCCCGGAACTCGGCCGCCTGCCACTGCTCGCGCGGCTCGGTCCGCAGCACGGTGCACGTGCTCGAAAAGGCGAACTCGCGCGCCCGCTCGGCGCTCGGTGCCGCTGCGCCGCGCGGCAGCGCCGACACGCCCGATGCTTCAAAGGAGCGCACGCCGCCGGCGATGCACTTCGGGCACTCGACGAGTTTGGAGGTGCCTTTCAGCGCTCGCGCGTAGCAGTGCGGCAGTTGCGCGTCGCAGGTCAGGAAACGCACCTCGTGCCCGGCCTCCCGCGCCAGCCGCGCCAGATAGGCGTTGTGTTCGACGTGCGGGCGGAATGAATAGATCGATGCGAAACCGAGTCGCATCGCCACCTCAGGTCGCCAGCAACTGCCGGAAGTACGCGATCGTCTCCTTCAAGCCATCCTCCAGCGCCACCTTGGGCTGCCAGCCGAGCTTGTTCTTCGCCAGCGTGATGTCGGGTTGGCGCTGCTTCGGATCGTCCTCCGGCAGCGGCTTGAATACGAGCTTCGAGCGGCCACCGACGAGCTTCAGCACCCGCTCGGCCAGCTCTCGGATGGTGAACTCGGCCGGGTTGCCGACGTTCACGGGGCCGGTGAACTCCGCCGGCGTAGCCATCATCCGCACCAGCGCGTCGATCAGGTCGTCCACATAACAGAACGAGCGCGTCTGCTCGCCGGTGCCGTAGATCGTGATGTCCTGGCCTTTCAACGCCTGCACGATGAAGTTGCTGACCACGCGGCCGTCGTTCGGGTGCATGCGCGGGCCGTAGGTGTTGAAGATGCGCACGACCTTGATCTCGAGCCGGTGCTGGCGCCAGTAGTCGAAGAACAGCGTCTCGGCGCAGCGCTTGCCCTCGTCGTAGCAACTACGCATGCCGATCGGGTTGACGCGACCCCAGTAGTCCTCGGTCTGCGGGTGCACCTCGGGGTCGCCGTACACCTCCGAGGTAGAAGCCTGCAGGATGCGCGCCTTCAGTCGCTTGGCCAGCCCCAGCATGTTGATCGCGCCATGCACGCTGGTCTTGGTCGTCTGCACCGGATCGAACTGGTAGTGGATCGGGCTGGCCGGGCAGGCGAGGTTGTAGATCTGGTCAGTTTCGACGTACAGCGGAAACGTGACGTCGTGTCGCAGCAGTTCGAAGTGCCGATGCCCGAGCAGGTGCTCGACGTTGCGCCGCGTGCCGGTGAAGAAGTTGTCGACGCACAGCACTTCGCGTCCCTCGTTCAGCAGCCGTTCGCACAGGTGCGAGCCAAGAAACCCGGCGCCGCCGGTCACGAGTACGGAGTTGCCCTCTCTCATCGACTCTTCCTCAATGAACTGCGCCGGTTCAGGCGATCAAATCCCACGCCAGCGCGGTACCGGCCGCGAGGTCGCACACCGCACGGCGGCCGAGCACCTGTCCCAGGTGCTTCGGCGGCAGCCCCAACCCGGGCCGTATCGCGCGCACGTTGTCCCGCGTGAACGGCTCGCCGGCGCGCACGTCGCGGACGACGTACAGCGAGCGGCGAAACCGCAGCGAATCGAGTTCGCCGGCGCTCGGCCCGTACCGCACACCGCCGAGCGCCGCGCGCGCGCGCTCGCTTTCTTCGACCAGTTGCTTCAACTCGTGCGGCTCCAGCGAAAAGGCGCTGTCCACACCGCCGTCGGCGCGCCGTAGCGTCACGTGCTTCTCGATCACGGTCGCGCCGAGCGCGACCGCCGCCAGCGCGGCGCCGATCCCCAGCGTGTGGTCAGAGACCCCGACCTCGCAACCGAACGCCGCGCGCAGGTGCGGGATCGTGCGCAGGTGACTGTCGGCGGGAGAGGCCGGATAGGCGCTGGTGCATTTGAGCAGCACCAGATCGCGGCAGCCGGCGTCGCGCGCGGCGGCCACCGCCTCACCGATCTCGGCGAGCGTCGCCAGTCCGGTCGAGACGATCAGCGGCTTGCCGGTGGCGGCGACGCGGCGGATCAGCGGCAGATCGACGTTTTCGAACGACGCGATCTTGTAGCAGGGCACATCGAGCGACTCCAGAAAGTCGACCGCGGTGGCGTCGAACGGAGTCGAGAACGCCACCAGGCCGCGCGTGCGTGCGCGCTCGAAGATCGCCGCGTGCCATTCCCACGGCGTATGCGCCTCGCGGTACAGGTCGTACAGCGTTCGCCCCGCCCACAGGCTGCGCGCATCGTCGATCACGAACTCGCGCTCGGCGAGGTCGAGCGTCATCGTGTCGGCCGTGTAGGTCTGCAGCTTCAGCGCCTGCGCGCCCGCATCGGCGATCGCGTCGACGATCGCCAGCGCGCGCTCGAGCGACCCGTTGTGGTTGCCCGACATCTCCGCGATCACGAACGGCGGATGGTCGGGGCCGATCGGATGCTTCTCGATTTGGATCGACATCGTCTTTTCTACCCGTGCAGCCGACGTTGCAGCACGAACTGCCGCGCCGCGTAACCCGCTTCAGCGAACGCCAGCCGCGACGCGCGATTGTCCGCCAGAACCTCGGCGTCGATCGCGCGCACCGCGGGCCGGTTCGCCGCCAGCCAGCGATGCCCCGCGTGCAGCAGCAGCGCGCCCAGACCCTGGCCGTGCCGGTCGGGGACCAGATACACGGAAACGCGGGCCGTCGCGCCGCGCACGTCGTAGCGCAATACCCCCACCGGCCCGCGTTCGTCCTCGCCGATCAGCAGCGCGCCGTGCTCGTCCTTTAGCCTTTCGGCAAACCAGACTGCATGGCGCTCGGGGTCGATCGGTGCGGGGTCGAGCGAGTGGCGCCGCGTCGCCTCGTCGTTGCGCCACGCCAGCAGAAGGTCGCGATCCGCCGGCCCCGCAGGCCGCAGCCGCAGGTCGAACGCCAGCATCCGCGAAGCGACGCGGCGCGCGCCGTGGCCGTCGCAGGTGTCGGCCGCGTTCTGCGCCAGCGTTCGCACCAGCTCAGGCATGGCCGCCAGCCCGCCGAGCGCACGTGCGACACAGCCCTCGTCGACTGCCTCCGCCCGCCCGAGGTAGACGGCGGCGCCACGCTGCGCCAGCGCCCGCGCGATCGGCACCTGGTTGTCGGCCACCGCGATCAGCAGCGCCGGCAGCCCCAGCGCGCAGCGCTCCAGCGCGCTGACGCCGGCCGCGCCGAGCGCCAGATCGGCGCGCTCGATCAACGCGTCCATCCGCTCCGCGTCGACGTGAACCTGCACGTTGCCGCGCGCGGCCGCGCGGGCGCGGATCGCCGCCAGCCGCGGATTCGCGGCGCCGACGACGACATCGACCGCAAGCGCCGCCAAGTCGGGTTCCGACAGCGCAGCGAGCGCCTTTTCCGTCTCGCACGTCGGATCGGCGCCGCCAAAGGCGACCAACAGCCGCGCCACCACCGCTCGCGGCCGCGCATCCCCGCTGCGCGCGAACTGCCGCCGCAGCAACGCAAAGCGCGGCCCGACCAGCCGCAGCGCGCGCGGCGGCAGCAGCCCGTCGTACTGCGGCCACTGCGCCGACACGTTGTGATCGATCAGAAGGTCGCAGTCGTGCGCGCGCCGCGCGTGGTCGTCGATCACGGCGCGGCGGCGCGCCCAGCCCGCCGCCGCGCGCTCCCAAACGAGGCCGAGGTGGTAGTGGTCGACGACGATCCAATCGAGCGGGCCGATCCCCTGCAGCGCCCGTTGCATGGCCAGCGCATCGGCGCGCTGCCGGCCATCGTCGAGTTCGCTCTCGGGCGCGCCGTCCGCGATCGCGCCGGCATCGGCCAGCGGCAGCACCGTGTGGCCACGTGCGCGCAGCGCCGCCGCCGTCGGCTCCGGCAGCGCGGTGGTGACGAACACGGTCCGCGCGCCGCGCGCGCGCAGCGCGTCGGCGAGCGCCAGACAACGCATCGCATGACCGAGCCCGATGCGTTCGCCGGCGTCGACGCGAAAGACGACCGTCGTCATCGCACCCTGAACAGCGGCTCCAGCGGGGCGCAGCGCAGAAGCTCGTGCAGCCGCCCGTTTTTCACAGCGTCGCACAACAGCGGTACCACTTCACCGTAGACCGCCAGCAAGCGGTCGATCTCCGCGTCTTGGTGCGCGTAGCACAGGTTGTGCGTGCCGACGGTCAGGACGCCGCGCGCGAACATCTCTTGCAGCAACAGCGTCTTGATCTGCCAGCTCGTGTACGGTGCGGCGTCCTTGATCGTTAAGAACGACCACGTCGGATCGCCCGCCACGGCAAGAAAATCGCCGCCCCCGTGCCGATCGATCAGGGCTTGCAGCTGCCGCATCACGCGCGTGCCGCGGCGCTTCAGCGTCTCGATCACGGGCTCGCGCCGCAGTTTGGCGAGCGTCGCCTGCGCCGCCGCCAGCGACAGCAGCTCGCCTCCGAACGTGAACGAGAAAAAGATCTCCTCCATCGCCTTCATCAGTTCGGCGCGGCCGGCCACCGCGGAGACCGGGTAGCCGTTAGCCAGCCCCTTGCCGAACGTCGCCAGGTCCGGCGCCACGCCGAAGCGCTGCTGCGCGCCGCCGATTTCGTAGCGAAAGCCCGTGATCGTCTCGTCGAACACCAGCAGCGCGCCGTGGCGATGCGTCAACTCCTTGACCCCCTGCAGGAACCCGGGCACCGGCTCGCTCACGTTCATCGGCTCAAGGATCACCGCGGCGAACTCGTTCGGGTGCCGATCGAACAGCGCCTGCAGCGAGGCGAGATCGTTGTAGACGAACGTGTGCGTCAGATCGCGCACCGCTTGCGGCACGCCCTTGTTGCGCGCGGTCGATCCGATGTACCAGTCCTGCCAGCCGTGGTAGCCGCACACGGCGACGCGATCGCGCCCGGTCACCGCGCGCGCCAGCCGGATCGCGCCGGCGGTCGCGTCGGAACCGTTCTTGCCGAAGCGCACCATCTCCGCGCACGGCACCGCGTCGACGATCGCCTCGGCGACCTCCATCTCGAGCCGGTGCGGCAGCGAGAAGATCACGCCGACGTCGAGCTGGCGACGCACCGCTTCGGTGACATCCGGATCCTGGTAGCCGAGCGTCACGGCCGCCAGGCTCATGATGAAGTCGACGTATTCGTTGCCGTCCGCGTCCCACACGCGGCTGCCCGTCGCGCGCTCGATGAAGTAAGGCGACACGCCGAACGGGTACTGCGTCTTGCTCTTGCTGAAGGTCTGCGATCCGAGTGGGATCGTCTTCAGCGCCCGCGCGAGCCACTGCTCGGAAGTCTTGTAGCGATGCTCGATCTTCATGGTCTGCCCTGCCGCTGCAGCTCGCGCGCGATCGAGCGGGCGAGGCCCTCGTTGCGTGCGTGCTGCGTGTTGTGCGTCAGCCAGCGCGGATTGTGCTGCAGGAACGCCAGGATGTCGGCCGTGCCGAAGGCCGGATTCGACGGGTAAAGGGCGGCGTAAATCGCCTCGACCAGCTCGAAGTCCGCGGGCTCGTCGACCGTCCAACGCAGCGCGGAAAGGTCGTTGTCCGCGCGCACGTTCTCGAGCCGGAAACGCCCGGGCTGCCGGACGATTAACTGCGTCACGTGCTCGCGTTGGTACTGCGCGGATGCCTCGCGGGCGGCGGTTTCGAGCGCGGCCATCGTCATCACCTCGACGTCGAGCCCATCGGGCCAGGTCGGCTCGATCGTATTGCTCGTGTAGTCGGCGCCGCTTTCGAGGTGGCGCGCGACGACCCGCTCGATCACCGCTGGATCCGCCAGCGGACAGTCGCCGGTCAGCCGCGTCACGTGTCGCGGCGCGTACGGGCGCGCCGCGCAGACGAAGCGATCGAGCACGTCGTCCAGCGACCCGCGATACACCGGCACGCCCGCCTCCTCGGCCCAGCGGGCCAGCGCATCGTCGCTCGGGTCGGTCGAGGTCGCGAGCACGAGCGCGTCCAGCGTCCGCGCACGGTGCAGCCGTTCGATCTGGCGCGCGATCATCGGCTGGCCGAGCAGCGGCCGCAGCACCTTGCCGGGCAGCCGGCTCGACGACACACGTGCCTGCAACACCCCGAGCACTTGCATCGCTGTGGCCTTACCTATCATCCTAGAAACGGCAGTTGAAGTCCGTGAAGTATCGAGAAACGCGTTCGCGCCAAAGCCTTGTAGTGACCACGACCATCACCCATTTG